>NZ_CP136921.1:3065000-3409871 GCF_033100095.1 Diaphorobacter limosus | reverse complement strand
ATCACGCCCTTGGGCCGGCCGGTCGTGCCCGAGGTGTAGAACAGCGAGGCCAGATCCTCAGGCGCGCGCTCCTCCAGCGCCAGCGGCGCGCCCTGCGCCGCCTGGCTCCAGCCGGGGCCGCCCAGCACCTGCAGGGCGGCGGGGTCGGCGCCGGCGGCAAACGCGGCATCGCGCAGCTCGGCCGACACACAGACCACGCGCGCGCCGCTGTCGCCCAGCACATGGGCCAGCTCGCGCGCATGCAGCTTGTAGTTGACGGGCACCGACACCGCGCCACACCAATAGATGGCATGCAGCGCCTCCAGGTACTCGGGGCAGTTGGCCGAGTAGATGGCCACGCGCTCGCCCGGCTGCACACCGCAACGCTGGCGCAAATGCCCGGCCAGCGCCGCCACGCGCGCCGCCAGGCCACGGTAGTCGTGCAGCAGGCGCGCGCCGGCCAGCACCGCCGGGCGGTCGCCATGCACCAGGGCGCTGCGCTGCAGCAGTTGGGCGATATTCATTGCCGTCTCCTTGCTCTTAACAAAATAGCTGTTTGCGCTTGATGGATAAGCGCTACACGGCATTTTGGCTCAAACTCCTGCCATGCCCCATCAACCCCTCGACGACCTGTTTGCCGACGACAGCGCCCAGCCTACGGCCCTGCCCCTGGGCACGCAAGCGGTGCTGCTGCGCGGCTTTGCGCTGGCCCAGGCCGACGCCCTGGTGCAGGGCGTGCAACAGGTCGCCGCGCAGGCGCCCTGGCGTCACATGCTCACCCCGGGCGGTCAGGCCATGTCGGTGGCCATGACGGGCTGCGGGCCTTTGTCCTGGGTCAGTGACCGGCGCGGCTACCGCTACGCGGAGCGCGACCCGGTGAGCGGCCGGCCCTGGCCGGCCATGCCCGCGGCCTTCATGCGACTGGCGCAGGATGCTGCGCGGCAGGCGGGGTTTGCGCCCTTCCTGCCCGACGCCTGCCTGATCAACCGCTACGCGCCGGGCGCGCGCATGTCGCTGCACCAGGACCGCGACGAGCGCGACCTGGCCGCGCCGATCGTCTCGGTATCGCTGGGCCTGCCGGCCGTCTTTCTGTGGGGCGGCGCCACGCGCTCAGAACGCGCACTGCGCGTGCCTCTGCGGCATGGTGACGTGCTGGTCTGGGGCGGCGTGGACAGGCTGCGCTTTCATGGCGTTCTGCCCGTGGCGCCGGGCGAGCACCCGGCCACGGGCCAGTGCCGCATCAACCTGACGCTGCGCAAGGCGCTTTGAAACCACAAGAACGATAGCATCGAGCGCTTGCTGTAAAACACCTGCAGGCCTTTTCAACCGTAGGCCCAAACGCCACACCCTGCACCAAGACATGGCCAGCGCCATGCCACAGCCCGCAGCAGGGCCAATGACATTGGCGCCAGCACAAAAGTCCATTACGCACTAGACTGCGCCCCTTTGCTGCCGGGCACGCGCTTCGTCAGCACAGCTTGTGCAGGCCAGTCCCGCACACATCACCGCCGCGCTGGGCACCCTGCCCACCCGCAGTCCAGGGCAGCATGCCCGGCCGCAGCGGCCTTACCAATAGATGCCAGCGTTGCATACCGGCGTCTTGCACGGGCGATGCGCCATCGCCCATCCCGCGCCGGGGTTGCCGGCGCATGCGTTTTCTGTGCATTGCACACAGCCCCCCATCGAGTGCGGGTGGCGCCGGCCATGGGTCGCGCCCGCCATCACTCGCCCCTGACAAAAAAGAGGAACCCCATGTCCAACAAGGAAGAACTGATCGAGATGCAAGGCAAGGTCGATGAAGTGCTGCCCGACTCACGCTTTCGCGTGACCCTCGACAACGGCCACGCGCTCATCGCCTACTCGGGCGGCAAGATGCGCAAACACCGCATCCGCGTGCTGGCGGGCGACGCGGTGTCGGTGGAGATGTCGCCCTACGACCTGACCAAGGGCCGCATCACCTTCCGTCACCTGCCCCCGCGCGCGGGCGGCGCACCGCGCGCTCCGGCGCGTCCACGGCGCTAGTACCGTATTTGATTCCGCTTCCAAATCATTCGTGTCTAGGCGCGGAGCCGCAGGCAGTGCTGTAGCACGACAAGGCGAAGCAACAACGACACGGGTGATTTAGAAATGGAATGACTCATGGATGCCGCGCCAGCATCTCCGACACATAGCGGCTTGGAATGGCGTAGGTAATGCCCGAAGGCTGGCTGAGTGCCGATTCGCGCGTGCCCTTGACCAGCACCATGCTGATGACGCCAAACACGGCACCGCTACGGGGATCGAACAACGGGCCGCCGCTGTTGCCGGGGTAGGCTGTGGCGTCCAGCTGAAACACCTGCTGCGGCCCCGAGCGCATGCTGCGGATGGCGCGCTCGCTCAGTTGCTGGCTGGTCGGGCTGGGCAGGGCCATGGTGGTGATGGACGACACAATGGCCCGGTGAGTGACGGACGAAAAGCCCAGCAACCCGCCGACCGGAAAGCCCATGAAGGCGAAATCCTCCCCTTCGCGCACCTGGTCGGATGCACCAATGCCGAGCGCGGCAACCGCCGGCCCGTCGATCTGCAGCAGCGCCAGATCCTGCTCGTGGTTGTTTTCCAGCACCCTGGCCTGGCGCAGCGTCCAGGCACTTGCGCCTGAGCGTACCTGCACCACCAGGGCCGGTGCATCCGCACCCGCACTTTCGGCGGCCTTGGTGACATGGGCATTGGTCACGACACGCAAGCCATCACCCACCACAAAACCCGTTCCGACAAAACGAAACCGCGGGTTGTCGGTGGCTTTGTAGGTACCGACCAGCACTACGGAGGGTTTCACCCGCTGCACGGCATCGGGCAGTTGCGCCAGCGCGCAACCCGCCCACAGCCACTGGAGCAGGAATATGAACACCCAGGGCGTCGATCCATGTTTCAAGTTCATGGCACTGATCAACCTCCAGCCTGTTGCAGCAAACACCGAGGGGCGCCTCTCACAGTGCCTTCTTCAACTCCGCCACCTCGGCCTGGCCGGGAAACTTGTCCCCGGCGGCAGACAGTTCATCCACCAGCGGCCTGGCCGCATCCTTGCGCCCGGCCTTGAGGTAGATCTTGGCCAGGTTCAGCTTGTAGCCCAGCTGCTGTGGCTGCAGCTGCACCACCTTCTTCTGCAGCTCCACCGCCTTGTCGTGCTGGTTGGCCGCCGACAGCAGCATGGCCCAGGTGTCCATCAGCGGTGGCTGGTTGGGCGCCAGGGTGTTGGCGCGTTCGGCGTCGGCCAGGGCGCCTTCCTTGCCCAGCTGGCCCTTGATCCAGGCGCGGTTGTTCAGGGCGATGGCGTTGTCCGGCTGCAGTGTCAGCGTGCGCTCGAACTGGCGCAGGCTCTCGGGCAACTCGTTGCGGCTCAGGGCCTGGCTGCCCAGGTAGAAGGGGAAACTGGCATCCTTGGGGTGGCTGCGTGTCCAGTCCGCGGCCCAGCGGTCGGCATCCGGTTTCTTGCCGGCACTCTGCAGGGCGCTGTGCAGGCGCACGGCCAGCTCGGGGCTGTCGACCTGCTTCAGGCCCGCACGATAGGCGTCGATGGTCTTGTCCCAGGCCTTGCCCGCGGCCTGGATCTCGCCTTCGAGGATGTAGCCGGCCGCCTCCTTGGGGCGTTGCTTTTGCACCGTGCGGGCGATGGCCAGTGCTTCGTCGGGCTTGTTGGCCGCCATGGCCAGGCTGGCCAGGCCTTGCTGGGCCTGCAGTAGGTTGGGGGTGATCTCGAGCGCCTTGCGCAGTTTTTCGGCGGCGGCGGCCTGGTCGCCAGCCACCAGGTGAGCACTGGACATGCGCAGATACGGCAGCGGTGACTTGGGCTGCAGCGCCGCCATGCGGTTGAAGCTGGACTGGGCCTGGTTGTGCTCGCCATTGGCGAGCTGGGCGCGCCCAAGCACGTCCAGCAGCTGCATGTTGTCGGGCAGAGCGGCGGTTGCGTTCTGTGCCACCGTCAGGGCTTCCTTGGGCTCACCGGTGCGCAGGTAATGCTCGGCCAGCATCTGGCGCGGTACTGGGTTGTTGGGCGCGCCGTCGACGGCGCGGCGCAGAATGCCGGTCAGCTCGGCCTTGTCTGCGCCATGGGCGGCACGCAGCTCCAGCAGCAGCTGGTAGGCCTGGATGTTGGCCGGCTGCTGCTTGATGGCGGCCTCCAGCCGCGCGCGAGCCTCATCGGGGCGCTTCTCGGCGTTGTCTATGACGGCCAAAACGCCAACGGCGGGGAAGTAGTTGCCATCGATCTGCAGCGCCTGCTCCATGGCCTTGCGTGCGCCGGCCTTGTCGCCCTTTTGCAGCAGCGCGCGTCCGCGCAGGAAGGGTGGCACCACGTCGGCCGGGCGTTTTTTCTGCAGCGCATCTATGGCCTTCAAGGCCTGATCGGTCTTGCCCTGCCGCAGCAGGGTGTTGATCAGTGCCATGTCGGCCACCACACCCTCGTCGGATGCGGCAATGTTCTGCAGCTCGCCTATCGCCGTGTCGCCCTGGCCAGCCGCCAGATGACTGAGCGCCAATGAGGTGCGCTTCGCGGGATCCTTGGGGTCCAGGCTGGAGGCACGGGCAAAGTAGCGCTGCGCACGATCAATATCTCCGCGCAACATGTACACCTGCCCAGCCAGAGCCAGCAGGGCTGGGTCAGAGTTGCCGTCTTTCCCGTCTTTTGGCTCCTCGGGCAGCAGGGCCACGGCATTATCCAGCCGCCCCAGGCGTATATTTGTCGTCACCAGGCCGCGGCGCGCCATGGCCAAGCCGGGGTTCAGTTGCAGAGCCTTGGACAACATCGCCTCGGCCTGGACATTGGAGCCCAGTTGCAGCTCCGCCATACCACCCAGTTCAAAGCCACGGTAGCTCTCGGGAGCCAGCCGCAACAGGTTCTGTATTTTTTCCTGTGTCGTCTTGAAGTCCTTTTTGGTATAGGCCAGCATCGCTTCCAAATACAAGGTGGGCACCCGGCCGGGGGCCTCCTTCACCAGCACCTGCAAAGCCTTCTCGGCGTCATCGACCTTGCCCTGTACCAGCAACAGTTCAATGATTGCGGCTTGCCCTTCCTTGTAGGCTGGATTGACCTGCAACGATTCCTGATAAGCCGCCAACGCGCCAGCCATGTCGCGCTTGGTGTACAGCAGCAGGTCACCACGCAACTTCAGCGCTTCAGCTCCGGCAGCGGACTGCCGCGGCACCTTGTCCAACCCGACCAGAGCGGCTTCGATATCGCCGGACAAGGCGCTGGTGCGCGCCAGCTCAAGCAAGGCGGGTGCGTAATCGGGCTTGGCCTTGAGCGCCTCGTTCAGGCTCTCACGCGCCTTGTCCTGCTGACCCTGGCGCTGCCATGCAATGGCCACATTGGTCTTCAGATTGGCCTGCGCCTCTTCCCCGCTCAGCTGCTTGCTCGCGTAGTCGTTGGTGACCTTGTCAAACTGCCTGGCCTGCATCAGAGCCTGTACCAGCTGCGGCACGATTTCGTCGGCGGGTGCACCCAGATCCTGCGCCTTCTTGAATTCGGTTTCAGCGCCCTGAGCGTCACCAGTGGCAAGCAAGGCCTGGCCCAGCATGAGGCGTGCCTTGATGAAATCAGGGCGCTCCTTCAAGGCGTTCTTGAGCTGGATGATGGCCGCTGGTGCGTCCTGTCGATTCAGGTAGTCCTGCGCCGATGTAACCAGGGTATCGGGATTGTCTCCACCGCAGGCCGACACCAGCAAGGCGATTGCCAGGGTAGCGGACGGGAAAGCACTGCGGGAAATAGGCATCTTCATCATCATGTTGTCCTTCACAGGGAACCGGTTTCTTAAGTCTTTAGGCCCAAGCGATGCATCAGGTCGTACAGCGTGGGCCGACTCACACCGAGCAGTTCGGCAGCCTTGGCAACGGTGCCATCGGTACGCGCCAACGCTGCCAGCACGGCACGCTGCTCAGCCGCCTCGCGGATCAGCCGCAAGTCCAGCGAGCGGTCATCGTCCACCCCGTCGGCATCCGTGAAGCCGACATCGAGTGCGGTGATCTGGCTGCCATCGGCCATGATGGTGGCGCGCTTGATACGGTTTTCCAGCTCACGGATGTTGCCCGGCCATGGATGGGCCTCGATCGCGCGCAGAGCATCATCGGCCAGGGTCAGGCTGCGTCCATGCTCCTGTGCAAAACGGCGGGCAAAGGCATGGGCCAGCAGCGCCGCATCGCCCACCCGCTGACGCAGCGGTGGTATCTCGACCACGATTTCGGCCAGGCGGTAATACAGATCTTCGCGAAAGCGCCCATCCTTGATGCATTGCGCCAGGTTCTGGTGCGTGGCACAGACCACGCGCACATCCACGGCAATGCCCTGGCGTCCGCCCACGCGCTCGACCACACGCTCTTGCAAAAAACGTAGCAGCTTGGCCTGTAGCGGCATGGGCATATCGCCTATTTCGTCGAGCATGAGGGTGCCCCCATGCGCCGTCTCGATCTTGCCCGGTGTGGTCTTGGCGGCACCGGTGAAGGCGCCTTTTTCGTAGCCAAACAGCTCGCTTTCGAGCAGGTTTTCAGGAATGGCGGCGCAGTTGATGGCCACGAAGCTGCCATTGCTGCGGTTGGACTGCTGGTGCAGCCCCCGGGCCAGCACCTCCTTGCCCGTGCCGCTCTCGCCCAGCAGCATCACCGAGGCATTCGTATTCGCCACCTTCTCGATGGTGCGGCACACGCGCAGCATCTGCGGGTCGCGTGTGATCAGTCCCGCGATGGCGTCCGACGCCTGCAAGGCCTGCAGCCGCTTGTTCTCGGCCTGCAGCTCGTGCATCCTGAAGGCGCGTTCCACGCACAGGTTGAGCACTTCCGGCTCGAAGGGCTTGGCCAGAAAGTCATAGGCACCCATGGCCACGGCCTTGAGTGCGTTCGCCTGGCCGTTCTGCCCCGTGAGCACGATGACTTTGGTGTCTGGCGCCGCCGCCAGTATCTGTTCCAGCAGCTTGAAGCCCTCGGACACCGAGTCCGCATCCGGGGGCAGGCCCAGATCCATGGTCACTACTGGCGAGCCATGCCGGCGCAACTGCGCCATGGCGCTTTCGCGGTCATTGGCCAAGACCGACTCATAGCCGTCGAGCGACCATTTGATCTGCTTTTGCAGCGCCAGGTCGTCCTCGACAACCAACAAGGGCTGCAACTTCTCCGCACTCATGCCGTCCCTCTCCTATAGGTGTAAATCGGAATCGCGACTGATTTCAATCAATGGCAGCAACAGCCCCACCACCGTTCCTTTGCCGACCTGGCTGTCCACGGAGAGCTTGCCCCCGAGCTCCTGCACATACTGAAAACTCTCGTAGGTGCCAATGCCCATGCCAGCTTCCTTAGTGGTCTGAAAAGGCTTGAACAACCGCGTCTGGACAAATTCTTCGCTCATGCCATGGCCCTCGTCGCCGACTTCGACGCGTGCATGACTGCCATAGCGATCGACCCGAATCCAGACACGGTCGGTGGCACCTGTGGCCTCCAGCGCGTTTTGAACCAGATGGCCGATGATGCGCTCCAAACGATCGGCGTGTCCACGGGTAAAAACCTGTGACGAAACGTCCACTTCAACCATCCTCCCGCGGCGCAGGGCATTGGCGGCCAGGCGCTCGGCAATCTTGCCCAGGTCCACGCCCACGGCGGCTGCGCCAGAAGACGCCCCCTCGCGCAGTTGCAGCATCAGCTGGCGCATGCGTTCCAGCGAATTTTCCACGGTCATCAGCATGTCGGCCTGAAACTCCGGGTTGTTCTGCAACCGCTTGGCGTTTTTGACCATCAATGACAGTTGGGCCACGATATTTTTCAGGTCGTGCACCACGAATGCCGACATCCGGCTGAATGCCTCGAACTTGCGTGATTCAAGCAGCGCCTCGGTGGCCTGCATCTGCGCCAGAATGCTCGCCGCCTGCCTGCCAGCCGTCTTCAACAGATCAATCACCTCCCAATTGACTTCAACCGGCGTGCGCGGGCTGGCCAGCAGCACGAACCCGAGCAAATCCTTGCCGTGCCACAGGGGCACCAGCAGCCAGGCCTGCGGGTACTCGGCAAGCCAATCGGGTACTCGCAGATGCTGGTAGCGCCCAGGGTAGGCGCGCCATTCTTCCAGGTTGACCACCCAGGCAGTCGAACGCATGAACGCGGGCAGGGCGCCATCCTTGTCCACGGTTTCGGTAGCGGCGGGCAAATTCCAGCGCGCGGCCTGGCGGTACTGATCGTCGTCGGGGCGCAGCAGCCACAAGCCGCCTGCCGGGCTCTCCAGCATGTCCGCCAGGCCACGAATCACATTCTTGCCGGCTTCCTGCGGGTGGTCCTGACTGGACAGCGTGGCCGTGAACTTCAGCCACTCCTCACGGTAATCAAAGCGGTAACGAAAAAAATGCTTGCCCAGAAACACCCGCAGCGTGGCGCGCAATGAACCCGACAACGCCACCCCAATGGCCAGCACCACGGCCACGAAAACCAGGCCCAGCTGCAGGGCACCGCCCCACGCGCCGCCAAAATAGCGCACGTAGTAGCCGACGCTGGCCATGAACAGCAGGTAGAGCCCCACCAGCACCAGCGTGGCGGAGTGAAACATGACCTTGTGCGACACATGGATCTTGGCGATCCAGTTGCGATGGCGCGTTGTCGCCAGCCACAGCAAGGGCACCATGAGGGCATGCACGAACGGCCGCACGCTCAGGGCATCAGGGTCTATGCCCTGAAACAGCACCCCTTGCGAGAACACATACAGGTCAAACAGGAAGGTGCCCGCCAGACCCAGGCACACGGGTTTGGCGCTCCACAGCGAATCCTCCGGCACATTGCGCAGCAACTGTTCCAGCAGAACCAGCCCGGCAATCGCCAGCAACACCATCAGAAAAGCCTGCCCCTTGGCCCCCGCCAGCAGGTAAATCATGACCACCGCCGCCGGGGCGCCGAACAGTCCCACGACCACCAGGCCCGGCCACCAGCGGTACCAGCCATCGTTGGCCTGACCGGCATTCGTCCTGAAGAACAGGGCGACAAACACCGTCCAGCACAGATAGCGCAAGATATCGGCCGCCTGCGCCCCCAGCCACCACGCCGATGACTCGGTGAGCGCCAGCAGGCTGCTGACGCTCCAGATCACGGTCAGCACCGAGGCCGCGAGCATGACCACGGCAATGCGATTGACCGCGGCCCCCAGGTACTGCTGGCCAATCAAACGCAGGGACATCAGGCTATAGGCCCCAGCAGCCAGAGCCCAGCCCCAGTAAACCACCGTGCTTTCACTGCCGTTCATGGTGACCAGCTACCAGGCGGATGCGTCTGCTGCTGTCGCAGGTTGGCATTGATGTTGATACATTAAGAAACAATACCACGTAATGCGCGGTTTTTTGCTTACACCAACACTTCAACGCAAGCCGGGTGCCCCAAAAAAGTCTGCGGGCTGGCGGTCGCACCGTAGGCACCTGACTGAAATACCACCACCAGGTCGCCAGGTTGGGCCACGGCCAGCTCCAGCTTCTCGGCCAGCACATCGAGCGGCGTGCACAGCGGCCCGACCACGCTGGCCGACTCACGCTCGGCCGATTGCAGCCGGTTTCCTATGGCCACCGGGTAGTTGCGCCTGATCACCTGGCCAAAATTGCCCGAGGCCGCCAGATGGTGGTGCATGCCACCATCGGTCACCAAAAAGACCTGTCCGCGCGAGACCTTGCGGTCGAGTACGCGCGCCACGTAAATACCGGCCTCGCCGACCAGGTATCGCCCCAGCTCCAGCACCAGCTCTGCCGCCGGCAGGCCCTGCGCCAGGCGCGCCGTCGCTTGCGCGAGGGCCTCGGCCACGGGCGCCAGATCCAGCCGCCGCTCACCGGGAAAATACGGTATACCCCAGCCCCCACCCAGGTTGACATAGCGCACCGGTGCCGGTGCGTCCTGCGCTAGGCGCAGCACCATATCGACGGTGCGGCGCAGGCTCTCCGCAATCACCTCGCCGCGCAGGTTCTGCGAGCCTGGGTAGGCATGAAAGCCTTCAAACACCACGCCGTCCTGGTGCATGGATCGCAGCATGGCCGGCACCTGCTCGGCATCAATGCCGAACGGCTTGGCGCCCCCGCCCATGTGCATGCCGGCGCCGCGCAGCTCAAAGTCGGGGTTGATGCGCAGCGCCACGCGGGCGGGCATGCCCAAGTCCTGGGCGGCCTTGGCCAGCAGTTGCAGCTCACGCGCCGACTCCACATGCAGCAGCACGCCCGAGGCCACGGCCTGACGCAACTCGGCCGCACGCTTGCCCGGCCCCGCAAATCCTATGCTCAGCGGGTCTGCGCCAGCATCCAGCGCCAGCTTGAGCTCGCCGGCCGACGCCACGTCCATGCCATCGACCAGCGGGCACAGAAAGCCCACCAGGGCTGCCATGGGGTTGGCCTTGATGGCGTAGTGCAGGCGCACGCCCGGCGGCAAAACCAGCCGCACGGCCGCGATGCGCGCCGCGATCAACGACCGGTCATAGGCATAAAAAGGCGTCTGACCCACCCGCTCGGCAAGCCGCGACAAGGGCAGGCCGCCGACCCGCAACTCGGCACCCGAGGCATCAAAGCGATCCATGATCCTGCATCCAACGTTGGCGATCGAGCTTGCCATTGGGACTGCGCGGCAGGGGCTTGTCCACCCACTGCAGCACCCTGGGCAACATGAAGACCGGGAGATGCTGGCGGCAATGCGCCATCAGGGCGGCATCGTCCTGCGCCGCCTGACCGCTGGCCGCGGGCGACGCCCACAGGGCCGCGCAAATCGCGCTGCCCAGGGCTTCGTCGGGCTTGGCATACACCAACGCCTCGGCCACCAGGCCGCTGGCGTACAGCACCTCCTCGACCTCGGTCGGGCTCACGCGGTAGCCCGATGTCTTGATCATCTCGTCGCGCCGGCCGACAAAGTACAAGAAGCCCTCGGCATCGCGCCGCACGGTGTCGCCCGAGAACACCGCACGCTCGGGCGCGGCCCAGTCGCCGGTGGCCGCCAGCAAGGCCGCGGGCCAGGGCTTGAAGCGGCGCGCCGTCTCGTCGGGCCGGCGCCAATACCCTTGTGCGACCAGGGCGCCGCGGTGCACCAGCTCGCCGGGCTCGTCCACGGCGCATTCCGTGCCGTCTTCGCGCAGCACGCGCACGTCGGCGTTGGGTATGGCCCGGCCTATCGAGTCGGGGCGGCGATCCACCTCGTCGGGCGGCAGGTAGGTGGAGCGAAAGGCCTCGGTCAGGCCATACATCAGATACGGCAAGGCCCCAGGCGCCAGCGCACGCATGCGCTGCAGCGTGGCGCGCGGCATGCGCCCGCCGGTGTTGGCCCAGTAGCGCAGATGCTGCGCCGCACCATCGGGCCAGTCCAGGGCCGTCAGCTGCATGTACAGGGGTGGCACCGCCGTCAGGCAGGTGACGCGCTCGCGCGCCATGGTCTGCAGCACATCGCGCGGCAGCAGGTAGTTGAGCAGCACCACCCGCGCGCCCACCAGAAACGCCGTGGTGAGCTGGCTGAAGCCCGCGTCGAACGACAGCGGCAGCACCGCCAGCAGGGTGTCCTCGGCATGGTTGCCCAGGTAGCTGGCCACGCTGGTGGCGCCGGCCACCAGGTTGCGGTGCGACAACACCACACCCTTGGGCAAGCCGGTGCTGCCCGAGGTATAAAAAATCATGGCTACGTCGCCATCCAGCACCGTGGGCGCCGCAGCCGGGCCGCTGGCCAGCACCCCATGCCAGGCGTGCAAAGCCATGCCTGCAGGCACAGGCGCCTGCGCCAGCGGCGCATCCCCATCGCAGCACAGCACATGCCGCAGGTCGGGGCAGTCGCCCAGCACCGGCGCCAGGCTGGCCAGCCGCGCGGCCGACGTGATCAGCACCTGGGCCCCGGCATCCTGCAGGATATGCGCCACCTGCGTCGGCTTGAGCAGCGGGTTCACCGGCACCAGCACCGCCCCTGCTGCCGGGGCGGCAAAGCTGGCCACCACGGTCTCCACCCGCTTGTCCAGATACAACACCACGCGCGCGCCGCGCTCCAGCCCCAGCTGCTGCAAGCCGGCGGCGCAGCGTTCGATCTGCGCCTGCAAGTCGGCATACGACAGGTGCTGCCCCTCCACCGTCAGGGCGGTGCGCGTCGGCCAGCAGACCGCTGCCCGCTGCGGCAGCTGGTGCAGCAACACCGGGGGTATGGCACTGGTGAGATGGGGCGCGTAAGACATGCGGCCGATGTTACGGCATCGCCCTACCCGGCCCCCGGCAAGCATTGGCACCTGCACATTTTTTTAGTAGCGCATAACGCTTGTTTGGCGCGTGCTTCAGCTCCATCGCCACCCTTGGTGAAGAGGAGGTGACGGGGCGCAGCGCCAGCATTGGTCGCCCTCACCCCTGCCCTCTCCCGCAAGCGGGAGAGGGAGAAACAACCCCAAGGGCGCACACATATTGCGTGGAGCGCTATACAAAATAGGTGCAGACACCCATGCCCGGCAAGCGTGGGCGCTGAGTCTCGTCCTTGGCCGGGATGACGGTCGGCCTCTTTTCTTGCGGGTCAATAGAATCCAGCCGCAGCGCACAAGACATTCCACCATCGCCGCCTCCGAAATGAACCTGACCACACAAGTCATCCGCGTACTTGACGAAGCCCTTGGCCTGCAAGGCCGCAGCGCTGGCTTTCAGCGCGATACGCCGCTGCTCGGCGCTCTGCCAGAGCTGGACTCCATGGCCGTGCTGGCCCTGATCACCGGCCTTGAGAACCATTTTGGAATCACCTTCAGCGACGAAGACCTGCACGGCGCGGTGTTTGCCACCGTGGGCAGCCTCTGCGACCTGGTGGAGCAGGCGCTGGCCCAGCAGGACACATGAGCCCGAGCGCGCGCGCCGCCTTGCCGCAGGCGTTCTTTCTGCCCGGCGACAACGGCCAGCGCTTTTGCCTGTACCACCCGCCGCAAGGCAGCTCGCCCCAGGGGCGCGTGCTCTACCTGCACCCGTTTGCCGAAGAGCTCAACAGCACCCGCCGCGTGGTGGCCCAGCAGGCACGCGCCCTGGCCAAGGCGGGCTACGGCGTGCTGCAGATCGACCTGCTGGGCTGCGGCGACAGCTCGGGCGAGTTTGCCGATGCCACCTGGGCCGCCTGGCTGCACGACGCGCAGCAGGCCCGCCACTGGCTGCTGGAGCAAGGCGGCGGCCCGCTGTGGCTATGGGGAATGCGCGCCGGCGCGCTGCTGGCCGTGCAACTGGCGCAGCAGCCGCAAGAAGGCGGTGATCCAACCCACTTGCTGCTGTGGCAGCCGGTGGCAAGCGGCCAGCAACAACTGCAGCAGTTCTTGCGCCTGCAGGCCGCCAGCCAATGGCTGGGCAATGCGTCGTCGGGCCAGACACCGGCGCAGGCGTTGGCCTTGGGTGAATCCGTGCACATTGCCGGCTACACCCTGAGCGCCAACCTGGCCCGGGGCCTGGGCGACGCCCGCCTGACACCTCCCACGGCAGGGCCAGCGGGGCGCCTGGTGTGGCTGGAAGTCTCCAGCACACAGCCCCCGCAACTGCCCCCCGCCAGCGCCAAGCCGCTTGCCGCCTGGAGCGGCGCCGGCTGGCGCGTACAGGCCCAGGCCGTCAACGGCCCGGCGTTCTGGCAAACCGTGGGCACCGACGATGCCCCGGCCCTGATAGCCGCCACGCTGGCAGCACTGACCGACATACCGCCACCATGAACGTCCAGGAACAACCCCTGCAGATTGCGGGCGACGGCTTCGACATGCTGGGCATCTTGAGCCTGCCCGCGCCGGGCACGCCCACGCTGCGCACCGCCGTGCTCATCGTGGTGGGCGGCGCCCAGTACCGCGCGGGCAGCCATCGGCAGTTTGTGCTGCTGGCACGCCGCCTGGCCGCCGCCGGCTATCCCGTTTTGCGCTTTGACCTGCCGGGCATGGGTGACAGCCCCGGCGACCCCGTACCGTTCGAAAACACGGCCCCGGACATCGCCGCCGCCCTGGATGCCCTGGCGCAGGCGGCGCCGATTGACCGCAGCGTGCTCTGGGGCCTGTGCGACGGCGCGTCGGCCAGCCTGCTGTACCTGCAGGCCACGCAGGATCCGCGCGTGGCGGGCGTGGCGTTGCTCAACCCCTGGGTGCGCTCCGAAGCCGGCCTGGCCCGGGCGCATGTCAAGCATTACTACCGCCAGCGCGTACTGCAAGCCGACTTCTGGCGCAAGCTGGCTGGCGGGCGTGTGGGCTGGGCTGCGCTGCGCGGCATATGGGCCAACCTGCGCGCCATGCGCCAGACAGCCCCGGCGTTACTATCATTTCAAGAGCTTATGGCGCTTTGTTGGCAAGCGTTTGAAGGCAAAATCATGCTTATTTTGAGCGAACGCGATCTTACCGCCCAGGAGTTCATTGAATACGCCAGCAACCACGCCCAATGGCGCCCGGCCCTGCAGCGCCCCGGCGTGACACGCCACAACCTTGCCGGCGCCGACCACACCTGCTCGCAACCCGGTCAACAAGACCAGCTGGAGCAACTGACACTGCACTGGCTGGCCACGCTGGTGTGAACCACGCTGCGGCCCGTCGATCCATTCAAACGGGTTGGCCGTCATGCCAACGAATGCCGGGATCCAGCACGCAGGCAATTGGAATCTGACCCCAATTAGGTCAAGATATCAAAAAGTAGAGCTGCATACGAAATACCAACAAGCGCTAGAGCCATATTTTTATCAAAATCAAAGCGACGCGTGCAATGGGCCCCGGACTCCGCCGGGATGACGGTTAACCCGTTGCGGCGGACCAGCAGGCAGTTAATTGGAATCTGACCCCAATTAACTTCGGCGGCGCAGCCAGGCGCCGACAAAATGCCGCGCAGCGGCCAGCAGGCCTTGGGGGCGGCGCGGGTTGAAGGCCAGCAAACCCACGCGCTCGCGGCGTTGTGCCATCCAGTCGCGCTTGTAGGCATCGTCGCCGCTCAGGTAATCCACCTCGGACACGCGATCAACATCCATCACATGCTGCATCAGCGCGGCCGTCAGTGCCGACCCGGCCGATAGCTTCTCCTGCCCCTTCACGTAGGCCAGCTTGTAAATATTGGCCTTTGCCCCATGCACCAGCCACACCTGCGCCGCCAGGGGCTGATCCTGCAGCCACAACACGCCCAGGCGCAGCCACCCCTCGCGCGCGGCCGTGCGCACCAGGCCGGGCATAAAGTCGGGGCAGGGCTCGGGGTTCTTCCAGCTTTGGGCATACACCGTCAAGTAGGCCTGCAACGCTCGCTCCACGCCCTGCGGGTCATTGCTGTGGATCTCGACGTGCCACGCACCCTTGCGATCCAGGCGCCTGCGTCCACGCTCCACGCTGCTGCGCAGCATGGACGGGCGTTGGGCCCAATAAGCCGAAAAACCACCCGCCGGCACCGGCTGAAACCAGTTGCCAAAACAAAAAAACCGGTCCGTCCAGTACCCTGCCCCGCGCAAGGCCTGTTGCAACGCGGCAAGCCACGCGCTGTCTGCATCCAGCGGCTGCAGCCGCAACACCCCAGCATCGGGCCAGCGCCGCAGCGCCCCGGCGGCCTCGCGCCATTGGGCAGCAGACAGGCCTGCCAACGCCTTGCCAGAGCCCACCGGGCCATACAGGCAGCTGTAGTAATTGCTCAGACCCAACAGGGGCCCTCCGGGCTGCAGCCGCATCAACGGCAAGCCGACCTGCCCGTCCGGCGACGGCGCACCCAGCGACCAGGTCTTGAGCGCATGCGGCGGCCGCTCAAAGCCGTGCGCCAGAAGATTGGCAAACCAAGCCTCTGTTTGAAATACCTCAGCCGTCACTCTGCGCCCCTCACATCCATACATACGTACGCCCCCGGTTATACCGGGCTCGGCTACATTGGCGCCGCTGCGCCCACCTTGCGGCGGCGTACCCGCCACAAAACGGCTTCAGGCCTGACCGAAATGCGGTTCAGATAGCGCCCTAAGCCACCTACTCGCAGGAGCGGCTTCAGCCGCGAACGGCGCCATTCGCGGCTGAAGCCGCTCCTACAGCGTCGTTAACTGAACTGTATTGGATCCAACCGGCCACATTCCCCAGAGGCCCACATTCCCCCGCTTCATGAGGACAACAGCCACCGCCCGACCCCATGCACCCGCTCAACGCATGGATCCCGACAGTCGAGGGGATGACGGCTACGTTGTCACAGACGCAGGGCAGGGAGCATCCAAAACATGTCACTGAGCCAACGCCACGAGCCATTGCGCGCCAAGCAGAGATATGGCGCTATCAAAAAAATCTCAAACCACCAAACCATAGCGCCCAAGACGCAACGGGAAAGGAAGTAGTACATATGCAACATATTGTGCTATTTGTTTTATGCACACATCTATCAAAGGAACAAGGTCGTATTTGCGTACCAAACCGCATGATCCTCTGAATGCAAAAAGTGCTAAAACCAAAACATCCGCAGGTGACATCCCTATTTATATGGATGAACAACCAGCAGATGAGAGACACACCTCGGCAGCACCCAGCAAGCCTTGATCCCAATCATCCCTGCAACAAACCGAAACTGAACATATAGGATCAATAGACACCTTTTGTTTCGCCGGCGGCTTCACAATGTCGAAACAATCCCCGCTGCGTGGCCTACCGCAACTTGCCCCTGGCAACACCGGTAGCCACACACCCCCAAAGCCCGGCCAACCGCAACGCCCATCGGCCACACCCTCCCATCCACCACAGCACATTGCCCCTGCTTAGCACGCGGGCGCCCCAAACCGTACGAACTCGATCATCATGAGCCCTTCATCGCGCAAGAACAACGCACCCGGAAGCAATTACCGTATGTCTATTACATGCACACTCGCACTGGCCACCCTCACAGCATGTGGCGGGGGTGGGGGCGACGACGTAGTGGCCAACGTTGACCTGAACAGCTCACTTGCCACCCCCAGGCCACCGACCGCGGCCACTCCCACTCCCACACCCACGCTGCCCCCACCAAGCGTCGTACAGCCGGCTGGCGCATTCAACTGCGCCGCTGATGCCATCACCTGCGTCGAAGTCGCCTCGGCCAGCTCGCAAACGCAAGGCAGCGTACCCGTCACATTCGGGCAGCCATTCAAGGCGGGCGATTGGCAACCGACAAGCCAGGGCCTGGTGGCCAAAGTGGACGGCACCACTATCCCCCTGCAAACCGACGAACTATCAACACACCGCGATGGATCTGCGCGCTTTGCCGTCTTGAGCGCCCAGTTGACCAACCTGCCGGCAGGCCAGAAACGCATCATCAACCTGTACCGCGGCGCCAAGTCCAACAGCACCCCCAACGTACCCGCCAAACCCGACTGGAACCTGGAGCTGGAAGCCCAGGTATATGACGCCAACGGCAGCGTGACCACACTGGTGGCTCAACCCCAGGCCCAACTGGTGTCCCAGATCGCCAGCGGCAGCGAGCGCCGCCTGGCCGGAGCCATCGCGTCCGAGTACACCGTTACCCTGCCCTTCAAGAACAAGGCCACCGGCGCCACGCACCCACACCTGACAGCACGCCTGCACACGCGCCTGGTGGATGGTGGCCAGCGCATCCGTACCGACGTGGTCATGGAGAACACCCGCACCTGGACACCCAACCCGGCCAATATCACCTATTCACTAGACGTAAAGCGCAACGGCAGCACCATCTACACCCAACCCAAGTTCACCCACTACCACCACGCGCGTTGGCACAAGGTCTTGTGGACAGGCTCGTCGGCCGAGCCGCAGGCCCGTGTGCGGCACAACATGCGGTACTTTCTGGACAGCAAAGCAACCTGGAACTATGACTTGAGCATCAACGTGCCAGAAGCGGTGCTGGCCAAGTGGGCGACAGACCTGCAAAAACTGCGCACAGCACAAGCCGCGTTAGGCCCCATGGGGAATGCATTTCTGAATCCGTATTTTCCATCCACGGGTGCCAGATCAGAAATTGGCCCCCTCCCACGCTGGACAGCCACCTATCTCATCACGCAGGACGAGCGCGTACGAGAAGTTATGTTTGCCAATGCGGACGCTGCTGCTGCCGTGCCGATTCACTACCGTGACGAAAAAACAGGCCAAATACTGGACGTAGAAACACACCCAAAAGTCTCAGTGCAATACGGCACTTCCAACCCCGTAGTTCCATCATCATCCCCAAAGGACACGATATGGCACCCAGACATCCCCCACCAGGGGTCTTTCACCTATATTCCATATTTAATTAGCGGTGATGCGTTTTACTTGGAAGAGATGGCCTATTGGGCAGGTTGGAACGTTGCCTCTTATAATCCGGCATATCGCCAGGAGACGAAAGGACTGCTATATGCACATCAAGTCCGCGGCCAAGCCTGGGGAATGCGTTCAATCGCCGAAGTAGCTCATGCTCTTCCCAATAGCCACATACAAAAGAATTATTTCAACTCGATTCTCGCCAACAACCTTGCTCACTACGCGACCTATCAAAATAACTCAAAGCAGTCGCCTATAGGTGCAATGATCGGCTCAAGCCACACTCATGATGCAGCTCCTTGGCAAAATGATTTCGTTGGCACAATATTTAGTTTACTTGTTGAAAACAATGAACCAGGCGCAAAAACCATGTTGGATTGGGTAAATAGATTCAATATTGGCAGGTTCGAAAATGAAGCCAATGGATTTTGCATGGCACACGCACCAGGCTATTACTGGAAAGTCCGAAAAGACACCGGTGAATTTATCACCTCGTGGGCCGACCTATATGCAACAAACTATCCCACCGAGCAAGGAAAGGCATGCAGTACGCTGCCAATAACCGAAGGCTACCCTCATCTGGCTTTAGGCTATGCCGCCATAGCGCGAGGCACATTGGCAGCCACAAGCAACGCTGGATTGAAAGGTGCCACTAGCGCCTATCAAGCATGGAAAGCCAAGACGCCTTTGATGGATGCAGACTTCCGCAATGATCCTACCTGGGCCATAATTCCCCGATGAATCTGCATACAGGGTAAAGCGCTTTAATCTCCGAACAACACCTCAAATCAAATTCCCAAGATATGCCTCAGCCATGTCTTGGGATTCCTACTCAACTCCGCGTCGAAATTCTGCTAAACGGCCAACGATTCAATTTCGATTTGGAAATACCGACCTCACACAACACTTCATAACAATCCCGCAGGCCATCCTTACGCACATATATCAGGAATACTGCGTATGATATCGCACCGAAAACAGTCTTGGCCACCAGCAGTACCAAGGTTTGATTAATGCCACTGCGTATAAGCAATTCATTTATACCCAGCACAATAACCAACATCCAGACACACCCCTCTACGGCCATCCGGATAGCACCAACATACTTTCGCATCGACAGGTGAAGGTGGCGTCTTGCAACAAAAAATAGATAAAGCGACGACAGCGAATACGCCACCGCCGTTCCAACCGCTGCGCCTTGTAATCCCCACTGAATAGACGCGACAAACACACTCCCGGGAATGGTAAGCGCACAAAGTGACGTGTAGCGCGCAGCGATGTTCGCCCTACCAGTTGAAATGAGCGCCTGGGTAATCAATGGGTCAATCGATTTTACCAACCCAACAAGACATAAAATTTGAAGAGGCAGTACTACCTCCACCCAGTTACTACCAAGAATCAGTGGTACAAATTCCGGCGCCGTAATCACCATACCCACCATTACAGGGTAATTTATGAGCGCCAGTCCTGACGTCAATCGCAATAATGCACGATTGAGTCGATCTAGGTCATGCTGCAACCTAGCAAATAGTGGCGACGCAACACTAATTATCAGGCTTGTAATATGAGCATTCGGCAGCGATGCCAACGTGTCGGCCATTGAATATATTCCGAGCAACTGCGAGTTCAGCGTCTTACCAATGATAAGTGTCTTTGCATTATTATAAAAATACCAGGTGATTCTTGAGTATGTGACTGTCGCGCCAAATTTAATCAAGTCCACAGCTGCGCGCAGCCCTCCAACTCGTGAAGGATGCCACTTTCCAAAGTGATAAGTTAAAACGCTTTTCAGGACTTGCGAGGCAAAAAAACCCCAAGCAAGAGCCCAGACCCCAAAGCCAAGCCACGCCAACACCAGAGTAACAATACTCTGCAAAAGAACTGCAACAAACTCGATGCCCGCCAGCATTTTAAAGTTCATCGCACGATTGATTAATGCGCCTGAAACAGTCGCTAACGACCCAAATATAAATGTGAGCGCAACGAACCGTATGATTGGAGTCAGTAGTAAATTTTCATAGTAATGCGCAACAAAAGGGGCCAAAAAAAATGTGACCCCACAAAGCGCACTGCCGATCATCAGCGAAAGATAGAAACATCCGTCAAGCTGTGCGGCGGAGATCACAGGGCGCTGTAGTATTGCGCTCCCCAACCCAATCTCATTAAAAAATCCCAGAAACCCTATAAACACCATAACCAACGCCATGGTTCCATAGTCCTCCGGTGAAAGCAGTCGCGCGAGTACTAACGTTGTGGCAAATGAAAATAACTTTCCAAGCCATTTTCCTGCACCCAAGTATATCAAGCCCAACAGCGCAGTTTTTTTTATACTATCATTTTTCATTTTAATATGAGCTAGCGCTAAGTACTATTTAACAGCCTGAATAGGCCAATCAGCTTTTAGATATCGAAATATCTATGCTCGGGAGTTTTCGCGCCCACTGACTGTCAGCCCAATCAAATTGCAAATCATTGAGTTGCAACAACCACACTCAGTTTGGTGGAAGGCCAATAGAAAGCCTCACGAAAAAATCATACTTAAACTACACCACCCATTCCGACTGTGTCCACTGGAGCTAAATAACACCGGCTAACGTTGCCGCGCCCCGTTTATCGCACTATCGAGCACTGCACAAATACGCTCAACATCCTCTTTGTTTAGCTTTCGACCGCTAGGCACACCAACTACATTGTTAACGTAATTCCTCTGGCATCCAGCATCACCGGAACTGCACACAGGAGGGTATGCGCTACGTAATTGAACCCCTCGCCGCCGAATTTCCTGCGCGAGTAATTCAAAGTTGACGTCTTCCGCAAGCTCAACCACAACTCTGGCCAGGGATGCATCTTGTCGATACTGTGGCAATCTCATTTTTGGATAAATTTGTATAACGTCATTATATAAATTCAACACATTTTTCTTGGCGGCAAGAATAGATTGGATACGCGCTAATTGCACGACTGCCACAGCAGCATCAAGATTTCCGATTTGCGTAACTCCTACGTTGCCGGTTGGTTTACTAAAAAATCCAAGTATTCTCCAAATGTAGTAACCCAGACCACCCACATATGGTGCAGCCAAGTAATTCCAGAAAAAATGTGCAAGGGCTTCAATTCTTCCTGATGATGACGCGAAAGTTGCGCAGCGTTCTGAAATTTGACGTTCTAGAGTATGGTCATTAACCAGCAATCCTCCTCCTGAGCCACGCACGCCTGTTACTACCATTTTTGATTGCGCAAAGCTCAAGATACCCACGTCACCAAACGTCCCCAATAATCGATCACCATGCTTAATGCCCACGGCCTGGGCAGCATCGTCAATCAAATAGATGCCGGCATCTTTGCAGATGGTCTCAATAGATTGAATGTCTGCCGGACACCCATACATGTGCGGGGCTATGACCGCCAATGTATTACTTCCAATGGCCGATTTCACGGCGGCCGCGTCGATATTTAAGTCCTCGCCAACATCTACGCTACGCCATTGCAATCCACGCCGCGCGACAGAGCTCGGAACGCTGGGACAAATATAGGCGGGCCCAATGACTTCCAGGCGACCAGGGCGTTGCTCCTTGAAGATTTCCAGTGCGATCTCGATTGCATGGTGTCCATAATTTAGAAGATGGACACCCGCCGGCGCATACATTTTGGCTAACGCTTGCCTCAATTTCTCGATATCCGGCCCCCGATGTACTCGGCCAAGCAACAGGTTTTTTGCGATGGCTAGATACTCACGATGCGACCAGTCTGCGTACTCAACTAAATAACGCTTCACGGCAGTCACCGAACGGGTTTCGTCCAAAGCCGCAGTCGCTCACGCGCACGGCCAATGACGTCATCAACCCACGGGCGCAAGTCGGTTGATCTTCTAAGGGCATCTACTACTGGGTATGCCTCGAACCCAGGGGTATCACGTACTCGCTCATCTACTTCTTCTCTCGACCAACGATCTGCCTGGGCATCACGCCAAACCCTGGGGGGGCTCATGCGCGATGGTGAAGGAACAGAAATATTTAGTTCATGACAATATGCTGCAAATGGCATGTTATAGCCGTTTACTGTCGCAACTTCCTCCTGAAAATCGGTTCGCCCAACGGTCGGCTCCACCATATAAAACTTACCGTCACGCACGTCACGCTTGTACTCCATGCTTCCCATGCCAAAAAAATTGACAGCACGGAAAAAATCTGCAGTCGTCTTTGACAGCTCATCATGATAGTCAAGATCAGCAGTACAACTTGCCGTTCCCCCAACATTTGGTGGCCATGATCGAATTTTTCGCCCAGAGAACGAAATCACTAGCTCACCATCTCTTCCGATGTATTGAAGGCAAAAATATATGTCACTATCAAGACCTTCTATCCATTGCTGCACGACCATGTCTGGCATCACCGGTAGAATCTGTTCATATAAAGCAGCAACCTGCTCTATCGATTCAACCTTGTAAGCCTTCTTAAACATTTGGCCGTAGGCGTAGTTCTTCTCACTTGGCTTAAAAACACAAGGAAAGCGTAAACCAGTCAACTTGCGCAGATCTTGATTTCCAGACAGTCGAACCGCTGGGGGCACCAAAAAACCGAGATTCTCGGCAAGTCGCTGAAACCCTTCTTTATGCATCAAAGATAGCAAACAATCGTGTGCAGGCAAGCGCAACTTGAGTGTTCGGGCAAGCTGATCACGCATAGCCGAAACGGTCAATACCGTTTTTTCTTCAGTGAGAAAGACAACTGCAGCACCAGAAATCTGAGCTGCCAGGAGGTTCAGTTCTTCTATGAATGACTGTCCCTCCAAAACGCTGACTACCTTCGGTGTTGCGAAGCGCGAACGCATAGCTGGTGATTTGCTGTTGTCGTCAAGTACCCAGACTGGAACGCCGGCGGCTCCTAAGCTACGCACGACTCCCAAGGCATTTATGCCCCCCCCGATAACTATCGCTGGAGCAGTAGTTTTCTGTTCTGGTTTCATTATAAGTATGCCTATGTACTGAGTTATTCCTCTTAACTTTTACCGATCGCCCGCCCATTCGTAAAGCACATGGCTGTTGGTTCCACAATTAACAGGCGTAAAAAGCAAGCGATTTACAGGACTTATTCCTTGAGGAAGACAAATATACCCATATGCCCCCACCCCCTGGCGGGGTTTGGTTACATCATAGGGTAGCTCTAAAATATTTGTCCACGCACCTTGTTTATCGCGTATCCACAGTGCCGCTGTTTCTGGTGTATTCTGGGGTCTTCCAGGCTCAAACGTGGTTTGCATTACAGCTGCTCCATCTGCAAATTCACACGCGGAGTACACCGGGTTACCCACAAGCACTCGGCTACTGCGAATACCGGTTCTGAAATCGTAACGATAAATATAATTAACGGCGTCGGCCGGCGCATCCTTGCCCGCATCCATACCCCACTCCATGCCATGCTCGTCAAACACCATGGCAATCGCCCGCCAGGATTGATCTCCACCGCCAAATTTCTTTATCGACGAGAACTCATCATCGGTGTAGTAAATATTCGATTCATGATCCAAATCACCGGTACATATCCATAAGCGGGATCTGAACCGGTCGTAGTGGATTGCATGAATGTGTTTTATCTCTTGTCGAGAGAATCTCCAGCACTCTCGCATTGACGGAATCGACACATCTATACAAAAAACCCTGATATCGCACTGATGCCCGTTAAGATATTCACCAAAATATACTTTATTCGATATACCATGGGCTGTGGCCCCACCCCTCAATGGCGTTGCAAATTCAGGCCCAGCGTCACAAGAAACTACCGTTGCAAGCCGATCAGGTTTCCTCTCTGAATACCAATATATTCGATCGAAAATGACAACAACGTTTCCATCGTTTGTTCTCGTTAGATTTCCGATTCCTGACCCGGGTAGCAGATACCGCCTGACCCAACTTCTGGCAAGCCGATCTTTTATTCTGCCAGAAAGCGTGTTTGTGCGAGGTGGAATACTAAATAGTTTCTCGAACTGGCCCGTTTCATAGGTATATCTATAAACCGAGTGATCGAGCGAACAAAGCGCGCTATTTTCATCCGTCCAATGGGCCCACATTTCTCTTCGCAGCGGCCTTACCCGCCCACGCCTTACGGAAAAGTCACCATCTGGAATAGCTCTACTCAGTATTGCCACGGCAATTCTCAGTGTCGTTTTCGGGCTGTGGCAAAACCGCATTGAGGTATGTGACCAAACGCATCGTTTGTTCCTTGCGCGAATATCTTCGTACCTGATCAACGTTTCTTTGCAATGCCGCGGACTGCCGGTCGCCTCGTAGATCGGCAAGGGCGACCTCCAAGTTGGTAGCGATGTTCATCTCTGACGCAATATCCGCTACGTACGCCCCTGGAAACTGGCGCAATATTGCCGCTGTATCTCCCGCAGGATCAACCACCGCAAAGACAGGGCGCGCCGCACGCAAATATTCATAGATCTTTGCCGGTATTTGTGCATTGAAACTGCTTCCTTGAAACACCACCAGCAGGTCTGCACCCAGCATCTCCGCAATCGCTCTCTGGTACGGCACAGGCGGCGCCACCTCGACAACGTCTTGCAAGCCATACTGCTGGGCAGATGCCAACACCTCTTCATCGTGGTATGGCGCCCTGAATCGGATGCACAGGTTTTCTCGATCAATCATTTTTTTCTGCAGCAGACTATTAATTGCAGAGAAAAAAGTAGATGGGTTTCTATCCTTGGGATATATTAAACCGCTGTGCAGTATTAGCAGCTTATTCGCAGGCGCTCCAAAACGATCCGGTTCTACTCCGTTGAACGCGTCTTCGTCGTAACCATTCTCTATGACGTGGCAGCGCGCCTGCGCCATGGGGTAACGTTGGCGGTATGTTATTGCAGCGCGCTCAGTGGTAAATATGCAGGCAGCAGCATGGCGCAAGACGTATGATTCGAGCCTTTTCCATAACGTTCTTTGAAGACCGGTGGATGGATAGTTTTCACTGACCATTGGGTCTCGAAAGTCAGCGACCCAGGGTATTCCAGACAACCGGGACAAGGTCGCACCAATAAGGTGTGCCGTGGAGATCGGGTACGTACTCCATATCAACGCGGGGCGGTTGGTACGGATTTCTTGCATGCCTTTCATGACGGCAAACGGCCACCAGCTCACCCAGCGGTCTGGCAAGGCCAGCGTGCCCAGATACTTGCCCTTGATGGCAAGATGTTTGGCCGTATCGAGTGCAAAAGCACGTTCGACGCGCACACTGGGCGGAATGGAGCGAACCAGGTCATTGCGCTGCTCAACGTAGGCTTGGGGCTGGGCGGTAAGTACGGTGGGTTGCCAGTTTTGGGCTGGCAGGTTTTTCACGAAGTTCAGAGTGCGCAAAATGCCACTGCTACCCGCCTGGGGAGGGAAGTGAAAGGCGACCATAAGTGCCCGTTTGCCTTCCTGCTTTGTCTCTTCAAGCGCACCGTTGCGCACCAAGTAATTGCGCATGAACTGAACACGCATTTTGCCGGCCGACGGCCCCCAGGGGGTAAATCGCGGAATCTGGAAAAATGATCCGTCTGGACTGGCAACGCCATGATGCGTGGTAACCGCATGGGCGTACCCTGCCCTTTTTACCATGTCGATATGTTCTGACCCGAAATCTCGACCAGGAATGCCATTGGGATAGGCGAACGCCTCCACCCTGCCATTGATGATGCCCTGCAGCTCCTCTTTACTTTCGGCAATTTCAGAAAAAGCCCTCGATGGCGTGCAACTACTTAGTATGGGATGGGTGACTGAATGCCCTCCAATTTCAAACCCCCTTGAGTGCAAGTTACGAACCTGGGCAGGCGTCAGCACTGGTACGTCGGAACACCGAGCACCCATTTGATCTTCCAAAAACTGCAGATACATCTCACGTTCTGCAGGTGCCGTGTATTTTAAGAAACTGTCCAGTTTCTCTATCGCCTTCACTCTGTCAGTCTGTGACATCAATGGCAAGTGCGGTAATCCAGACGCTTTCAGCTCAACGCCTTCGTGACCGTCATTGGCCCGCATGACTGCGTGGAGTATCCGCTCATTCCACATGGCCTGGCCATTTAATTGACCCGTGGTAATAAAGAAAGTGGCAGGCAGTCCTTCGCTCTCCAGGAGCGGTGCTATGCCCGTAACCCAGTCAGGATAGCCGTCATCAAAGGTAATGCATGCCGCGCGGTGTGGCAAATTGCCGGCTTTGAGTGCGGTTACAGCATCGGACAAGGGGATGACACGAAATTGCTCTTTGATAAAGTGCAGAACATTCTTGAACGTTTCAAGCGGTGTTTCCAATGGTGTCAGCGGATTGCTAACGTGCGGCACCTTGTGAAATATCAGTACGGTGAGTTTGTTCTTTTGAACTATATTAAACATGTTCACCCCCAGTTCACAGCAAATTACTATGCAGCCTTGGGTTATGCTTACATTTTTGCATCAATGAAATATGCGCATAATATGACCATCATGATAAAACAAATTCATTATTTTGCGTTTGCGACGACCAATTTGTCCAAACGAGGGTGTCTTACTACAGAAGATGTTTTGGCACTATTTATAGTAGATTGCGCGCGCAATACATGAAGCTTCAACAACTCCATAAGCATGACTACCATGTAGATCACCTCATAGTAGGCCAAACTCACCGCCGCTCCGCCAGTCATATATGCCAGTATAGCCAACATTAGCATGTCAGCCATATCTCGTGCCCATTGATATCCAGAGCCAAGTCGAACTACGGTTTTCTTTATTATCCACCGCGCACGCAACCCTCGAACCAAGATTATTAAAAAAATTCCTAACCCAACGAATCCCAGATCTCCCAACACTTCAAAGTAAATACTGTGAGCAGCCTTCGCCTTGAAAGTTGGTGGGGGCAGATTCATAAAGCCAAACAAGCCGTGCGCTTCTTTGAAGCTGTCCCATATTGGTTGAATTTGCACGGCATGAAAACCGCCACCAAACACTGGATTGGCCAAGGCAATGGCAGAGCTTACCCGCCACGCATATACCCGCCCCATAAATGAAGCATCGTCGTCCATCTCTTGAATGGTTGTCATGCGATTAGTAATGTTTTCTGGAGCAAACGCAAGAAATCCAATGACGGCGGCGGCCACCAGAATGATCGCCAAACCCTTCCGCCTTGTGGTTAAAACCAACCACACACCTACTACCGACAACGCAATAAACCCGCCACGGGATCCACCACCAAGTATCGCGGCCACTAGTACGCAAAAGGCTCCTAGATAACCCAAACGGAAAATTCTATTAACCGTGTTCGCATGCAAATATAGGAGCAACGGAAGCACCAGCGTCAACGCTGCTGACAGGTGATTGCGATCAGCCAGCATGGTGCCTTGTGGGCCCTGCATGATATGCCCACCGGCTGTAGCGATAGTCTTTAGACCGCCCAGCAGTCCGTGAACACCCAAACCGAGCGCAATGACTATGAACATGACGTGGAAATGGATGCGTTCGCGCACAAAAAATGGCATTGCAATCGCAAACAACATTCCCTTAATAAATAGCTCATGATACGTGGCATTATTTGGATTGCCTGGGTATGCAAACAAATACGCCAACGTCGCATGCAGTGCAAAAAACACGTAAATCCACGTCAATGTATTCTTTTGGTAACTACGCCATTGCACCCGCCCCAAAGCCAGCAGCATCAAGGTAAGCAGCGCCATGACCAAATTTACGCGTACCCCGACCATGAATCCGTAAAAATATGCGGTCGGCGCAAGCATTCCCGTCCAACCCCATAGCAAATACGCATTGAAGGGGCGCGCCAAAGCCATCGGAAATACCGCAAGCAGCATCAAGGCAAAAGCTAAGTCACGCATAGATATTGCAAGGCAACACCACCGGATGCCTAGTGTTTTTCATTACTCTCGTCATACTGTAGGAATCCAAGGCCGGGCCTCTGGTCATCTTTCCAGCGATATATACGCCAACATAGATACAGCATGACGCCCATATCCAACACTAAAATTATTGCCTCCACCCACGCATCTCCAGTAAATAATCAACCGCACCTAAACACAAAATCCCAGCGAAATATTATGCCGCTACTGCAAATCAATGCCGCAATATTCAACCCGGAAAAATTATACACCTTGTCAAGATCGTCATTTTTCATGGTATATTTCAATCAGAATAATGATGATAGCTGCGCTTTGAAAATTTAACCGTCACCCATATTACTTAACAATCATAAAATTCACGATACCACTCAACAAATTGTTTTACGCCATGCTTAAAGTCAGTTTTTGGTTTGTACCCAGTGAGTTTGTTCAACAAGCTCGCATCAGCCCAAGTGGCAGGCACATCACCGGGCTGCATATCCATATAATTACGAATGGCTTTTTTGTTTAAACTATCTTCGATAGCCTCCACAAAATCTAGCAATCGCACCTTTTGCGAATTCCCAATATTTACTACTCGCCAGGGCGCAACCGAAGACAGGCTGTCATTTGAAATGCTTGGATTGGCATTAACTGCAGATGGTGCTGTATTTAGCAGGAGTGCGATGCCACGTACCAAGTCACTTACATAGGTGAAGTCGCGCCACATATCACCGTGGTTGTAGATGTCTATCGGTTTACCCTCCAAAATATTCTTGGTGAATTTGAAAAGTGCCATGTCCGGCCTACCCCATGGGCCGTACACGGTGAAGAAACGAAACATGGTAGTAGCTATGCCATATATGTGGGCGTAACTGTGCGCCATGGCTTCGTTGGCTTTTTTAGTGGCAGCATAGAAAGAGATTTGCGTATCGGCTTTGTGCGTCTCGGCATACGGCATTTCTTTGTTGGCCCCATAGACTGAGGAGGTAGATGCCATCAGCAGGTGTTGCACCTTGTGACGACGCGCACCCTCCATGACGTTGAATGTGCCGACGATATTGGCATCGACATACGCGCGTGGGTTGTCGATGCTATAACGCACCCCTGCCTGCGCGGCGAGGTGAATGATGACCTGCGGCTGGCAGGCGTCAATGGCAGCCTGCAGGACTGCGTCTTCTTCCAGCAAAGCTTCCGTCGCCGTGAACTGGGGGTATTGACGCAGTAACTGATGGCGGGCCTGTTTTAGGCGGATATCGTAGTAGTCAGTAATGCCGTCGTAGCCATGCACGGTATGACCCTGGCGCAAAAATAGATCTGCCAGGTGGTAACCAATAAAGCCGGCCGTACCGGTAATGAAAATATTCATGGACAGAGCGTTCCGGTGAAAAATCAATCGCTTCCAAATAGATCGCGGGTATAGACCTTGTGAGCGACGTCGGCCAGGTCAGCGGTATGGCGGTTAGCGACAATAAGGTCGCAACGCTGCTTGAAATCATTTAGGTCACGCAGCACGGGCGATCCAAAAAAATCCTCCTGCGCAAGAGCTGGCTCATACACCAGCACCTGCAGGCCCTTAGCCTTCAGGCGCTTCATCACGCCCTGAACGCTGCTGGCGCGAAAGTTGTCGCTTCCAGCCTTCATGATCAGACGGTGTATGCCCACGGTGCCCGGCTGGCGGCGCAAGATATCGTCTGCAATGAAATCCTTGCGTGTGACGTTCGCGGCAACAATGGCGCCAATCAACGTTTGCGGTACGTTCTGATAATTGGCCAACAGTTGCTTGGTGTCCTTGGGCAGGCAGTAGCCACCGTAGCCGAAGCTAGGGTTGTTGTAGTGGCTGCCGATGCGTGGATCGAGGCCCACACCTTCTATGATCTGTCGGGTATCCAGGCCATGGGTCGCGGCGTAGGTATCAAGCTCATTGAAGAAGGCGACTCGCATAGCTAGATACGTATTGGCAAAGAGCTTGATAGCTTCAGCCTCTGTGCTGTCAGTCAGTAATACAGGGACGTCTTTTTTCTCAGCCCCCTCCAACAACAGGCCCGCAAACGCACGGGCACGGGCAGATTTGTCGCCCACCACAATGCGGCTGGGGTACAGGTTGTCGTGCAGAGCCTTACCCTCGCGCAAAAATTCTGGCGAAAAGATGAGATTGCTGCATTGGTGCCGCGCTCGCACACGTGCAGTAAAACCCACAGGCACGGTGGATTTTATGACCATCAGCGCTTGTGGAGCGATCTGCATCACGCTGCAAATCACCGATTCGACGCTGCCGGTATTGAAGTAGTTGCTTACTGGGTCGTAATCGGTGGGCGTTGCAATAACGACAAAGTCGGTCCCCTCATACGCTTCGCGCGGTTCGAGCGTTGCACGCAGCTTGAGGGGCTTGCTGGCAAAGAAACGCTCGATGTCAGTGTCTTCGATGGGTGCATGGCGATGATTGATCCGATCAACTTTGACGGGATCGATATCCAGCGCAACCACGTCGTGATGCTGAGCCAGCAAGGTGGCAATAGACAGGCCAACGTAGCCGGTGCCGACGATAGCGATTTTCATATGTTCAATGATCGGTAAGGACTAGACGGAAACCCAAGCACACGCGCAAACAAATCCAGTTGCCCCTGGGTGGTCGCTGCCCAAGAAAATGTCTCGGCATGGGTACGGGTCGCCTGCCGTGCAGGCAACTGGCGCTGCAGATGTTCCCAAGCCTGCGCCAACGCTTGGGCATCGCGACGCGCCATAAGGACTCCTGCTGCGGGCGTATTCACTACTTCGGGTGTCCCCCAGATGTTGGTGGCGACCACCGGCGTGCCACAGGCCATGGACTCCAGCAGTACATTGGCCCACCCCTCACGGCTACTGCACAGGGCCAGCACGTCCGCTGCGCTGTACCACCACTTGAGTTCGCTCTGGGGCACCACGCCGGCCCAATGCACGCGGTCGGCCACCCCAAGGCGGCAGGCCAAGGTGTTCAAAGCACTCTCCTCAGGGCCTGCTCCGGCGATCAACAGCTTCAGGCCGGGCAGGTACGACAAAGCCTCAACAGCGATGTGATGACCCTTGCGTTCGATCAGGTGCCCCACCGAGAGTAGATAAGGCCCCTCTGGCTGAAGGCCTAGGCGCCTACGCGCCTGGGCGCGGTCTTCGGGCACGAAACGCTCCAAGTCCACGCCATTGCGGAGCGTGTTGAGCTTGGAGCGATCCGCCCCCATGTCCGCCAGAGTATTCATGAGTGCCTGGCACACGCCGATGGAAGCACTCGCCTGTTCTGCCGCCTGCAGAATCAGTCTGCGCGCAAATCGGTGCTGCGGAATGAGGTTCAGGTCGGTGCCACGCGCCGTTACCACGAAAGGCTTGCCCAGCCATTTGGCCAGCAACGCAGCGGCCACGCCATCGGGGTAGTAATAGTGGGCGTCGATCAGATCAAAGTCGAACCCGTTGCGTTGCAGCCGGCGTAGCGTGGGCAGCGCACCCAGGGCCAGGGCATATGGGGCGATGTTCATGCCCACCTTGGGCGGCAGCAGGTAACGCGGGTGGTGTACTTCGACCCCGTTGCGCTGCTCCATGCGCGGCGTGGCGGCAAACTTGGCATAAGAGCCAAACCGCGCCGCCTTGAAGGGGAACCAAGGCACCGGCGCCACCACCTTGGCCTGCACCTCGCCAGTCTTGAGCAGCTCGCGCAGGCGCGTCTCCACGAAGATGCCGTGGATGGGCCGCACCGCGCTGGGGTACAGGGTGGAGAAGAGAAGAATCTTCACGCCCCACCCCGGGCGAATAACGTGTTAAGCAAGGCAGAGCAGATCACCGCAGCACGCCCTTGGTATCGATGACCACCTTGTCCTTGATGACCTGGGGGTCGATGTCCTTGAACTCTTCGTGATCCACCAGCAGCAAGAGGATGTCGGCCTCCTTGATCACGGTTTTCAGGTCGTACAGCGCAAAGGGTGCCTTCTCTTTGCGCACATTGGGGTCGCAGGCCATGATCTTGCCTATGCCCGACTGGTGCAGGTGGTGGACTATGTCCATGGATGGCGACTCTCGCAAGTCGTCGATATTCGCCTTGAAGCTCAGGCCCAGGCAGCCAATCACCGGCTCGTGAAAACGTGCCGCCTTGGCCTTGACCTTGGCGATCACCCAGTCGGGCTTGGCGTCGTTGACCTCGCGCGCGGTACGAATCAAGCGTGACTGGGCGGGTGCACTGGCCACGATGAACCAGGGGTCTACCGCGATGCAGTGCCCACCCACGCCGGGCCCGGGCTGCAGGATGTTCACGCGCGGATGGCGGTTGGCCAGGGCAATGGCCTCCCAAACGTTGATGCCCAGGTGGTCGCAGATGACGGACAACTCGTTCGCAAACGCGATGTTCACGTCACGGAAGGAGTTTTCGACCAGCTTGGACATTTCTGCCGTGCGGCTGTCGGTCTCCAGAATGGCGCCGTTGCAAAAGGTCTTGTAGAGCGCCTTGGCCTTTGCCACTGCGGCCTTGGTGGTGCCGCCGATGATGCGGTCGTTATCCACCAGCTCGCGCAGGATTTGCCCAGGCAAGACACGCTCGGGGCAATGCGCCGTGTGGATCTTGCCAGCCAGTTCAGGGCGCATGGCAACAATGATTTCTTGCACGCGCTCGGTGGTTCCAACAGGTGAGGTGGACTCCAGGATGATCAGGTTGTCTTCGCGCAAAAATGGCGCAATGGCACGCGTGGCGGTCTCGATATAGGCCAGGTCGGGCGCCTTGGGGTTGCCGTCCACCTCTTTGAATGGCGTGGGCACCGCCAGGATGAACGTGTCGCCCTCCTCGGGCGTCAGGGACGCCTTCAGGTTGCCGCTGTTGACTGCCGACTTGACGAGGATGTCCAGGTCTGGTTCGACGATGTGGATGCGGCCCGAATTGATGATGTCAACGGCCTGTGCGTTGACATCGACGCCAAGCACCTGGTGGCCCTTGGTGGCCAGCATGGAGGCCGTTGGCAGACCAATGTAGCCCAGGCCCATTACGATAATTTTTTGCAGTTCGCGCGCCATGGCATTACTCCTTGTTCTTCAAATTTAATAGTGTTTTGACAATGCGTTGCGAGGCCTGGCCGTCTCCATAGGGGTTGTGTGCCTGTGCCATGGCCGCATAGGCAGCTGGGTCGGCCAGCAGGCGCTCTGCCTCGGCCACGAGCTTTTGCCGATTCGTGCCTACCAGGCGCACCGTGCCGGCCTCAACAGCCTCGGGCCGTTCGGTGGTTTCGCGCATCACGAGCACGGGCTTGCCCAGCGAGGGCGCCTCTTCCTGCACACCGCCCGAGTCGGTGATGATGAGATGCGCCCTGTCCATCAGGTAAACAAACGGCAGATAGTCCACGGGGTCGATGAGGTGGACGTTATCAAGCTGACGCGCCGCCAGGATGTCGTGCACGGGCTGGCGCACATTGGGGTTGAGGTGTACCGGGTACAGCACTTGCACGTCTGGGTGGGCGGAGGCAATGTCTGCCAATGCGTGGCAGATGTTCTGGAAGCCTTCGCCAAAATTCTCCCGGCGATGGCCCGTAACCAGGATGAGGCGGCGGTTGGGGTCGAGAAACGAGAACTCCTTGTCCAGGCGCTGGCGCAGCTCCGCGTCTGCACGCAGCTTGTCCACCACGGCCAAGAGGGCATCAATCACGGTGTTGCCGGTGACGTGGATGGCGTCGGCAGAGACGCCTTCGCGCAGCAGGTTGGCCTTGGCCGTTGCCGTGGGGGCGAAGTGGACGTCGGTCATGGCGCCAGTCAGGCGGCGGTTCATTTCCTCGGGGAACGGGGCCCACTTGTTATTGGTGCGCAGGCCGGCCTCTACATGCCCCACCTTGGCCCGCGTGTAGTACGCGGCCAGGCTGGCCGCCAGGGTGGTGGACGTATCGCCATGCACCAGCACCAGATCGGGCTGCTCGGCCGCCAGCACGGGTTTTAGCCCCGTGAGGATCTGGGTGGTGATGTCGAACAGATCCTGCCCTGGCTTCATCACGTTCAGGTCGTACTCGGGCTGCAGGTCGAACAGGCGCAGCACCTGGTCGAGCATTTCGCGGTGCTGCGCGGTGACGCACACCACTGTCTGTAACGCAGGCGCTGCCTGCTGCAGGGCCTTGACCAGCGGGGCCATCTTGATGGCCTCGGGCCGGGTTCCAAACACCACCATCACCTTCATGCTTGCACCTTCTTCTGCGTGATCCGTTCATACACGGGTTTGTAGTTGGCGACGCTGTTGCGCCAGTTGCGTACCGACTCGACAAATGCCCGGCCGTTGGCCTTGAGAGCGGGCCAGGCCTGCCTGTGGTTCAGCAGGTCCAGCAGAGCCTGTGCCAACGCATCCTTGTTGCCGGCTTCAAAAAGCACGCCGGTCTTCATGTGCTCCACCAGCTCTTTATGCCCCCCGACTGCGGATGCGACAAAGAGCTTTTGCTGCGCCATGGCTTCCAGCGGCTTGAGCGGCGTGACCAGTTCGGTCAACCGCATGGAATGGCGCGGATAGGCCAGCACGTCGATCAGGTCGTAGTAGCGGCTGACCTGCTTGTGCGGCACACGCCCGGTAAACACCACATGGGCGTCGAGTTGCAGGCGAGATACCTGCTCGCGCAGGCGCGCGTCCTCAGGCCCACCGCCAACCAGCAGCAAGGCCACGGCGGGATTGGCCCGCAGGATCGCCGGCAAGGCCTGGATCAGCAAGTCCAACCCTTCGTAGGCGTAGAACGAACCGACAAAGCCCAGAACCAGCTTGCCATCGAGGTTCAAAGACCGCTTCAAGGCGGGGTCGGGCGCCTGCGATGCCTGGAAGGCCTGGGTATCGACAGCGTTGGGAATGACAGTCACCTTGGCGGGATCGACGCCACGACCAGCAATATCGGAGCGCAGGCCCTCGCAGATCGTGAATACATGGTCGGCCTTGCGGATGGCCCAGGTCTCCAGGGCACGCGTGAGGCGGTAGCGCGCGCTGCCTTCACGGGTGGTGCCATGATCGACGGCCGCGTCTTCCCAGAAGGCGCGAATCTCGTACACCACGGGCAGCCCCAGTTCGCGCCCCACGCGAATGGCGGGCACGGCGTTGAGCACCGGCGAGTGGGCGTGAATGATGTCTGGCCGCACCTCCTGGGCCACCTCGCGCAGCCTGCGCGTGAGCTGCCCCATGAGCTGCCACTGACCAAGCAACGGCAGGCCGGATGCCGCGCCCGTTGCAGCGGCAGTGCGATAGAAGCTGAGGTCGTCAACGGTCTCCAAGGCCTGTTCGGTAACGCCTTGCTTGGGGGACGTGAGGTGAAAGGTTTGCCAGCCCAGCGCCCGCTGCTCGCGCAGCAGGGCGGCAGTGCGAAACGTGTAGCCGCTGTGCAGGGGGATGGAATGGTCGAGAACGTGAAGGATTCGCATAAATCAAGCGTGGCTCAAACTGGTCGCCCTGACACCCGCCAATTGTCCGGCCCATACTGCCTGCCATTGCGCCAGCATGGCTGGCTTGGCGTAGGTGCTGCTGACCAAGGCATGCCCTCTGGAAGACCAAGCGGACCATTTGCTGTTTGCCTGCGCAACCTGCAGCAGCAACTGCGCAAAAGCCGCATCGTCTGGCGGGCAGACATTGTCCGGTGACACGTCGGCAAGGATGGCCGGCACATCGCCCACCGCAGTAGCTACGACGGGCATGCCCATTGCCATGGCCTCCAGCAGTGCAATGGGCTGTTGCTCGGTATCGGACGACAGGGCAAATAGATCAAAGTCCTTGAGCTTCTCGCCCGGATTGCTCAGGTAACCAGTGAACTCAACGTCATCACCCACACCAAGCGACTGGGCCAGTTGCTGTAATTCGGCTTGCAATAGTCCTCCACCCACGATGGTCAGGCGCGCCGGTTGTACCGAACGCAGGCGGGCGAATGCCTTGATCAGACGAGCGATATTTTTTTCCGACCGCAAGCCGGCAACGGTGCCTACGTGAATGGCTGCGCCGGCCACCAACTCACGCTGCGGGCGCATGCGTGCCGGCACATTCACGCCGTTGGCAATGAAGTGAACACGGTGCTCAGGCAACCTCCATTCCTGCAGGGCAATGCGCTCCAGCTGGCGCGAGATGACCACCACTGGAACCCTTGCCCAGCCAAGCAATGCACGGCGCATCCATACCCGCCTGGGCAGCTGACGTGCGGCCTCTTCAGGGCCAAAACCGTCCTCCACATGTACCTGGTGGCAAACCTGGGGAAGGTTGGCCGCTGCCCATTCGATGGCACCCCAGTTGTAGCTCATCAACAAATCGGGCTGCAGGCTGCGCAGCACCTGGCGGAACGAAGCTCGATTGGCCAGCGCACCGCCCTTGATGACCTTCAGGGTCATGGGCGCCCAATTGACCGAAGGGTGCAGGCGCTCGCCGGCATCGAACCGGTTGTCCATGGCAACCACGGTATGGCGGAACATGGGGCCCAGCGCATTGGCCAGTTCGACAAAGCGCGCCTGCGGCCCACCCAGCTGAAAGGTGGAGAAGGCATGCAGCAAATGCCGGGGCCGCTGTTCGGTTGTCACGCGACGGGCTCCTCGGCATGCACCATCACGGCCATCTGCCGGAACGTCTTGGCATCGGCAACGGGGGCCCAATCCAGATCCCGCTTGGCAGCACTGCAATCGAACATGGCGGGAATGCCACGCGAACGGATGTCCCGCAAGTACGGGCGCTGCACGCGCCGCCCGGTAGCCCGCTTGACCAGCCATTTGCCCATTTCTGCCAGCCACAGTGCAACCGGCGACGAAGGCACGAACTTCAACGGTCTGCCCGTGACCTGGGCAACGTCAGCCAGATACTCGCGGGCCGTTGGACGCACATCGCCCACCAGGTTGTAGGCCCGCCCCACGGCCTGTTCAGAGGTCATCGCACCCACGATGGCGTTGGCGCAATCCGTCACCAACACCCAGGGCAAGGCATTGCGCCCGTCGTTCCAACCAACGCAGTATTGGTCGTTATTGAAGAATCCGAGGCCGCCATGGAAGGGCGAGGTCCCTGCCCCAACCACCAGGCCCGGACGTAGCAATACCACGGGCAAGCCCAACCGCCGATGAACGTCCAGAACGGCAGCGTCGGCCAGCGCCTTGGCATGTGCGTAGTCATTGCGGGTTTGTGGCAGCGGGTCGGGCGGGGTGTCGTCGCGCACCGTCTCGCCCGCGTCGCCCAGATAAAGACCGGCGATGGAGCCCACATGCACCAGGCGGCGTGCACCAGCGGCATGGGCCACCTCTGCCACCTGCACCGCGGTATCGACCATGGCGGCGCGAATGGCAGCAAAGTCTGCACCTCCGCCGCCATGCGCCAGGTTGATCACATAGTCGGCGCCAGCCATGGCGCGATCCAGGTCTTCGCGGCTCTTGACGTCGCCTCGAACCACCTCTACCGCCGGGTGGTTGAACACCGCTTGCAGGTTGCGCGCTCCCCGGGCCATGACGCGTACACGATAGCCTTGTGCCAGCAACGCCTCCGTGGTGTAAGAGCCAATAAACCCGGTGCCGCCGAGCAACACGACCAGTTCGCCCTGGTTCGCGGGGGGCATGGCCACGGCCTGCGCCGGCGCGGGCAGGGGCTTGAACCCTTGGGCAATCTGCTCGCAAACCTCTACCAACGAAGCACCAAACTCCAGGTCGATACGCGGGCGGCCATTGCTCTGCAGCTCGCGGTAAAAGGCCTGGATGCTGTTTTTCATGCCCACGTAGAACGCGTCCGACCGTGGCTTGAGTTTGGCCATGGCCAGGACATAGTCACGCAGCACGGCAAAACCTTGCCGGCGAATCTGGCCCGCCGTGGTGCGTGCCGACAGCCATGCGTCCACCGGATCCATATAGGCCGTGCGCGCCAATGTGTGGAACTGGTTGGCAAACATGTCGGCAATGGCAACACCGTCATCGCACACCACGGTGAGGCGGCACACCGTGAACTGAGAGCCCACATGGAAACGCATATGTGCCGGCATGCGTTCGCAGGCAAAGCTGGCCTGGCAGGCAGCATGGAGGCCGACGCCTGGCGAAATCTCGATGGGTGCCTCGCTCAATACCGACAGTTCGCGCACTGGGCCTGCCATGTCCACCACCTGCGACAAGGGATGGACAGCCTGCTCCAAAAGGATGTTGACCGGCTCGCGGAACATCCAGTGGCTGAACTGGCGCGCGGTCAACTGGCGCAGTGGCACTTCATAGACATAACTGAGATAACGCGGCTTACCCAGTGCGCCAGACGCTATGGTTTTTTTGAGCTGTTCGTAGGCTGGGTTGAAAACAAAGTTCTGATTGACCCCCACCACTGCCCCGGAGGCGGCGGCGGCGCAGCGCAGCGCGGCACATTCGGCGCTGCTCACGCCCAGCGGCTTTTCAAGCAACACGGTCTTGCCGGCCTGGACAAACGGCATGGCCGTGGCCAGGTGCAGATCGGGTGGCGTCAGGACATGCACCGTATCCGCTTCACTGGCTGCTGCCTGCTCCAGCGAGTCAAAGACGTTTGGAATATGGAAGTCGCGCGCCAGTGCCTGGGCAGTGGCGGCGTTGGCGTCAAACACGCCGTACAGCACCACTCCAGGCGTATCTTTCAATGCGGCGGCGTGGGATCTTGCAATGTTGCCGGCACCAACCAGCAGTACTTTCTTGGGGCTCACTCAGTCGTTCCTCAAATGTCAATCTAGTGCGGCGGCAGCAACCAATGCGCCTTCGTTCACGCGCAGAAACGCCTCGAACATCAGCAGCATCCACAGCGCGGTCGCGTGGTCACGCATGCCGCTGTTGTGCTCGTCGATCAGGCGGCTGATGGTCGCGGGGTTGAAGTAGCCGCAATCGCGCATGCGTTCGCCCTGCAATGACGAGCGCACCCGGTCTTTCAAGGGGCCGCGCAGCCATGCGGCCAGCGGCACCGAGAATCCCATCTTGGGCCGGTACAGCAGGTCGTGCGGCAGCAGTGGCTCATAGGCCTGCTTGAAGATGGCCTTGCCCTGGCCGCCACGGATCTTGAAGTCGCTGGGCAGCGTGGCCAGCCATTCGACCAGCAGGTGATCCATGAGCGGCTCGCGCACCTCCAGCGAATGGGCCATGCTGGCGCGATCGACCTTGGTGTTGATGTCGCCTATCAGCCAGGTCTTGTAGTCCAGGTACTGGATGAGCGCCAGCGGGTCGTCGGTCTGCGCCTGTGCCGCGTGGTGGCGGAACACCTCGAGCGCGTGATAGCCCCCCAGGCTGCGCTGCAAGCCAGGCGAGAACAACGCCTGGCGCTGGTCGCCGCGCAGCAGGGACATGCTGTGGCAGTAGGCCTGCACGCTGTCCATGGCCAGCGCCTGGAAGGTGGTCTTGGCGCGCAGCGAGCGCGGCGCCCAGTCGGCCTTGGGGTACCAGCGCCCCAGTGGGCCGAACATGCCGCGGCGCAGCGCCAGAGGCAGGCGACCGCGCACGGCCTCTTCGCCCAGGTGCATGCGGTAGCGCCGGTAGCCGCCCAGGCTTTCGTCGCCACCGTCGCCCGACAGGGCCACGGTGACATGCTTGCGCGCCATCTGGCAGACGCGGTAGGTGGGGATGGCGGAGCTGTCGGCGTACGGTTCGTCGTAGAGCCAGGCCAGGGTGTCGATCAGGTCGAAATCATCGCTGCTGACGATCTCCATCCGGTGGTTGGTGCGATAGCGCTCGGCCACCTGCTTGGCGTAGCTGGACTCGTCGAAGCGAGGGTCATCAAAGCCGATGGAGCAGGTTTGCACCGGCGTGCTGGACAGGCCGGCCATGGTGGCCACGACGGCGCTGGAATCCACCCCGCCAGACAGGAAGGCGCCCAGCGGCACATCGGCGATCATGCGCAGGCGCACGGATTCGGTGATGCGCTCGCGCAGCTCGGCCTGGGCATCCTGCAGCGTTATGACGCTATTATTAGTGAAGCTAACATCCCAATATGGTCGTGCGCTAGGCCTGTTTTTTTCACCACGTTTCAGCGTCAGCGTGTGGGCCGCTGGAAGCTTGTGCGCATGGCGGTAGATGCAGCGCGGATCTTGCACATAGCCGAAAGTGAAGTACTCCTCCACAGCCAGCGGGTCGATATCGCGTGCAAAACCGGGGTGTGCGGTGAGCACCTTGAGCTCTGAGCCAAAGACAAAGCTGCCATCAGGCAACCAGGCGTAGTGCATGGGCTTGACGCCCATGCGGTCGCGGGCAAGAAACAGGGTCTGCCGGTCTCTATCCCACAGCGCAAAGGCAAACATGCCGCGCAGCCGGTGCACGCAGGCCTCGCCCCAGGCCGACCAGGCATGCACGATGACCTCGGTGTCGCTGCGCGTCCTGAAGTGGTAGCCCAGCGCCTTGAGCTCGTCCGTCAGGTCACGGTAGTTATAGATCTCGCCGTTGAAGACGATGCCCACCGTGCCAGCCTGATTGAACAAGGGCTGCTGGCCTGCGGCCAGGTCGATGACGGACAAGCGCCTGTGGCCCAGCGCCAGGCCGGGTTCGAGGTGCACATCATGCTCGTCGGGGCCGCGGTGGGCTTGTGCGTCGTTGATGCGCACGATGAGTTCACGCGAGTAGGCGCGCGTACCCTGTGTGTCAAAAATACCGGATATGCCGCACATGCTCAGTCGCGCCCTCGTGTTTGTTTCAGGGCGGCCAGCAGCGCGCCGCCCTGGCTGTCCAGGTAAGCCTGAAGACGTGCGGCAGCATCTGCCTCGGCTTCCTTCGCGTCCATCTCTCCTGACAGCGGGGCATAGATCACGATGTGGGCGCTGTCGTCACCCCAGCCGGTGATGCGCCCCAGGGCGCCCTGGAGCTTGCCCACGTAGTCACTGGCTGTGAATACGCCGTGCACCCAGTAAAAGCGCCAGGCCAGAAAGCGCTCGCCCCCGACAGCCATGCCGCGCGTGTTGTTGCGGATTACCGCGCTTTCGACCTGCAAGGGCTGGCCTTGCAGCCGCACCGCTGCTGCCCCGCTGGTCACGCGCGACCATACCGGGTCATTGCTGAAGACCAGTACGTTTTCGGAGCTGATGAGCTTGCGCTCGTAGTTCTGCTGGCGGTAGTAGCTGATATGCAGGCCTGTTGGCTTGCCCTGTGCGTCCAGCAGCCCCATGTTCAGGTCAGCGGATGCATGGCGAAACATGGGCACCCAGGTGTTGGGGGGCTGCGCTGCGGCAGTCCAGGGCGCGGCCACCTGGGGTTGGGCCAGCTGAACCGGCGCTGTCTGCGCCGTCAGGCCCAGCATGGCGTGCACGCCATAGGGCGCCAGCACCATCACGAGGGCCAGCGCCAGGCCAAGCCATGTCGCTTGCCGGGGTGCATCTGCCTGTGCCAGCGTCATGGCCTTGGGCGCCGGCGCTGGCGGATCCACCCAGCGCGCACCAATGAGAAACATCACGCCAATGACCAGGCCAAAGAACAACCAGCCATAAATGAGGTGGTCCACACCTGTGGCGAGGGTGTTGCCCGAGAGGTGCCCCAACAGGACGATGAGGTAGGCGCGCACCCAGTTGGCCACCAGCGGAACCACGATCGCCACGCCAATGAACACCACGCGCTTGAGCATGCTCTGGTAGCTGAGATAGGCAAACAGGCAGCCGGCCGTCACCGATGCAATCAGGTAGCGAATGCCGCTGCATGCCTCAACCACCGACCACGCCCCAGAGGGAATGATGAACTGCAGCCCTTCGCGATACACCGGAATGCCGCTTGCACGCAGGGCCAGCACGGTGAAGTCGGCAGTCCACTCCATCATGCGCGGCAGCAGGAAGTCGCCAATGGGCACTGCGAAGAACAAAAAAGCCAACGGAAACGCCAGCGCCCGAGTGACCTGCCAGCCCAGCACCGCGGGTACGGCCAGCACGATCAACGCCACCAGAGCCAACTGGGTGGCGGCATTCACGGCCACCAGGTCACCGGCCAGCCACAGCGCGGCGGCCCCCGCCATGAGGAGCCACGCCAGGCTGCCGGGGCGCGGCACCATGCCTGCCAGCACGGCACGCTGGCGCCACACCAACCACAGCGTGATGAGGGGAACGACAAACCCATGGGCGTAGGTCTCGGAGCGCGTCCATGTCATGGCCATGCCCCAGGCGGAATGCCAATAGGCGGCCAGAATCACCGCCAGCAGCAGCACGAATGCGGCCAGGGGACGGTGCCAGTAGGCGGGTAGCAATGGCTTGGTGGCCGTCATATCGAACCTGTCATGCGGTAGCGGTGGCGATGGGGTTTGCGCTCGCATCCGACGGTGCAAACGTGCTGGCCAGGTCGTGATCAATTTTCTTCAGGTGGGCTTGCCAGCTGCATTCATGCTCGACGTAGTGCCGGGCGCGCTCGCCCAGCGCAGCCCTGTCGGCAGGCGACTCCAGCAGCCCGAGCAGCGCAGTCACGAATTCTTCGGGCTTGTCGGCGCGCAGCAAACCCTGCCCCGCACTGGCACCAATGGCGTCCGCGCAGCTGTTGACGGTGACCACCGGCTGCTGCATGGCCATGGCTTCCAGGATCTTGTTCTGAATGCCGCGCGCCACGCGCAACGGCGCCACCACGGCACTGGCGTGCTGCAAATAGGGGCGCACATCGGGCACCGTGCCCGTGACCACCACATGGGGGCCGGCCAGGGCCTTCACCTGCGGTGAAGGGCTGCGGCCCACGATATAAAAACGCAGGCTGGGGTGGCTGGCAAGCAGGTGCGGCAGCATGTCGGCCACGAACCAGCTCACGCCGTCGATATTCGGCCAATAGTCCATCGCACCGGTAAAAACCAGGGCTTCCTCGCCCTGCTCAAAGGGGGTGGCGAACCGTGCGTCGGGTTTGAAGAAATCGCAATCCACCCCATTGCCCATGGATTGGACGCGGCCCTTGGCTTCGGGTGCTTGCGAGACAAACAGGGCTGTCTCATTCGGCGTCACAAAATACGAGCAATGCGCCTGCGCGGCTACCGCGCGTTCATAGGCCAGGAGCCGCCGCCCCTCGCGCCGGTACACCATCGACAACGGCCAGCGATGCGCGGGCGCGTACTGGGTCCACTTGGCGGAGTCCACATCAACAAAATCGACCAGCATCGGCAGGTCCGGCAGCAGCGGCTGGGCGTACTGCGCCATGGCGGATGAAAACACGACACAAGCCTGCAATTTGTGCTCGGCCACGGTCTGCTGCACCCACCGTTGCATGCCGGCATTTCTGTAGTAGGTCAGGGTCAGCGGCTCACCGGTCAGCAGGCCGCTCAGGCTTTTGATCTTGGCGCTGCGCGGCTCAATGTGCTCCACGTGCAAGTCCTTGCACATGGCTTGCAATACAGGCAGGTGCTGCACATCGTCCGGGTCGTCGATAAACGTGCCCAGAAATACCCTGTGGTTCTTCTGCAAATGACGCAGCAGGTGGTAAGAGCGCACCTTGTCCCCCTTGTTGGGCGGATAAGGCAGTCTATGCACCAGAAAAAGAATGTTGCTCACGGCGGCCATGCCTTCCAATGCCTATCCAAGATTGCGCACGATCTTGGGCCCGAGCCAATTGGCCAGCTGAATCGGCATGCGGCGCCAGGTGGCGATCAGCAACCGATACTTGGCATTCGCGGGGTTGTTCTGCGGCACGCTGTCAGTTTTGTATAGCTGATATTCGTAGTGCAACGGCGTGGGTTCGAAACCCCAATTTTTCTTGAACGCATACGAACCCGTATTCAGCTTGCTGCGCCCATAGTCAAACACCTTCAGGCCACGCGCGCAGGCAAGCCGCATCAGCTCCCAATACTTGAAGTCATTGGCGGCGAGCTCACGCGCGGCCTCTGCATCGCCAGCGTAGTAAGGAAGCACCTCATCGCGAAAATAAAAACTCAGCACGCTACTCACGGGCTTGCCATCGGGAGCGCACACCGTCAACACTTCGCAGTCAGGGCCAAATACGCGCAGCAATTGATTGAAATACGCCTTGGGCATCGCCGGCGTGCCGTGGCGATGGACGTTGTCGGCATACAGCGCAAAGAATCGATCGGCCGTGGGATCGATCTGCGACGTCAAGCCATTCTTGATGCCCTTGCGCACCATCGCGCGTTGTTTGCGCGGAATGGCCAGCAGATTTTTCTCTTCGGTTGCCTCGATGGGCTTGCGAAAGGTGACGTAGAGATCCTGCAGGGGCCAGTCCGCGTGCCGGCGCTGCACATTGCGCAACTCCAGGTGATCCACGCCCAGCTCTCGTGCCAGCTGTTGCGCCCTCAGTTCGAGCGCTGTAGCCGTCTCTTCATCGACCGCAGCCACACCGCCGTAAACCGAGAATGGCAAGCTGGTCAGTGCCTTGCCAAACAAACGGCTTTTGACATGCCCCAGGGGCAATACCCCACGGATAACTCCGCCGCTTTCCGCATACAAAAAATAGCTGTCGTGACCAAAAATATCCTCGATCAGTACCTGCCAGCCCGAGCGATGAAAGAACGTAGCCTGAGGGCAGGCCATGACAAATGCATCCCACCGGGCGACATCGATGCTATTGCGCCGATCAAGCCTTTGAATGGATAGCGAGGTAACGACATCAGACAAGGGAAGCTTTCTGCACAGATTGAGGTAGAAATATATGATCCATCCGCCCCCATCTGAAATCTCGTAACAAACACCCCAGACGTTGCTCCATGCGACCAATGTTCACATAGTGCCTGAACCGTGTCTTGAGGCCCACTCCCTCCACACGTGGCTGATTTTTGTCAATTTCCCAAGGGTGAAAATAAAACACTGCCGGCGATGCATCCTTGCTATTGACCTGGCGCAGCATCCAGCGCGACAAGGCATAGGGTAGCAAACGGAAATACCCACCACCACTCGACGGAAGATTGCGATTGAACATGCGCATGGTGGTTGGTGGCACCTCCATCAACCCATCACGCGCCTCGTAGGCGAACCGCGGCGCATCCGGCATACCATAATGATCATGCTGAATGGGGTAGATGCTGGAACTATAGCGATAGCCTGCACGCTGCAAGGTATCAAGCGCCCACAAATTTTGGGAGCCTATGGAAAAACTGGGGGCGCGGTAACCTTGAACCTCCACCCCGCCAATATCTTCAAGCAAGCTCTTGGCGCTGTGAATATCGTCAAAAAACTGCCGCTCGGACAGATCACTCACCCGCTCGTGCCCATAGCCATGACTGGCAAGCTCATGCCCACCATCAACAATGGCGCGCACCAGCTTCGGGTATCTTTGCGCAATCCATCCAAGAGTGAAGAAAGTGGCTTGCACATTGTGCTCGGCCAACAGTTTCAATATTTGATCGACATTGCGCTCAACCCTGCACTCTCGAGAATCCCAGTTGCTGCGTTGAATATACGGAGCAAATGCCGACACCTGAAAATAGTCTTCGACATCAATAGTCAACGCATTGGTGATAGGTGGTGTAATACTCATGGCACCATCTAACCATTGCTGGACACGTTGCTATCAGGTCGTGGCCGCCGGCTTGCCGCCACCAGCTTTTGCAGTGTCATCAATATTTCCAGGCTGGCACGCTCTTGTCGCAGCACGCTGCGTTCTATGCGCAACAAATGCGCGCGCAGTTGCTCAATTGTCATTTGCATGAGCTGATCTGAAATTCCATCAGCCACATCTGCATCCAACTCAATAGAGTCCAAGCCGTATTCGGCATCAACGGATGTATCGTAGGCAGAAGATCCCCCCGTGGCTCTCAGTGGTGTATTCCACGGTGGCAACGTCTTTGGCGGAACCTGCATCTCAGATTGAACTTCGTGAATTATTCCAATCACCAGTTCAACGTCAATATGCGATTTGTCAGCGAGGAAGCCCTGAAGCAGCACTCTGTCCATCAAGGTATTGATGCGGCGCGGCACCCCGCCAGCAAACCGATAGATTTCATCGAACACTTCGTCATCAAACGTTGGCTTTTCTGCGGCACCCGCACATTTGAGCCGGTGCAAAATGTATTCTCGCGTTTCCTCCGCATCCAGGGGGCCGAGATGACAGGTCGCAATGACACGCTGGCGCAATTGCAGCATTCCAGGACTTTGCAGGATTTCTCGAAACTCTGGCTGCCCAACCAGAAAGGTTTGCAGCAATGCATCCTGCCCGTTCTGGAAGTTGGAAAGCATGCGCAGCTCCTCAACCGCCTGAGGTTGCAGGTTTTGCGCTTCATCAACCACCAGCAGGCAGCGCTTGCCCTGGAGTGTCTGGGCCACGAAGAACGCCTCCAGCGACATCAGTAAGTCGCCTTTGGACATCCCATTCACTGGGACACCAAACGCTGCCCCCACCAGCCGTAGCGTGTCATCAGCCCCCAACTGGGTACTGACCAAATTAGCGGCCACGACCGAATCGGAATCAAGGCTATCGAGCAAACCACGCACGATGGTGGTTTTGCCTGCACCCACCTCACCGGTGATGACGATGAACCCCTCGCAGCACATGACACCGTACTCGAGATATGCTCGAGCACGCTGGTGTTGCTTGCTACTGAAATAGAAACCCGGATCAGGATTGAGCTGAAACGGTTTGCTGGTCAGCCCGTAGAACGCTTCATACATGAATCAAAATCGGTGCGTAATAAAACCCATAATCGCCGACTCGCCATACTGACTGACGTTTCCATCAGAAAGCACGCGGCGCAACTGAAGCCCAACGCTGGTGCGTCGTGCGACCAGACTTGTCCAGGAAAATATAAACGGCCTGGTCCGCGTCTCCAATCCCGTATCAACACCCAAGTTGCGCATTTCGCCAAAACTGAGAGTGACACCTGAGCTTGGTGTAAGACGGTGACTCGCCGATATATTCCAACCCCGTTGCCTGATCTTGCTGTCATTACTGAAATCATCGCCAAGCGAGAAAGCACCTTGTAGCAGCCTGCTATCAGATCGCATCACAGCCACTGTCAATGTACTGCGTTGACCCAATATTGCGAATGATAAATTTTGTAATCGTTGCAGTTTACTGGACGATGTCAAAAAATCCTGGAAGACCTGCATATCCGCAGGCAATCCCATCCGCTCTATCTCCGCCTGCACCAACTGCATACGCCGAATGGCATTGGGCTCGGTTCGCATATAAAATCCGTCCAGCAGATCATATAGAGGGCTCGGCGATCCAAACTGATCTCCCAATCCATTAACAACGGATTTTTTATCCGTGTACCTCCATACAGTACGCCCCGTGCGATATTGGGCAACGGCATTGTGCGACTCGCCAAAATAACGTTTTACACGTTCAAAAGACACGCTGGTACGCTCTGACGGCCGCCAGTCTACGCCAAATCCAAGAATACTGCTGGTTTCACGTATTGGTGACAACTGATTGGTCGATTCTGCACCGCCTATCGCCACAAGACGCAAACCCGATCTGGGCATGTAGCCCAAACGCCCGCGCAAGGCCGTTGTATCTATATTTCGCCCATTGGTATATTCGGCATTCTGTTGCGCGGCTTCGACAGTCCACGACATTAATTGACCCAACGGCCGTTTTTCCAACTGAAGAAGCCAGTCATGCACCATCACATTGGAACGCGCTGCAGTGTCGTAGCGCGTGTCCGTCATGCGATACCGCGCCTCATACGACAATCCATCAGTTAAATCTCCTTTGATGTAAGGAGAAACACTAAATGATGTGGCCTGCGTCAGATTGGTGTTTGCGGTGTTAGCGCCGCCAGCGGGGCCGAATGCAGATATTGGCTGCAAAGCAGCTCGGCCGTCCACATCGACAAATACATGGTCTTCGACGGCTTCCACCGTCCCTCTGGCATAAAGGTTATGCCAAATTTTGTCTGGACTGGTGTCACGCGCATAGTTGACCGCTCGCAGCGTATAGTCAACAAAGCCCTTGAGGCGCGCCGTGTCCCTTGCCAAGCGAAAACCTGGCATTACTTCGGTTATCTGGTCGCCGCTGCCGTTGTGGATAAGGCGTGAATTATTGGTAACGGTGTGCTGCACCGAAATGCGTGGCTCGAACCACTGGCCTGACGCCCGCGGCTCCGGTTGATCACTACCAGACCGCGCCGCCGCGCCACTACCCGCTGGCGACTGCGTGGAAGCAGTACGGGATTGTGGATCGGAACCCAGATCAGGAACCTGCGCTGCGACCAGCCCAGGAGCGGAAGCCAACACCCATGCCGCCCAACCAATCGCGGGAATGCGTACCAAACCTACATGCGGCAAATACATTTCAGACGTCCTCTTTCTATGCGGCCGCTGCCGGCATGCGCTCTTCCGTCGCCCTTCCATAACCGCCATGCCCATAGCCATAGCCATAGCCATGTGCACCCAGGCCCTGGGAGCGCACCTGATTCAGCACCAGAAGCTTGATGGGGCAGGCCTCAATGGTGGACAGCGCATGCTCCACTTCTGACTGCAGTGTTTTTTCTGCTCGAACCACAACGACCACCTGCCCCATGTGATTGGCGAGAACGCGCGCCTCTGTCGTCAGCAACAGTGGCGGCGAATCAAAAATAATGATGCGGTCGCTATAACGCTTGCTCATTTCGTCGAGCAAGTCGGTCATTGCGTCACTGGCCAGCAGCTCGGTTGCGCGGTCGTGGGGTAAACCGGCGGGCAGCAGGGTCAGCCCCTCCACGTTGGTTCGCAGAAGCACGTCGGCCAGCTTTGTTTGTCCGCCCCGCAGCATGTCCAGTAATCCCGCGGCAGGCGGCAGGCCCAGCTTGGACATCACTGAGGGACGAGTGACATCGGCATCCACCAGCATGACGGTGTGATCCAGCTCCATGGCCAGGCTCATGGCCAGATTGATAGCCGTAAAGCTCTTGCCCTCCCCTGGCAAGGCGCTGGTCACCATGATCAGGTTGCCGTTTGTCACCAAGGATGCGCCCTTGCCCATGGCATTTTCCAGGAGTGGGCGTTTGATCACACGGTACTGATCCGTCGTGACCGAGCGCGGAGAGCCAGGAGTCACAAAACCGCTGGCACTCAGGGCTGTCAAATCAAGCTGCACGGTTTTCGAAACCGCCCTCAGTTCAGGAGCTGCATGATCGCCATCGGCTGCAGGCGCAGCAAACTGCGGCACGTGATTCAAGGGCTGGGATTCATCTGGCACGCCCGGGTTCTGCACCCGTGGTTTGTCGCCGGGCAACACCGCGCCCGCCTTGCGCAGTTGTTCCAGCCTCTGGGCTGCTTTTTCAATTGAGCTGGTCATGATTGCTTGTCACCCCAAGGCACCTGTACGAATGGACAATGCGGCCATACCGCCCGCGTAAAGCAGCAAAAATGCAACGCTCGCCATGATGAAGCGCTTCAAGCTGCGCGACTCGCGTCGGCGCTGCTCTTCGCTCGGGATCAGCCCCACCACCCCCAGCAATGGCAACTGGGTCACCTGCCGCAAGGTGGCGCCGTCAAAGAACACCGGCCTGATCTGACTCATCACAAAGGCAATGCCAAGCCCCGCTGCGACCGCCGCCAGCATTGCTCCCGGCATCAACAGCAGGCGATTGGGTGCAACAGGCTTGGGGGCCACACGCGGAGGATCGATGACGCGGAATTCGGCCACATTGGAAGTGTTTTCCAACTTTCCCGACATGAGAGCGGATTCACGGCGCGCCACCAGATCGGCATAGTTCTTTTGATGAATTTGATAGTCACGGTTGAGTTGTGCCAGCTCTGCCTCGAGCTGCGGTGCCACCTTCAGTTGCTGGTGAACACGTTGCACACGCGCCTCATACTCAACCACGCGCGCGCGCAGTGAAGCCACCTGCACCTGGGCTGCGGAATAAATGCGGCTCAGCTCCACGGCTGCGGGATTGACCTGGGCAATGGGCACCTCGCCGGTTTGCTGGAGCTTGCGGCGCAATACGTCGATTTCCTTGCGCTTTTGCCCTTCCAGATCGGCGATCAGCGTCCGCGTCCGGATGACGTCGGGGTGACCGTCGGTGTAGCGCTGCAGCAGTGCGTCCAGGTTCTGCTTTTGCGCAAGCAAGCGTGCATCGAGCTCAGGCGTCTGCACGTCGGGCGCCGGGCCCGCCATTGATTTGGCGGTTTGCGCACGCATTTCTTCCAGCTGCTGTGCTGCGGCAGCCCTAGCGCTTTCGGCTTCACGCAACTCAAGCCGTGCCTGGCTCAGAGTGTTTTCTATCTGGGAGGCACGCCCGGCGGAATCCAGCCCCCCCTCAGACTGCATCTCAATATTGCGCAGCTTGAATGCCTTGAGGCGCCCTTCTGCCTCGGTCAGTTTGGTCTCGTAGGTCTTGATCTGGTCGTCCAGAAACCGGCGTGCGCTGTCTGAATCCTGGCGCGTTGCTCCCAGGCTGGATTCCACGAAAATGGTCAACAGCGACTTCACCACGAGTTGCGCCTTCTCAGGGCTCTGGTCGCGGTAGGACAAGGTGTAGAGGTTGTCACGCCCCGTGGATTGGATCTTGATGGACTGGGTGACAGCATCCACCACGGCATCCGTTGAGGCCTTGGTCGTGGAGCCCAGATCAAGGTCGGCCATGCGCACCAGCCGCTCCACGGTCGGCCGGTTGATCAGCGTGCGGCTCAGCATCGACACCTGCTGCTCGATATTGGGCTGCACGGCAATACCGGTCATGAGTGGTCGCAAGATGGACTGCGTATCCACGAACACGCGCGCCGAAGCCTGGTAATAGTCCGGCATGGTGAGTACCACGCCAGCGCCTATCGCACCAACCACCCATATTGTCAGCATCGCCAGCCGGCGATAGATCCACATGCCACGCGCAGTGGTAGTGATCTGACTTAGAAGCTCATCCATTCCACTCCCCTTGACCAACTCATCAGCGACTCACTAGCGAGCAGGCCGATTAAAACCACCCTTGAGGAATGATCAGAACATCACCGGGCAACACTTCAACATTGGCATCAATGTCACCGCGCTTGATGAGGTCGTGCAAACGCACCTTGTAGCGCTTGTTGTCCTCGGCCGCGCGAACCAGGGTGGCGCTGTTGCCGTCGGCAAAATCGGTCAGGCCGCCGACGGCAATCATCACGTCCAGCACCGTCATTTTTTGCTTGTATGGCAGGAATTGCGGCTTGGCCGCCTCGCCCACCACACGGATCTGTTCACTGTACGGGCCAACGAAGTTGGTGACTATCACCGTGACAACCGGGTCACGCACGTACTTGGCCAGCTCTTTCTCGATGTCGCGCGCGATCTGTGCCGAGTTCTTGCCCTGCGCCTGAAGGCCGTCAATCAGCGGCAAGGACACCTGGCCGTCCGGGCGCACCGGCACTGACAGCGAAAGGTCAGGATTGCGCCAGACGATGATGTTCAGGGTATCGCCAGGCCCCACGACGTAGTTGTAGTCCGGGCTCGACGCCTTGACCGGCGCCGCAGGGTAGTTGCCGGTACCCGCACAGCCCACCGCAGTCACAGCCACTGCAACCACGGCCGCAGCGCGACCCACAGAACCGACGAGCCTTGAAAAGAATCCACGCATGGTACAACTCCGATACATATTTAACAGGTGATTTCATCAAATGCCGCTGCAGCATACCGTGGATGACCGCAGCACGTAAATACTCTGATTAAGGGATACCAAACCGCCGGCTGTGCCAGCCATGCACCCCGGCGGCGTCTGAACCGGATCAGCGCCCATACACATCCCCCAGACGCACGATGTCATCCTCCCCCAGGTAGGAGCCGGACTGCACCTCGATCATCTCCAGGTCTACATGGCCGGGGTTCTCCAGCCGGTGCGTGACGCCGAGGGGGATATAGGTGGACTGGTTCTCGGTGAGCAAAAAAGCCTCGTCACCCTTGGTCACGCGCGCCGTGCCGCGCACCACGACCCAGTGCTCGGCACGATGGTGGTGCATCTGCAGCGAGAGCTTGCCACCAGGCTTGACCATGATGCGCTTGACCTGGAAGCGCTCACCCGCGTCCACACCGTCGTACCAGCCCCAGGGGCGGTACACCTTGCGGTGCAGCATGCCCTCGGCGCAGCCCTCGCGCTTCAGGCGATCGACGATCTTCTTCACGTCCTGCGTGTGGCGCTGATCGACCACCAGCACCGCATCCGGCGTCTCCACCACCACCAGGCCCTGCACGCCCACGCAGGCCAGCAGCCGGCCCGAAGAATAGGCCAGGGTATCGTCGCAGTCCTGCAACATCACCCGCCCCTGACTCACGTTGCCGGCCTCATCCTTGGGCAGTATCTGCCACAGCGCATCCCATGCGCCCACATCGGACCAGCCCGCGGACAGCGGCAGCACCACGCCCTGCGGCAAGCCCTCCACCGCCTGCGCTCCGGCCAGGCGCTCCATCACCGCGTAGTCGATCGAATCGCTGGGGCAGGCGGCAAAGGCCTCGGCATCCACCCGCACAAACGACAGGTCGGAGGTGCTCTTGTTCCAGGCCGCCTCGCAGGCCTCGAGGATGTCTGGCCGGCATAGCCGCAGCGCATTCAGCCACACGGACGCCCGCAGCACGAACACGCCGCTGTTCCATGAATAGTTGCCTTGCTTCAGATAGCCCTCGGCCGTGGCGCGATCGGGCTTTTCCACGAAGCGGGCGATGGCACAGGCACCACCGGCATCCAGCGCCGCACCCGCCTGTATGTAGCCATAGCCCGTCTCCGGTCGATCCGGGGTGATGCCAAAAGTGACCACGGCTCCGTTCTGGGCAAGGCGCGCGGCGTGGCGCACGCATTCCTGAAATGCCGCCACCTGGCTCACCACATGGTCGGCCGGCATGACGAGCAACACCGGGTCGTCGCCAGCCGCCCGAGCAGCCAGCGCGGCCAGCGTCAGCGCCGGTGCGGTATTGCGCCCCACGGGTTCGAGCACGATGCGGCCCTGCAGCCCCATCAGCCTGAGCTGCTCGGCCACCACAAAGCGGTACTCGTCGTTGCAGACCACCAGCGGCGGCGCGCAGGTGGCGCCATCGATGCCCTCCAGCCGGCGCAACGTGGCCTGCAACAGCGAATCCTGCCCCACGAAGGAAAGCAGCTGCTTGGGGTACTTTTCACGGGACAGCGGCCACAGGCGCGTGCCCGAACCTCCCGACAAAACGACTGGCTGAATCAACATGATGTGCTGGCAATCCGCTTTTTTGACAGGCAAGAGGGTAATCCGGGTTCATGGCGACCCGTCAGCGATCGAACCCTGATGCCCATGCCGCCAGAGTTTGGCTTTTCCTATCGGCAATGTAGATTGATTGTTTGTTGCGATGCAGCATACCTGATCGCTACGCGGCCCAACTCCTATATCGACCGCTTCTGGCATAAATGGAAACAATTTCACGATTCGAGCCTGTATGCCCACGCCTGGCTGCAACCCATTGACTTGTAAAGAGACACAAATCATTTTCCGAGCGGGGGCGCCTGTCATTCGATCGTCACGCTCTTGGCAAGGCTTCCGGGCTTGTGCCGCCACATAACTTCGCTGCGCGAAGTGAGTGGCGTCCAAACCGCGCCATTTGGGCGCTACGCGCGGCGGCTGCGCCGCCCCAAGAGCGCGCCGGTCATTCGACCGTCACGCTCTTGGCAAGGCTTCCGGGCTTGTGCCGCCACATAACTTCGCTGCGCGAAGTGAGTGGCGTCCAAACCGCGCCATTTGGGCGCTACGCGCGGCGGCTGCGCCGCCCCAAGAGCGCGCCGGTCATTCGACCGTCACGCTCTTGGCAAGGCTTCCGGGCTTGTGCCGCCACATAACTTCGCTGCGCGAAGTGAGTGGCGTCCAAACCGCGCCATTTGGGCGCTACGCGCGGCGGCTGCGCCGCCCCAAGAGCGCGCCGGTCATTCGACCGTCACGCTCTTGGCAAGGCTTCCGGGCTTGTGCCGCCACATAACTTCGCTGCGCGAAGTGAGTGGCGTCCAAACCGCGCCATTTGGGCGCTACGCGCGGCGGCTGCGCCGCCCCAAGAGCGCGCCGGTCATTCGACCGTCACGCTCTTGGCAAGGTTTCTGGGCTTGTGCCGCCACATAACTTCGCTGCGCGAAGTGAGTGGCGTCCAAACCGCGCCATTTGGGCGCTACGCGCGGCGGCTGCGCCGCCCCAAGAGCGCGCCGGTCATTCGACCGTCACGCTCTTGGCCAAATTGCGCGGTTTGTCCACATCCGTGCCGCGGGCGCAGGCGGTGTGGTAGGCCAGCAGCTGCAGGGGCACGACATGCAGCAAAGGTGACAGGGGGCCGTAGTGCTCGGGCATGCGGATCACATGCACACCCTCGCTGCTCTCGATATTGGTGCGGGCGTCGGCCAGCACATACAGCACGCCGCCGCGCGCGCGCACTTCCTGCATGTTGCTCTTGAGCTTTTCCAGCAGCTCGTCGTTGGGCGCCACGGTGACCACCGGCATGCTGCTCGTCACCAGTGCCAGGGGCCCGTGCTTGAGCTCGCCGGCCGGATAGGCCTCGGCGTGGATGTAGCTGATTTCCTTGAGTTTCAGGGCCCCTTCCAGCGCCACCGGATAGTGGATGCCACGTCCCAGGAACAGCGCGTTTTCCATCTTCGCGAAGTCCTCGGCCCAGCTGATGATCTGCGGCTCCAGCGCCAGCACGGCCTGCAGGGCCGCCGGCAGATGGCGCATGGCGGTCAGGTACTGGGCTTCCTTTTCCTCTGTCAGGCGCCCCTTGGTTTGCGCCAGCGCCAGGGTCAGCAGGAACAGGCCCGCCAGCTGCGTGGTGAAGGCCTTGGTGGATGCCACGCCGATCTCCACCCCGGCGCGCGTGACGTAGGTCAACGCGCATTCGCGCACCATGGCGCTGGTGGCCACATTGCAGATGGTCAGCGTGTGCTTCATGCCCAGGCCCTGGGCGTGGCGCAGCGCGGCCAGGGTGTCGGCCGTCTCGCCGGACTGGCTGATGGTGACCACCAGGGTGCGCGGGTTGGGCACGCTGGTGCGGTAGCGGTACTCGCTGGCCACCTCCACCTGCGTGGGAATGCCGGCGATGGATTCGAGCCAGTACTTGGCCGTGCAGCCGCTGTAGTAGCTGGTGCCGCAGGCCAGGATGAGCACCGAGTCGATCTCCTTGAACACGCGCCACGCTGCCTGGCCCGGCTGGCCATGCTGGCCGGCGCCGTCAAACAGCTCGGGCACGATGGCCTGCACGCCGTCCAGCGTGTCGGCAATGGCGCGCGGCTGCTCGAAGATTTCCTTTTGCATGTAGTGGCGGTACGGCCCCAGCTCGGCCGCGCCGCTGTGCGCGTGCACGGTGCGAACGGGGCGGCTGCCTTCGGCCAGGGGCTGGCCATCCGGCCCGGTGATCCAGTAGCGGCCCAGCTGCAGATCCACCAGGTCGCCCTCCTCCAGGTAGACGATCTGATCGGTCACGCCGGCCAGGGCCATGGCGTCGCTGGCCAGAAAGTTCTCGCCCTGGCCCACGCCCAGGACCAAGGGCGAGCCGGCGCGCGCGCCGACCACGCGCTGCGGCTCGTCCTTGTGGATCACGGCAATGGCAAACGCACCATGCAGCTCGGCGGTGGCGGCGCGCACGGCCTGGAACAGGTCGCCGTCGTACAGGCTGTCCACCAGGTGCGCGATGACCTCGGTATCGGTCTGGCTGGAGAACACATAGCCGCGCGCCTGCAGCCGCGCGCGCAGCTGCTCATGGTTTTCGATGATGCCGTTGTGCACCAGGGCCACGCGGCCGGCGCGCGCCGTCTCGGCCGGCGCCTCGCCACAACCGTGGCTGAAATGCGGGTGGGCGTTGTGCACCGCGGGCGCACCATGCGTGGCCCAGCGCGTGTGGGCGATGCCGGTGGCGCCCTGCAGGTCGTCCTGCGCCACCTGCTCCAGCAGCTCGGCCACGCGCGCCGTGCTGCGGGCGCGACGCAGGCCGCCTGCCGGGTGCTGGCCCATGCTCGCCTCATGCACGGCCACGCCGCAGGAGTCATAGCCGCGGTACTCGAGCCGCTGCAGGCCCTGCACCAGGATGGGAACGATGTTGCGCGTGGATACCGCGCCGACGATGCCGCACATAGAAAAACCTCCCCAAATGAACAATGGATGCGATGCTAGACTGACAAGCTAGAAATTTTCAAGATTTTTTCTTTTGTTTATGCGCAATAATTTCATTGACAATGAAATGACAAATTTTATTTCTCATTTTTATTTGTAATGGAATCTGATTTCATACCCGATGCAACCGACTGGCAGCTGCTGGACTGGCTCCAGCGCGATGCCTCGCTCAGCAACCAAGCCTTGGCCGAGCGCGTGCATGTTTCGCCCCCCACCTGCCTGCGCCGCGTGCGGCGGCTGCAGGAGTCCGGCCTGATCGAGCGCCAGGTGGCGCTGCTGCAGCCCGACCGGCTGGCGGCGCTGCAAGGCCACGGGCTGGCGGCCATTGTCGAGGTGTCACTGGACCGCCAGGGCGCCGAGCACCTGGACGCCTTCCAGGCCCGCGCCATCGCCGACGATGCGGTGCAGCAATGCTGGCGCGTGTCGCCCGGGCCGGACTTCGTACTCGTCGTGCACACGCGCGACATGCCGGCCTACCTGGCCCTGTCGCAGCGCCTGTTCACCCAGGACGCGAATGTGCGCAACGTCAAGGTCTTCTTCGCCACGCAGCGCGCAAAATTCGAGACAAAATTGCCGATAGCGCATACCCAATAAGCGCTACAAGCTATAAATACGATAGTAAAAACAACTCCGCCCCTTGACCTGTGGCCGCATAGGCGCCACCCTCGACCCATGCCAAGCATGGAGGATGCATGGAATTCAAGGACTACTACCAAATCCTGGGCGTGCCGCGCGATGCCGGTGCGGACGACATCAAGAAGGCCTACCGCAAGTTGGCGCGCCGCTACCACCCCGACGTCAGCAAGGAGGCTGACGCCTCTGCCCGCATGGCCGAGGTGAACGAGGCCAACACCGTCCTGTCCGACCCCGAAAAGCGCGCTGCCTACGACCGCCTGGGGCAAGAGGCCGCGCACCACCCGGGTCAGGACTTCCGCCCGCCGCCCAACTGGGACGCCGGTTTCGAGTTCACCGGCGCACCCGGCGCCGAGGGCCTGGACGGCGCCGAATTCAGCGACTTCTTCGAGCAGCTCTTCGGCCGCGCCGCCCGCGCCCAGCATGCCCAGGGCCGCGGCGGCGCCCAGGCCCGAGGCGCGCCGCCACCGCAGCGCGGGCGCGATCACCATGCGTCCATCGAGCTGGATCTGCGCGACGCCTACCACGGCGGCGAGCAGCTGCTGGCCCTGCACGGCGCGCGGCTGGACGCGGCCGGGCATCTGGTCAACGAACAGCGCCAGCTGCAGGTAACCATTCCCAAGGGCGTGCGCGCGGGCCAGCTGATACGCCTGTCCGGCCAGGGCGGCCCAGGCACGCCGGCGGGCGACCTGTTCCTGGAGGTGCGGTTCAAGCCCGACACCCGCTGGCGCGCCGAGGATCGCGACGTCTATCAAGCCGTCACCCTGGCGCCCTGGGAGGCCGAGCTGGGCGGTGCCATCGAGGTGCAGACACCCGGCGGCAGCACCGTCGAGGTCACCGTGCCGCCACGCTGGAAGCCCGGGCGCAAGCTGCGCCTGAAAGAGCGCGGCATACCCGCCGCCACGCCCGGCGACCTGTACCTGGAGCTGCATGTGGCCCTGCCCGCCGCCGCCACCCCGGCGCAGCAGCAGGCCTACCGCGCCCTGGCCCAGGCCTTCCCCGACTTCAAGCCGCGCGCCACGCAGGGCGCGCAAGGAGGCTGACCATGGTCACGCACCATTTTCTGGACAGGGCCCTGGCCGAGCTGCTCGACGAGCCCAACCGCCTGACACTGGAGGAGCTGGCGCGCAGCTGCTGCATGGCGCCCGGCTGGGTCGTGGAGCGGCTGGAGGCGGGCTTGCTGCAAGGGGAACAGTCCGGCGGCCGCTGGCTGTTCACCAGTTCCACCGTGCTGCGCGCACGCCGCCTTGCGCGGCTGGAATCGAGCTTCGACGCCGACCCCGAGCTGGCGGCGCTCACGGCCGACCTGATCGAAGAGGTGGCGGTGCTGCGCCAGCGCCTGCGCCAGCTGGAACAGGGCGTGGACCTACCCTGAGCAGCCGGGCGCCGCAGCCCCGGGCCAATCCAGGCGGATGCAGCAACCCGCGCCGGGAGCGGCGGTGGCACTGATGCTGGCGCCGTGGCGCTGGGCAATGGCCTGGCACAGGGCCAGGCCGGCGCCCACGCCGTCGAAGTCGGCCTCGCGGTGCAGGCGCTGGAACACGCCGAACAGCTGCTGCGCGCGCGTGCCGTCAAAGCCGACACCGTTGTCCTGCAGGGTGACATGCACGCGACCGGCGGGCGCCACCTCGGCATGCAGTGCGATGCGCGGCTGGGCCACGCCGCGCGAGAACTTAAGGGCGTTGGCCAGCAGCTGGGTGAGCAGCTGGGTGAGCAGCTCGGCGTCGGCCTGCACCGGCGGCATGGCGCCGGCAATCTGCCACTGCACGCCGTCGGCCGCACCGCCCAGGGCCGCGCGCGCCTGCTGCACGGCGCCGGCCAGATCCAGCGATTGCAGGCGCAGCGGGGCACGGCCGGCGCGGGCGATGGCCTGCAGGCCGTCGATCATCAGCGCCATGCGGCGCGCCGATCCCTCCATGGTGGCCAGAAAGTCCATGGCTTCGAGCAACTGCGGCGGCTGGCCCGGCAGCTCCTGCGACAACTCCTGCAGCAACTCGCGCGCCAGGGCACCGTACGACGTCACATGGCGCAGCGGGGCGCGCAGGTCGTGCGAGACGGCGCGCAGAAAGGCCTCGTGCGCGGCGGCCATGTCGGCAATCTGGCGCTGGGCCTGGTCGAGTGCAACGCGCAACTGCTCTGGTGTTTCAGTGGCAGCCGCGTCGCTTTGCATGGCCGTCACTTGGCCTGTTTCACCGGGCGCTTCCAGCCGGCAATGTTGACCTGCTTGCCGCGCGCCACGCTCAACGCGCCTGCCGGCGTGTCCTTGGTGATGGTGGAGCCGCCGCCCACGGTGCCGCCGGCGCCCAGGATGACGGGCGCCACCAGCACGCAGTTGCTGCCCACATGCACGTCGGCCTCGATCACGGTGCGGTGCTTGTTGGCGCCGTCGTAGTTGGCGGTGATGCAGCCGGCGCCGTAGTTGACGCGCTCGCCCACCGTGGCGTCGCCCAGGTAGGCCAGGTGGTTGGCCTTGGCGCCGTCGGCCAGGGTGGAGTTCTTGACCTCGACAAAGTTGCCGATATGCACCTCGCGCCCCAGTTGCGCGCCCGGACGCAGGCGGGCAAACGGGCCGACCAGGGCGCCCTCGCCGACGCTGGCGCCGGCCTTCTCGCCGTCGATATGGGTGAAGGGGTGGATCACCGCGCCAGCGGCAATGCTGGCGTTGGCGATGCAGCAATAGGCGCCGATCTGCACGCCCTCGCCCAGCTCGACGCGGCCGGTGAAGATGCAGCCGACGTCGATGTCCACGTCCTGCGCACAAATCAGCTCGCCGCGCGCGCCGGTCTTGGCATCGTCGCGCAGGTCAAAGCGCGCGGGGTCGGCCAGGCGCACGCCCTGCTCCATCAGCGCCGCCGCCTGGCGCATCTGGTGCGCGCGCTCCAGCTCGGCCAGCTGCACCGGGCTGTTCACGCCGGCGACCTGCAGCGCATCCTGGATGCGGTGCGCCACCACCGGCACGCCGTCCGCCACGGCCATGGCGACGATGTCGGTCAGGTAGTACTCGCCCTGGGCGTTGTCGTTGGTCAGGCGGGCCAGCCAGCCAGCGAGCAGGCGCGCCGGCACGGCCATGATGCCGCTGTAGATCTCGCCAATGGCGCGCTGCTCGGCGCTGGCGTCCTTGTGCTCGACGATACGCTGCACCTGGTCGTTGGCGGCGCGCACGATGCGGCCATAGCCCGTGGGGTCGCTCAGCTGCACGGTCAGCAGCGCCAGCCGTTCGCCGCCGGCCGCATCGACCAGCGCGGCCAGCGTGGCGGCCTGGGTCAGCGGCACATCGCCCGAGAGCACCACCACCATGCCGTCGCCGGCCAACTGCGGCACGGCCTGCTGCACGGCGTGGCCCGTGCCCAGTTGCGGCTCCTGGCGCACGCATTTAAGGTCAAATTGGCCGCTAGCGCCCGTTCTCTGTGCGCAACTAGCTTCTACTTCTGCAGCACCATGGCCGGTGATCACCACCACCCGTCGTGCCTGCAGGCTGGCCGCCTGGTCCAGCACATGCTGCAGCAGCGGCCTGCCGGCCAGGCGCTGCAAGACCTTGGGGGTGCGGCTTTTCATGCGCGTGCCCTTGCCCGCGGCCATGATGATGATGTCCAGTGCTGTCATGAGGTAAGTGGGATTGGCTGATCGACGCCCGGCCAACCCTGCCGGCCGGGCAAACGCGCCATTATCCCGCGCTGCACCATTGGTACTGCAGCGCCTGCTGGCCCAGAGGTTCGAGCACGGCATGCTGGCCGGGGGCGATGCGCAGGCTCTGGCCGGCCTGCAGCAGCAGGTCGCCCGAGTCCTCGCGCCAGCCATGGGGGCCATCGTCTACCGTCACCGAGGCCTGGCCGCAGACCACGCGCAGCCGCATGGCCGTCGTCGGCCGCAGGCTGCGTGCGGCACCCGTGGCGAGCCGGTACGGATCGGCGCCGGCAGCGTCTGCGCAGGCGCCCCATTGTTGCGAATTCAGAACATGCGACGCGGTCATGGCGGTCTCCTGAAACCATTGATGTGGCGCCAGTTTGCGCCTTGCCACGGGCTATCGTCCAATGAAAACAAGAGCCACCATCAATTCTCAAATCGCATCAATTCAGGCATCATCGCAGGCCATGAAAACGCCCCTGCCACCCATCACCCACCTGCGCACCCGGCCCGTGGCCGTGGGCCATTGGCGCGCCTTTCTGGCCGTGGCCCGGCATCTGAACTTTCGCGCCGCGGCCGAGGAGCTGGCCCTGACCCAGTCGGCCGTCAGCCGCCAGATCCAGGCGCTGGAGGACGAGGTCGGCGTGCCGCTGTTTTTGCGCCACACCCGCGCCGTGGAGCTGACCGGCGCCGGCGGCCAGCTGCAGCGCGCCGTGGCGCCGGCCCTGGAGCGCATGGACGCCGCCGTGCGCCTGGTGCGTCAAACGGCCGGGCGCAAGAGCGTGGCGATCACCACCTGGGCCAGCTTTGCCTCGATGTGGCTGATACCACGCATGGAGGAGTTCCAGCGCGACAACCCGGACATCGACATCCGCATGGACGCCAGCGATGCCATGGTGGATCTGGAGACCGCCGACGTGGACCTGGCCCTGCGCTCGGCCGTGCCCGGCAGCCAGCCGGCGGGCGCCGAGCGCCTGTTTGGCGAGCAGCTGGCGGTGGTCGCCAGCCCCTGGCTGCTGAAAAGCATGCCGCCGATACACGAGCCGGCCGACGTGGCGCGGTTCACCCTGATCGAGGCCGGGGATGCGCACCGCCTGCCCTATTTCGAGCTGATCACCTGGCGCCGCTGGTTCCAGGTGCATGGCCTGGAGAAGCTGCAGCCGCGGCGCTGGCTGTACTTCAACTACGCCCAGCAGATCGCCCAGGCGGCCCTGGCCGGCCAGGGCCTGGCGCTGGCGCGCATGCCGCTGGTGGCGCAAAGCCTGGCATCGGGCGACCTGGTGGAGGTGCTGCCCGGCCATCGGCTGGATTCGCCGCTGGCCTATTGGCTGGTGGTGGGGCCGAGGAGCGGCCAGCGCCCGGAGATCCAGGCCTTCTGCGCCTGGCTGCTGCTGCAGGCCGAGGCCACGCGCCGCGCCATCGGCGAGGCGGCGCCGGTCACGACCCCTGACACCCCATGAATAGCTACATTTTTAATAGCTAATAGCGCTTGCTGCACAAGCGCAAAGGCCGTTTTTATTGCAAATGACCTATGGCCACATCAAGCCAATGTCACGCGCGCGAACTTGCGCTTGCCCACCTGCACCACGTAGCGACCGGTGGCCAGCTTCAGGCCCTTGTCGCTGACCACGCCGCCATCGACGCGCACGCCGCCGCCGTCGATCAGGCGGTTGGCCTCGCTGCTCGAGGGCGCCAGGCCCGCCTGCTTGAGCAGCGCCGCAATGCCCAGCGGCGCGCCGCACAGTTGCAGCTCGGGGATATCGTCGGGAATGCCGCCCTTGGCGCGGTTGTTGAAGTCTCCTTCAGCCGCATCGGCCGCGGCCGCGCTGTGAAAGCGCGCCGTGATCTCCTTGGCGAGCAGCACCTTGGCGTCCTTGGGGTTGCGCCCCTCGGCCACTTCCTGCCTGAGGCTGGCGATCTCGGCCAGGCTCCTGAACGACAGCAGGGTGTACCAGTCCCACATCAGCTCGTCCGAGATAGACAGCACCTTGGCGAACATGGTGTTGGCGTCCTCGGTGATGCCGATGTAGTTGTTCTTGGACTTGGACATCTTCTCCACCCCGTCCAGCCCCACCAGCAGCGGCATGGTGAGCACACACTGCGGCTCCTGCCCCCACTCCTGCTGCAGATGGCGGCCCATCAGCAGGTTGAACTTCTGATCCGTGCCACCCAACTCCAGGTCCGCCTTGAGCGCCACGGAGTCATAGCCCTGCAGCAGTGGGTACAAGAATTCATGGAGGCTGATGGAGCTGCCCTCGGTGAAGCGCTGGTGAAAGTCGTTGCGCTCCATCATGCGCGCCACCGTGTACTTGGCCGCCAGCTGGATCATGCCGCGCGTGCCCAGGGCGTCGTTCCATTCGCTGTTGTAGCGGATCTCGGTGCGCGCCGGGTCCAGCACCTTGGCGGCCTGGGTGTAGTAGGTCTCGGCGTTGACCTTGATCTGCTCGGCCGTGAGCGGCGGGCGCGTGCTGTTGCGCCCCGAGGGGTCGCCGATCAGCGTGGTGAAGTCGCCGATCAGAAAAATCACCTGGTGGCCCAGATCCTGCAGCTGGCGCATCTTGTTGAGCACCACCGTGTGGCCGATGTGGATGTCCGGCGCCGTCGGATCCAGCCCCAGCTTGATGCGCAGCGGCTGGCCCGTGGCCGCGCTGCGCGCCAGCTTGCGCGTCCAGTCCTCGCGCGGCAACAACTCGTCGACGCCGCGCAGTGACACTTCCAATGCCTGACGTACGTCATCGGTCACCGGGAAATTCGTAACAACGGTTTGATTCATAAGGGTTTTCAGGGTGTCACCAGGGGCGCAGGGACTATACTCTCGAGCGCTTTGTAGCAGCGGATTCTAGTGGCCCCGCCCATCCCACCGGCCCGGGGCCCCTTTCCGCAGCCATACCAAATTCCTTGTGCCTGCCGCCCACACGCGCCCGCGCCAGAGGCATGCAGGCACATCTGCCTGGGGTAAGACTCTTGAACAACGGCTTGACCACCGCCGGACTGCTTTTGCTCAGCCAGCTGAAGCAGACCCTTCAAACCCATCCGAAACGCATTACCGCCGCCCTGACAACGCTGCTGCTGACCACCGGCGGCGGCGCCTTTGCCGTGGCCTCGCTGGCGCCCGATCCGGCCGAACTGCCGGCGAGAACCGTGACCCAGGCCGTGCAGTCGCTGGCCGAGGGCGAGCCACTGTCGGCCCTGGTGGACGGGCCTGGCTTCTCGCTGTACCGCTCCGACGTCACGCGCGGCGCTGACACGGCCGAGAGCATCCTGCAGCGCCTGGGCGTTGCCGACCCCGCCGCCGCGGCCTTTTTGCGTGCCGACAATGCCGTGCGCCAGAACCTGCTGGGCCGCGTGGGCCGCTCCATGTCGGCCGAGGCCACGGACGACCACCGCCTGGTGCGCCTGACGGCCCGCTGGGCGCAGGACGACAGCGACCGCTTCCAGCGCCTGGTGGTCGAACGCAAGCCAGACGGCAGCTTCGCCTCGCGCATCGAATCGGCACCGCTCACCGTGGGCAGCCGGCTGGCCGGCGGCGTCATTCGCAGCTCGCTGTTTGCCGCCACCGACGCGGCCAGCATCCCCGATGCCGTGGCCGTGCAGCTGGCCGAGGTGTTCTCGGGCGACATCGACTTCCGCCGCGCGCTGCGCAAGGAGGATCGCTTCTCCGTGGTCTACGAGACGCTGGAGGCGGACGGCGAGCCGCTGCGCAGCGGCCGCGTGCTCAGCGCCGAGTTCCAGAACGGCGAGAAGACCTACAACGCCCTCTGGTTCCAGCCGCCTGGCGCCGCCAAGGGTGCGTACTACACGCTGGACGGGCAAAGCATGCGCCGCGCCTACCTGACCTCGCCGGTCGAGTTCTCGCGCGTCTCCAGTGGTTTTGCCATGCGCCTGCACCCCATCCACAAGACCTGGCGCGCCCATCTGGGCACCGACTTCGCCGCGCCCACGGGCACGGCGGTGCGCACCGTGGGCGACGGCGTGGTGGACTTTGCCGGCGTGCAGAACGGCTACGGCAACGTGGTCTACGTCAAGCACCGCAACCAGCATGTCACCATCTACGCTCACCTGAGCCGTATCGACGTGCGCAAGGGCGACAGCGTCGAGCAGGGGCAAAAGCTGGGCGCCGTGGGCGCCACCGGCTGGGCCACGGGCCCGCATCTGCACTTCGAGTTCCGCGTCAATGGCGAGGCCCGCGACCCGCTGAGCATCGCCCGTGAAAGCGAGGCCGCCCAGCCCGTGTCGAACGCCGCACGCCCGGCCTTCAACCGCCTGGCGTCGAACATGCGCGTGCAGCTGTCATCGGCCCTGCAAATCCTGCAGGCCAGCGCCGAATAAGGCCACGCCCTCCTTTGACGCAGCGCTACATCGGCCTGATGTCGGGCACCTCGCTCGACGGGGTCGATGGCGTGCTGGCCGAGTTTTCAGGGCAAAAATGCCGTGTAGCGCAGTACTCATCAGCGCAAATAGCTCCTGATTTAAGAGCAGAACTGCTCACACTTAACACCCCCGGCAATGATGAACTGCACCGCGCCGCACTGGCCGCGAATGCACTGGTGCGCGGCTATGCAGATGTGGTGCAACGCCTGCTGGCGCAAGCCGGGCTGAGGCCAGATGCCATCCACGCCATAGGCGCGCATGGCCAGACCGTGCGTCACCGGCCCCTGGCCTTCGATGGCACGGGCTACACCCTGCAGCTGAACAACCCCGCCCTGCTGGCGGAAATCACCGGCATCACCGTGGTGGCGGACTTTCGCAGCCGTGATGTCGCCGCCGGCGGCCAGGGCGCGCCGCTGGTGCCCGCCTTCCACCAGGGCATGTTTGGCCAGGCAGGGCGCAGCGTGGGCGTGCTCAACCTGGGTGGCATCTCCAATCTGAGTCTGCTGCGCGCCGATGGCGGCGTGCTGGGTTTTGACTGCGGCCCGGCGAACGCGCTGATGGACTATTGGTGCGAGCGCCACACCGGCCGCACCTACGACGACCAGGGTGCCTGGGCGCGCACCGGCCGGCCCCATGGCGCCCTGCTCGATGCCCTGCTGGCCGAGCCCTTTCTGGCCCTGCCGCCGCCCAAAAGCACCGGGCGGGATCTGTTCAACCCGCACTGGCTGGAGCCTCTGCTGGCAGCAGCCAGTAACGCCCCGCCACAGGACGTGCAGGCGACGCTGGCCGAGTTCACCGCCAGAAGCTGCGCCCAGGATCTGCTGCGCCACGCGAGCGACTGCGACCTGCTCATCGTCTGCGGCGGCGGTGCGCTCAATCAGTATCTGATGGAGCGCCTGCAGGCCCTGCTACCCGGAGTCACCGTGCAGGATTCGGCCCTCCATGGTCTGCCGCCACTGCAGGTCGAGGCCGCCGCGTTCGCCTGGCTGGCACGACAATGCCTGGCCGGCCAGACGGCCAGCCTGCCCGAAGTGACCGGCGCACGCGGCGCGCGCATCCTGGGCGCCATCTACCCCGCATGAACGCAAAAAACCGCCTTGCAGCGGTTTTTTTGCCCCTGTACGGTTGGAAGTTTGTCAGTGCTCGGGCGTGGAGAAGCTGGAGCCGCAGCCGCAGGTGGTGTCGGCATTCGGGTTCTTGATGACGAACTGCGCGCCCTGCAGGTCTTCCTTGTAGTCGATCTCGGCGCCCACCAGGTACTGGAAGCTCATGGCGTCGATCAGCAGCGACACGCCATTCTTGGTCATGGTAGTGTCGTCCTCGTTGGTGATCTCGTCGAAGGTAAAACCGTACTGAAAGCCCGAGCAGCCGCCGCCCTGCACGAACACGCGCAGCTTCAGTTCGGGGTTGCCCTCCTCGGCGATCAGCTCGGCGACCTTGGCAGCCGCGCTGTCGGTGAAAAGAATCGGGGTGGGCATCTCGGTGTCGGAGGTTTGTGCTACTGCGCTCATGGATTGCTCCAATGTTCAAAACTTGTTGGATGCTACTGCAAACATGCGGCCAACTCCGGTTCATGGCGACTTGCTGCCAAAACCCCTGGGGCTTTTGCCTGACCGTAAAAAGCACAAAGCCACCCGAAGGTGGCCTTGATGCGGTTGCAGAAAACCGTGCGGATTAACGCTTGGAGAACTGCTTGGCGCGGCGTGCGGAGTGCAGGCCGACCTTCTTGCGCTCGACTTCACGGGCGTCGCGCGTGACGAAGCCGGCGGCGCTCAGCTGGGGCTTGAGCGCTGCGTCGTAGTCGATCAGGGCGCGGGTGATGCCATGGCGGGCGGCGCCGGCCTGGCCGGACTCACCACCACCGTGAACGTTGATCTGGATGTCGAAGGCTTCGACATTGCCAGTCAGCACCAGCGGCTGCTTGGTAATCATGATCGAGGTTTCGCGGCCGAAATACTGTGCAATGTCCTTGCCATTCACAGTGATCTTGCCGGAGCCCTTCTTCAGAAACACGCGGGCGACGCTGGACTTGCGACGGCCGGTGCCATTGTTCCATTCACCAATCATGTCGGCTCCTTAGATTTCCAGGGGCTTGGGCTGCTGGGCGCTGTGCGGATGCTCCGCGCCACCGTAGACCTTGAGCTTCTTGATCATGGCGTAGCCCAGGGGGCCCTTGGGCAGCATGCCCTTGACGGCCTTCTCCAGCGCTCGGCCGGGGTGCTTGGCCTGCAGATCGCGGAAGTTGGTGGCCGTGATGCCGCCGGGATAGCCCGAGTGACGGTAGTACACCTTGTCGGTGGACTTGGTGCCGGTGACCTTGAGCTTGGAGGCGTTGACGATGACGATGAAGTCACCGGTATCGACGTGAGGCGTGTAAATGGCTTTGTGCTTGCCGCGCAGACGGTGGGCCACTTCGCTGGCGACCCGGCCGAGCACCTTATCGGTGGCGTCAATCACAAACCACTCGTGCACGACCTCAGCGGGCTTGGCGCTGAAAGTGGACATGAGTTTCTCTTTGCAAGAGGGGGTTTGACGGTCCTTTTCCACGGTCGGTGCTCCTCGTGACTGGGAGCCTCTTAGGTGGGTGCATGAAGAATTTCATGCCTCGCCGCGGGACCAAAATTCGCTGCGAAGCCCGTCATTATACAAAAATGCCGGCCTACTGCCCATACAGCTGACGCTGGCGCTCCTGTGCCTCGCGACGCACGCGTTCGTCCACGCAAACCGGGTGGTTGGCGATGCCGTCTTCCTGGCAGGCCCGGTGGATGCACATGCTGCGCGCCCAGAAGCCGGCGCTGGCACAGCTGTCCAGCGGATTGCCCGCGCGCAGGTACGCCTGCGGCGGGGCGGGCATGGCCGCCTCCAGCACCACCAGCCCGGGCTGGGGCACCGGCTCCAGGGTCGATGCAGGCAGCTCTGGCGCTGGCGCAGGATGCGCCTGGCGCATGCCGCCATCCATGGCCTGGAGCGCTGGCTGCACCATGGGCGCCAGTGGCCGGGGCTCCTCGGTCTCGGCCAGCTCGGTGATGATTTCACTCTCGGGCGTCTGGCGCGGCGCGCGCGGTTTCTGCTCCCACCACAGGCCGGCTGCCATGACAAGCACCGCGGCCGAGCCGGCCATGGCCCATAGCGTCCGGCGCACCTGCGGGCTACGGTGAGGGCGCAGGCGGCGCCGACGCTGCGAGTGTGTGGGCAAGGTTGCTGCAGGCTGTTGTGGCGCGCTGGCCTGCGTCTGGATCTGGGTGTTGACCACCGGCACAGCCACGCCCTCGGCATGCCTGTCCTGCGGCTCGACCCAGCTGGCGCCAAGCTGCGCCCGAAAATCAAACGACTCCAGCCCCGGCGGGGCGCTGTCCATCTCCATGGCCAGCAGGAGCTCAGCGACGGACTGCGGCCTGTCCTGCGGCTGCAGCGCCAGACATTGCGCCATTGCATCCACGAGCGCCGATGAATACTCGATGCCGAACTGCTTGCGCACCTGGCGTGCCACGCGTGCCATGGGCAGCATGCGGTCACGCTGCGCGCGCTGCGTGGCCGGCTGGGGGGCGCCGTGGCGCAGGCAGCCATGCACCGTCGCGCCCAGGGCATACAGATCGCTCCAGGGCCCTTGCTGCATATCGGCCGGGGCATCGGTGTACTGCTCCAGGGGCGCGTAGTTCACCTTCAGCACCGCCGGCTGCCTGCGGTTGCTGATGGCGTGGCGCGCCGCCCCCAGATCCAGCAGCACCGGCGGGCCGTGGTTCTGCAAAAAGATGTTGTCCGGGGAGATGTCGCGGTGCAGGGTCTGCCCATCGTGCAGCACGCGCAGGGCGCTGGTGACCGACCACAGCAGCGTGCGCAGCCAGGCCTCGGGCGGCGGCGTGCGCATGTGCGCGCGCGCCTGCTTGAGCGTCATGCCGCAGTACAACGGCATGACCATGTAGGCGGTGTGATTGGCCTCCCAGAAGCGCAGCACCTTCACCAGGCTGGGGTGCTCAAAGCGCGCCAGCAGGCGCGCCTCGTCCACGAACGAGGCCAGGCCGGCCTGGAACGACTGCTCGTCCGACGACGAGCGCACCCACAGCGAATGCCCGTCGGCGCGCCCGGCGAGCGCTGCCGGCATGTACTCCTTGATGGCCACGAAACGCTGCAACAGGTGATCGAACGCCTGATAGACCATGCCAAAGCCGCCCACCCCCAGCAGCGACACCACCTCGAACTCGCCCAGCCGCGTTCCCGGCGGCAGGGCTTGAGACTGCTGCGCCACACCGGCCGGCGTGGCGCGATGGTTAGCTACGGACATGGGAAGGGGCAGAACGGGTGCGGGTTGCTGGCGCAAGAGAAGGGTGATCATGGCCCAGGGCCCGCCCCGACAAGCAACAAAGCGCATCCATGTCGGCCCATGGCAACACCCCACCAAACGGGTCGCGTGCTTGCGGCGCGCTTGCGGGCCGCTACCATTGCGCGCATGTTCAGTTATCGCCACGCCTTCCATGCAGGCAACCACGCCGACGTGCTCAAACACACGGTGCTGATTGCCACCCTGCAACACCTTCTACAAAAAGACGCGGCTTTGACCGTACTGGATACACATGCAGGGGCGGGTCTGTACCGGCTGGACGGCGACTATGCGACCACCAGCGCCGAATCCGCCGACGGCATTCTGCGCCTGGTGGCGCCCGCCACGCCGCCGGCGCTGACGCCCGCGCTGCAGGACTATGTGGACATGGTGCGCGCCTTCAACCAGGGCGCGGTCACGCGCGTCTATCCCGGCTCGCCCTTCATTGCCCAGCGCCTGCTGCGCGATCAGGACAAGCTGAAACTGTTCGAGCTGCACCCCACCGACGCACGCGCCCTGGCCGGCAACGTGGCCCAGCTGGAGGCCGGCCGCCAGGTGGCCGTGCTGCCCGAGGACGGTTTTGAGGGTGTCAAGAAATTTTTGCCTCCACCGGCCCGCCGCGCGCTTGTATTGTGCGACCCTAGCTATGAAATAAAGAGCGACTACGGGCGTGTGCTGGACCTGGTGCAGGACAGCCTGAAGCGCTTTGCCACCGGCGTGTACGCCGTCTGGTACCCCATCATCCCCAGGCCCGAGGCACATGACCTGCCGCGCCGCCTGAAGACCATGGCCAACAAGGCCGGCAAGCCCTGGCTGCACGCCACGCTGACGGTGAAATCCAGCAAGCTGGCCGCCCCTGCCAGCGAAAACCAGCGCCGCCCCGGCCTGCCGGCCAGCGGCATGTTCCTGATCAACCCGCCGTTCACGCTGCAGGCCGCGCTGCGCGAGGCCCTGCCGCAGATGGCCGAGCTGCTGGCCCAGGACCGGCATGCGACCCATGGGCTGGAGGTCGGCGGCTGATCCTGGACATCAGGGTCACCGGCGCTTGCGCGCTGCGGGGGCCTTGCGCGGCGCGGGTCGCTGCAAGGCGCGCGCGGCCACCCCTTCGTCCAGCCCCAGGCCCGAGCCCTGGGCTGCCTGCTCCAGGCTTTCGGGGCAGGCCTCGTCCTCGGCGGCCAGCTGCCACAGCTCGACCGGCTTGATGCCCAGGCCCATCATGCCGAGCTCCTCGGCCGCGGCGCGGCTCAGGTCGATGATGCGCCCGGGCGTGAACGGTCCGCGGTCGTTCACACGCACGATGACCGTGCGGCCGTTGACCAGGCTGCGCACGCACAGGCGCGCGCCAAAGGGCAGGCTGCGGTGCGCGGCCGTCAACTCCTCGCGGTCGTAGCGCTCACCGTTGGCGGTGCGCCGCCCGTGCAGGCTGTCGGCATAGAACGAGGCCTGGCCGCTGGCCAGCAACAGCGGCGGCTCGACCTCCGGCGCACGCAGGGCCGGTGCGCCCGCGCCTTCACCGGGGGGTCGCTGGGGCTTGATGCGCAGCGCGGTGGCGGGTCGCTCCTGCGGCGGCGCCGGCACCGCGGCGCTGGACTGCGGCGCCGCAACAACGGGCGCTGCGGTGGTGGTCACAGGTGCGGGTGGCTGTGGCGCGGCACAGCCCGCCAGCCAGGCCGCCACCAAAACCGCTGGCAGCCCAGGCTGGCGGCGCAACCTGGGGCTGCCACCGCTTCGCATCAACGCCCCAGCCGCTGGCAGATGGCCAGCGTGGCCGTGCTCTGGTTCATGGTGTAGAAGTGCAGGCCCGGTGCGCCGGCGGCGACGAGCTGCTCGCACAGGCGCGAGACCACGTCCAGCCCGAAGGCGCGGATGCTGGCGCTGTCATCGCCAAAGCCCGAGAGGCGCAGGCGTATCCAGCGCGGAATCTCGGCGCCGCAGGCATCGGAGAAGCGCATCAGCTGGGTCGAGCCGGTGATCGGCATGATGCCGGGGACGATGGGGATGTTCAGGCCCAGGCGGCGCGTCTCATCGACAAAGCGGCTGTAGGCGTCGGCGTTGAAGAAGTACTGCGTGATGGCCGAGTCGGCCCCGGCGCACACCTTGGCGGCGAAGGCCTGCAGATCGGCCTCGGGCGAGCGCGCCTGCGGGTGCATCTCGGGGTAGGCGGCCACCTCGATATGAAAGTCATCGCCCGTCTCGGCGCGGATGAAGGCCACCAGGTCGCTGGCGTAGTGGAATTCGCCGCCCAGGCCGTAGCCGCTGGGCAGGTCGCCGCGCAGCGCCACCAGGCGCTTCACGCCCATGGCCTTCAGTTCGGCGAGCTGCGCGCGCACGCTGTCTTTGGTGGCGCCTATGCAGGAGAAATGCGAGGCAGCCTGCACCCCCTCGGCCAGAATCTCGCGCACCGCGGCGAAGGTGCCGGCCTGGGTGGAGCCGCCAGCGCCATAGGTGACCGAGCAGAACTGCGGCGCGCGCGCATACAGCTGCTGACGCACGGTGCGCAACTTGTCTGCCCCTTCGGGCGTCTTGGCGGGAAAGAACTCGAAACTCAGCGGCAGGCTCATACGGCCCTCCTTGCATCAACAAAAAATTCGCGATTGCCATCGCCGCCAGCGATGGGGCTGTCATGCCAGCCGATCACCTGCAGGCCAATGTCTGCGCAGCAGGCGCGGATGCGCTGCTCCACCTCGGCGTACAGGCTGGCGTCGCGCACGATGCCGCCCTTGCCCACCTGGCCGGGCTGCAGCTCGAACTGCGGCTTGACCAGCATCAGCAGACGGCCTTCAGGCTTGAGCAGTGGCACCAGGGCCGCCAGCACCAGCGTCAGCGAGATGAAGGACAGGTCGCCCACGACGAGGTCGAAGGCGGGCGTGATGTCGTCCTTCTCGCGCCCGGGCAGGCGCTTGCGCACCGTTGCCAGCCGGCCTTCGGCGCGGTCCTTGGCCTTGGTGGCGCGCTCGGCCTTGAAGGCTTCGATCTCGTGCTCCTTGGCGTCTGCGCTGTCGTCGTATTCGTCGTCAACCATGCCACCGTTGCGCATCCAGGCGTAGGGCGCCTCGGGCTGGGTGTCGTTGTCGTCGGGGTCGGCCTCGGTGCGCACGCTGAGCGCTTCTTCGCAACCCTCCTGCAGCGCCTGGGGCGTGAGGTGGCGTGCGTTCAGGCCTTCGACGGCGATGACGCGCGGATCGGCACGCAGGCGCTCGTGCAGCTGGCCCTGGCCCACGTCCACGCCAATCACCTGCGCGGCGCCGGCCTGCAGCAGGCAGTCGGTGAAGCCGCCGGTGCTCTGGCCCACGTCCAGGCAGCGCAGGCCATGCACGTCGAGACTGGTGGCCTGCAAAGCACCTTCCAGCTTGAGCCCGCCGCGCGAGAGATATTTGGCCTCGGCCGCGTCGAGCAACTGCAGCTCGGCCCCGACCGGAATGTCGTCGCCATTCTTGGCCACCTTGTTCCACGGCAGCGTAGCCGCCAGGCGCCACTGCACGCCGGCGGCGATCAGGCGCTGGGCCTGCGAGCGGGTGCTGGCATGGCCGCCCTCCACCAGAAATACGTCTGCGCGCATGGCGCGGGTCCTTTATGAATCAAATAGGGCTGTAACGCTTTACTGGAAAGCGTGGACAGCTATGGTTTTACTCCCTCTCCCGCTGGCGGGAGAGGGTGGGGCGAGGGTGTGCTGGTAGCCAGCACTGCGCCTGTACTCCCCCTCACCCCTGCCCTCTCCCCCACGGGGGAGAGGGAGTTGGACGCCATCAATAGCGGTAGGTATCGGGCTTGTACGGGCCGTTCTTGCTCACGCCGATGTAGGCAGCCTGCGCGTCGGAGAGTTCCGTCAGCTGCGCGCCTACCTTCTTCAGGTGCAGGCGTGCCACCTTTTCATCCAAAATCTTGGGCAGCACATAGACCTTGCCCACTTCGTACGCATCCGGGCGCGTGAACAGCTCGATCTGGGCCAGCGTCTGGTTGGCGAACGAGTTGCTCATGACAAAGCTGGGGTGGCCGGTGGCGCAGCCCAGGTTCACCAGGCGGCCCTTGGCCAGCAGGATGATCTTCTTGCCGTCGGGGAAGATGACGTGGTCCACCTGGGGCTTGATCTCGTCCCACTGGCAATGCTCTTCGAGCTTGGCGACTTCGATCTCGTTGTCGAAGTGGCCGATGTTGCAGACGATGGCCTCGTTCTTCATGGCCTGCATGTGCTCGAAGGTGATGACGTCGCAGTTGCCGGTGGTCGTCACGAAGATGTCGCACTTGTCGGCGGCGTACTCCATGGTCACCACGCGGTAGCCTTCCATGGCCGCCTGCAGGGCGTTGATGGGGTCGATCTCGGTCACCCAGACCTGGGCGCTCAAAGCGCGCAGCGCCTGGGCGCTGCCCTTGCCCACGTCGCCATAGCCGGCCACACAGGCCACCTTGCCGGCGATCATCACGTCGGTGGCGCGCTTGATGCCGTCCACCAGCGATTCGCGGCAGCCGTAGAGGTTGTCGAACTTGGATTTCGTCACCGAGTCGTTGACGTTGATGGCGCGGAACTTGAGCAGGCCCTTGGCCGACATCTCGTTCAGGCGGTGCACGCCGGTAGTCGTCTCCTCGGTCACGCCCATGATCTGCGCGCTCTTGCGGCTGTACCAGGTAGGGTCCACGGCCAGCTTGGCGCGGATGGCGGCGAAAACGATCTTCTCTTCTTCGGAGCCAGGATTGGCCAGCACCGACAAATCCTTCTCAGCGCGCTGGCCCAGGTGCATCAGCATGGTGGCGTCGCCGCCGTCGTCCAGGATCATGTTCGGGCCTTCGTCCTTGGCACCGGCGGGGCCAAATTCAAAGATGCTGTGCGTGTAGTCCCAATAGTCTTTCAGCGACTCGCCCTTGATGGCAAACACCGGCACGCCGGTGGCGGCAATCGCGGCGGCGGCGTGGTCTTGCGTCGAGAAGATGTTGCACGAGGCCCAGCGCACGTCGGCGCCCAGGGCCGTCAGGGTTTCGATCAGCACGGCGGTCTGGATCGTCATGTGCAGGCTGCCGGTGATGCGCGCGCCCTTGAGCGGCTGGCTGGCGGCGAACTCTTCGCGCACCGCCATCAGGCCGGGCATCTCGGTCTCGGCAATCTTGATTTCCTTGCGGCCCCAGGCGGCCAGGGTGATGTCGGCAATGGCCGAGTCAGCGGGAGATTTGAGAACTGCGCTCATGGTGTGTTCCTTCACGAATGGGAAAAAACCACGCGCCTGGGGAAAGCATGAAAACCGTTCACCGCACAGGCCTGGCGTGGGTGAGCGTCGTTGCAAGAATGGGTTCCGAGCCTCACGCCCCGCGCGACCTGTTGCCAGGTGGGGGGCGCTGCAACGCTCCTCGGAAAGGGGCGATTATACCGGGGTGCTGGTTTCTACCTACGGTTTTTGGCAATCCTTGCCAAGGCTCGTAAAATCACACCCCATGAGCACGGTCACCATGAACATCTCGCTGAGCGACGAGCTGAAGGCCTTTGTCGATGCCCGCGTGCAGGCGCGCGGCTACAGCAGCACCAGCGAGTACATGCGCGACCTGGTGCGCCGCGACGAGGAGCGCGCCGCAGAGGAGCGCTTCGCGGCGCTGATCCAGGAGGGCGTGGAGTCGGGCCCGGCCACGCGCAGCTGGGACGAGCAGCGCAACGACTGGACGGCGCGCATCGCCGCCGCACGCGCCGCCAAGAACACGGCCCCTCGGTGAATGCCATTGTTCTGAGCGCACGGGCGCAGGACGACCTGGAGCAGGCTTTTGCCTACTACTTTGACGTCTCGAACCTGACCCTGGCCGAGCGCTTTCGCGATGCCGCAGACGCCGCGCTGCAACACATCGCCCAGCACCCTGGCACGGGTTCAGTGCGCTACGCGCACACCCGGGAGATGCCCGGGCTGCGCTTTTGGACTTTGAACCACTTTCCTTACGCTGTTTTTTATCTCGCCGGGCCGCAGCACATCGACGTTGTGCGTGTGCTGCACCAGGCGAGTGATCTTTCGCAGCATTTGTTTTCGCAATAACGTTTTCATCGTGTCCTACGCATCCGAAACCCGGCGCCGCCGCACCTTCGCCATCATCTCCCACCCCGACGCCGGCAAGACCACGCTGACGGAAAAGCTGCTGCTGTTCTCCGGCGCCATCCAGATTGCCGGCGCCGTCAAGGGCCGCAAGGCATCGCGCCACGCTACATCTGACTGGATGGAGATCGAGAAGCAGCGCGGCATCTCGGTGGCGTCTTCGGTGATGCAGATGAGCTACCGCGATCACGTCATCAACCTGCTGGACACACCCGGCCACAAGGACTTCAGTGAGGACACCTACCGCGTGCTCACCGCGGTTGACTCGGCGCTGATGGTGATCGACGCCGCCAACGGCGTGGAGGCGCAGACGCGCCGCCTGATCGAGGTCTGCCGCCAGAGGGACACGCCCATCATCACCTTCGTCAACAAGATGGACCGCGAGGTACGCGACCCGCTCGACATCCTCGACGAGGTCGAGCGCGAGCTGGGCATGCCCTGCTGCCCCATGACCTGGCCGGTGGGCCAGGGCAAGAGCTTCGGCGGCATCATCGACCTGCGCACGCAGAGCATGACGGTGTTCCAGGCCGGCAGCGAGAAGCGCCCGGAGGACTTCGAGGTCATCCCCCTGAGCGACGTCGCCACGCTGCGCGCGCGCTTTGGCAAGGCCTACGACGATGCCATCGAAAGCATGGAGCTGGCCGTCGGCGCGTCCATCGCCTGGGATCACCAGGAATTTCTGGCCGCGCGCCTGACGCCCGTGTTCTTCGGCTCTGGCGTGAACAACTTCGGCGTGCAGGAGGTGCTCAATGCCGTCGTGGACATGTCGCCGCCGCCGGGCGAGCGCATCGCCTACGTCGAGGTCAATCGCCAGCGCGAGCAGGTCACCGTACACCCGGCGGACAAAGGCTTTAGCGGCGTGGTCTTCAAGGTGCAGGCCAACATGGACGCCAACCACCGCGACCGCATCGCCTTCGTGCGCGTGGCCAGCGGCAAATACCAGCCGGGCATGAAAATGAAGGTGCAGCGCACCGGCAAGGAGCTGCGCCCGACCAGCGTCGTCACCTTCATGAGCCAGCGCCGCGAGGCGGTCGACGAGGCCTATGCCGGCGACATCATCGGCTTCACCATCCACGGCGGCGTGCAGCTGGGCGACAGCATCACCGACGGGCCGAATTTACAGTTCACCGGCCTGCCCTTCTTCGCGCCCGAGCTGTTCATGACCGTGGTGCTGAAGAACCCGCTGCGCACCAAGCAGCTGCAGCAGGGCCTGATGCAGCTGGGCGAGGAAGGCGCGATCCAGGTCTTCAAGCCGGATGCGGGCGGCAACATGCTGCTGGGCGCCGTCGGCCAGCTGCAGTTTGAAGTGGTGCAGCACCGCCTGAAAACCGAGTACGACTGCGACGTGCGCCTGGAAGGCTGCCAGTACACCGGCGCGCGCTGGATCACCGCCGACACGCCGGCTGAGCTGCGCGAATTTGAAGCCGCCTACCCGCTGCGCATGGCGCACGATGCTGCCGACACCCTGGCCTATCTGTGCACCAGCCCATATGACGTGCGGCTGGCGCAGGAGCGGTTTCCGAAGATCCATTTCCATCCGTTGCGGGAGCATGCGGGGTTGGAATTGCAGGCAAGTTGACTGCCCTGGCCACATCGCCCGACCACCTCAAACCGGCCAACGGGCAGTGCTTCGGATTTGCGTTCACCCATTTATTGATATCCAGAAATTTCAAGATGACAGTGCCGAGAAAAATAATACATGCTGGAATATTCTTCCTCTTCACTCTGTTGATCGTCTTCTGGATAGGCCGACACATACCGCCATTTCAATCACCGGACGAAAATGCCCACCTTCTACGCGCCGACATGATTGCCCATGGGCAATGGCTGCTGCAATCAAAAAACCATGACAATGGCAGAGAAGGCGGCATGGCCGACGCCAGTTTCATCTCTTTTGTGCGATCACTGCTGAATATCTCAGGCGTTGAAGGTGACAAAACATTAACGCCAGACCTGCTGGATAAGGCGGAAAATATGAGATGGTCGAATGAGGATTCATTTCAGAATACCGCAGGCACCGGCTATTACCTGCCAATCATCTACACCCCTCATGCAATTGGACTCTTCATTTCCAGGCACCTCAATCTATCCATGCTCGGCAGTTATGAACTGACCCGCGCATTGGTCGTTGCAACCGCATTGGGAATATTCACATTGGCCTTCAGCATCCGTACACCCAATGCGCTTACGCTTGTTTTACTGCTTACGCCGATGTCCCTGTTCCAACTCGCATCGCCAACGATTGATGGAATATCTTTTGCATTAACGATGTTACTGATAAGCCTGTGGCTTTCACTTTCATCACCAGAAAATGAAAAAAATGATAAATCCCGGCTCCAACAAGAATTTTGGCTATACATTTGTATTTTTGTATTATGCACCGCACGCACCAACATGCTGTCAACCTTGTTGATTCCGTTGGTCATTTTAAAACAACAGTACTCCAGAAAACGCGCCTACTCTATCGCCCTCCTTTATGCAGTCACGCTGGGGTGGATTACATTTGCAACATTGACAACGTATGATGCCAGAGTTGTAAGAAGCATGAGTTCTCTGCAGATCATGGTCAATTACATAACAAATCCACAGGAATTTTTCACACTGCTTCAGAACACCCTGCGAAACACTGAAATAAAAAAATTTTATCAAGAGTCATACATCGGGATACTGGGGTGGCTTGATACACCAATACCCAAGAATTCCGTCAGCATTCTGAGTGCGGCGATCATATTAATTCTAATTTTTACCGCGCTCACCACGCGCTGGCGCGAAGCCCTTCCAACAAGAATCACCGCTTTCTCCGTTGGCGGCATCAGTGCTATTTTGATATTTTTCGCCTTGGCAGTTACATGGAATTTATATCCCGCCGCAAAAATCGACGGGGTTCAAGGGCGTTATTTTATAATTCCAACCCTGTTTCTTGCCGCCGCCTTTGGCCATATAAAATCGCAAGCAGTCAAATACAAACCGCTCGAAATAATTGCAGTCACAGCCTTTGGCATATACTCCATACACGCACTGCTTACCACCCTCAGCGCACAGTATAAAATGTAAAACAAAGCCAGTTCGCATTTTTAAAAGTGCCGAAGAAAATGAATCCAATCCTTCTTCTTCAGACCCTGGCCTGCGTGGTCTGCATCGCGATCGGACAGCTTCTATTCAAGAAGGCAGCCGCTGCGCTCCCCCCTGAGCCCGCTGCCATGGACTGGATCACCAACGGCTGGCTCATTGCGTCGCTGGCCCTATATGGCATCACCACTCTCGCGTGGGTCTGGGTACTGCGTCATGCGCCGCTGCACCTGGCTTATCCGTTCATGGGGCTGGCCTTCTTGATCGTGCCCACACTGGCCTGGCTGTTCCTCGGTGAATCGCTGCACTGGCGCACGCTGGCGGGTGGCGCTCTCATCATGGCCGGCGTGGCGCTGGCGTCCACAAATTAAGGATTGACACCCGATGCGCATCGCCGTCGCCATTCCTTGCTACAAAGTCACCCGGCATGTCCTGGAAGTGATCCAAGCGATAGGTTCTGAGGCGGAGGCCATTTACGCGGTGGACGATGCCTGTCCGGACGGCAGCGGCCGGTTCATCGAGGAACACAACCGCGACCCACGCGTGCGGGTGTTGTTCAACCCCGAGAACCGTGGCGTGGGCGGCGCCATCGTCACCGCCTACCAGGCCGCCATGGCCGATGGCATGGATATCGTGGTGAAGATCGATGGTGATGGGCAGATGGACCCCGCGCTGCTGCCCAGCTTCGTGCGCCCGTTGCTGCAGGGACGGGCCGACTACACCAAGGGCAATCGCTTCTTCCGCCCTGAATCGGTGCAAGGCATGCCGCCGGTGCGACTGTTTGGCAATGCCATGCTGTCCTTCCTGACCAAGCTCAGCTGTGGCTACTGGAACGTGATGGATCCCACCAACGGCTATACGGCCGTGCGCACCAGCGTGTTGGCCGAGCTGCCGCTGGACAAGCTGGAGCGGCGCTATTTCTTCGAGACCGACATGCTGTTCCGTCTGAACACACTGCGTGCCGTGGTGAAGGATATTCCCATGGACTCGGTCTACGCCGACGAGGAATCCAATCTCAAGGTCGGGCGCGTGCTGCCTGAGTTCCTGAAAAAGCACATGTCTCGTTTGTGGCGCCGCTATGTCTATAGCTACTTGGTGCGCGACTTCAACGTGGGCACGCTGTACAGTCTGAGCGGCGTGCTATTGGTGCTGGCCGGCACGGCGTTTGGCACTTGGCACTGGGTCTCGGGCAACTTCAATAGCCACCCCGCCACCAGCGGCACGGTCATGCTGGCGGCGCTGCCGGTGCTGATCGGCATTCAAAGCCTGATTGCCTTCCTGCACTATGACGTGAGCAACGTACCGACCGAGCCGCTTTGCCTGTCCCTGGATCATTCGGCGCTCCCCTCGCACGACTCCACCATCTCGTGATACGCCGGCTGCGCCGCACTACACCACCCATCTTTTTTGCATGCAACCCCTTGCCCTGTGGCCTGGCCCGACACGCCAACGCATCTTCGGCGTGCTCACCGACATCGACGACACCCTGACCACCGACGGCGCCATCACACCCGAAGCGCTGGCGGCGCTGGCCGACCTGAAAGCCGCCGGCCTGCATGTGATCGCCATCACTGGCCGGCCCGTGGGCTGGAGCGAGCCGTTTGCCGCCAGCTGGCCGGTGGACAGCATCGTGGCCGAGAACGGGGCCGTGGCGTTGCTGCCAAAAAATATAGACAAAAATAGCCTTCAGCGCTTTCCATTAAAGCGCGAGCAGCTATCAAAAATATACCAACAGGACGCCACCACACGCGCCGCCAACTACGCCCGCATGCAGCAGGTGCTGGCCGACATCGAGGCGCGCGTGCCCGGTGCGCGCCGCGCCACCGACTCGGCCGGGCGCGAGACCGACATCGCCATCGACCACAGCGAGTTCACGCACCTGCCGCCATCAGCCATCGCCGAATGCGTGGCCATCATGCGCGCTGCCGGCATGAACGCCACCGTCAGCAGCATCCACATCAATGGCTGGTATGGCGCGCACAACAAACTGGAAGGCGCGCGCTGGATAGTGCGCGAGCTGCTGGGGCGCGATCTGGATGCCGAGCTCTCGCACTGGGTCTATGTGGGCGACTCGACCAATGACCAGCTGATGTTCGAACATTTCGAGAACAGCGTGGGCGTGGCCAACATCGCGCGCTTCGTGCCGCAGCTCACGCACCTGCCGCGCTACGTGACCCAGGGCGAGCGCGGCGCGGGCTTTGCCGAGCTGGCGCGCGCGATCCTGGCCGCCAGGCCGTAGGCGGTTTGCCCGGCGGCGTGGGGCCGTCCACAATGGCGGCATCCCGGCTCGCCACAGGATCGCCCCATGACCCGACTCGTCGATCTTCCGACCCTGGCCGCCCTGGTGCGGGGCATGGGCCCAGAACGCTTCCTCTGCGAGCTGGCCGACGAGATCCAGGCCAGCTTCCTGCGTTGGGACGACTACGACAAATCGGCACGCCTGGCCAGCCACAGCCCGACTGGCGTGATCGAGCTCATGCCCGTGGCGGACGAGCGGCTCTACAGCTTCAAGTATGTCAACGGCCACCCCGGCAACCCGGCGTTGGGCCTGCCCACGGTGATGGCCTTCGGCATGCTGGCCGAGGTGGCCACGGGCCTGCCGCTGCTGCTGTCCGAGCTGACCCTGGCCACGGCCCTGCGCACCGCCGCCACCTCGGCCCTGGCGGCTCGGGCCCTGGCGCGGCCGGGCAGCCGCAGCATGGCGCTGATCGGCAACGGCGCGCAGGCCGAGTTCCAGGCCCTGGCCTTTCACGCGCTGCTGGGCATCGACGAACTGCGCGTGTTCGACATCGCCCCGGCGGCCAGTGAGCGGCTGCAGCGCAACCTGGCAACGGTGCCCGGGCTGACGCTGCGGCGCGCCGCATCGGTGATCCAGGCCGTGCGCGGCGCCGACATCGTGACCACGGCCACGGCCAGCAAGAGCCACGCCTGCATCGTCACGCCCGCCATGCTGGAGCCCGGCATGCACCTGAATGCCGTGGGCGGCGACTGCCCGGGCAAGACCGAGCTGCACCCGGATGTACTGCGAGCAGCGCGCATCGTTGTCGAATACCCGCCGCAAACCCGCGTAGAGGGCGAGATCCAGCAGCTGCCCGCCGACCACCCGGTCGCCGAGCTGTGGCGGGTGCTCGCAGGCCAGGCGCCAGGACGCGAGCACGAGGGGCAGGTGACGCTGTTTGACTCGGTCGGCTTTGCGCTGGAGGACCATGCCACCCTGCGCCTCATCCATCGGCTGGCCGAGGCGCACCACCTGGGCATGGACTTGGAGCTGGTGCCCGGCCAGGGCGACCCCAAGGACTTGTTTGGCCGTGTGCGCACAACAGGCCAGCAGTCGCCCACCCCCTCTTGAAGCACCACGCCATACCAGCGCGCGATACACCGGCTTGCGCCCTGATATGACGCCCAGGGCCTGGCCCGGACTGCGCCAGCCTTGGCTGGCCGTGGGACAGCCTGCTCCGTTTCTGAACTCGTATGCCAATGTTCGGAGCATATGTCTCGGTACAGCAAGCCATTGCGGCAGTGCAAATGACAGGCACGGTACTTGCGTCAGCAACGCCGCCGGATCACCAGTGACCGGCCGATCACGTACCTCGTCATTTATCACCACGGAGACATAGATGGACAGAAAACTCATTGCAGCCGCTGCACTCGCAGCCTTCGCCCTCCCCGCAGCCCAGGCCGTTGACATCCAGGCCGGCGACTGGACTGTGTCCATCGGCGGCAACGTCAATGCCTTCTACACCCAGACCGATTGCAAGCAACCCGCGGGCACCGTGACTGGCACCGCCCTGGGTGATGCCGGCCTGGCCTGCGCCGGCAAGGAAAAGACCACCGTGATCGGCAACGGCCTGCTGCCGTCCTACCTCTCCGTCGGGCCCAGTCCAGGCAGGGCGGCTTTGATGTGTCCGCCAACGTGGGCATCGGCGTCTCCGTCGCCACCGGCAGTTCCATCGCGCAGAACAATGACGTGGACGTTCGCCAGGCCTACCTGAGCTTTGGCAATGACGGCATGGGCACGGTCAAGCTGGGGCGCGACTACGGGCTGTTCGGTTTTCATTCCATCATCAGCGACATGACCCTCATCGGTGTCGGTGCGGCCACCAACGCAACGCAAAATGGCCGCGTCTCGCTGGGCCATATCGGCTCCGGCTACACCTTCCCCGGCATGTACGGGCAAGCCGTTTACACCACCCCGAACATGGGTGGTTTCAGTGTGGATCTGGGCCTGATGAGCCCGACCAACAACCTGAGCACGGCGAAGAAGGACAACCTGCAGTTCCAGGCCCGGGCCACCTACGCTGGCCAGGGGTTCAAGGCCTGGGTGGGCGCCAAGACCCAGAAATATGACGGCGTGGGCGGCTTCACCATGAACGCCGGCGAAGTCGGCGGATCCGTCAACGCCGGCGCGTTCGGCCTGCTGGCCAACTACCAGGGCGGCAAGGGCATCGGCATTCTGGCCGACGGCGACCAGGGCGGCGTGAAGGGCAACAACCTTCTGCTGCAAGGAACCATGCAGGCCGCCCAGAACGTGAAGCTGGGCCTGGGTTACGGCAGGAGCAAGAACGACAGCGCCTTCACCGGCTCTGATCTGCGCTCGAATGAAAACCTGACCGCTGGCGTCTACTACAACCTGACCAAGAGCGTGACCCTGGTGGGTGAAATCGGTCAGACCCGATCCAAGGGCTTCAGCGGCGCCAGCGCCAAGCAGAACAGCGTCGCTATCGGCGGCATCCTCTTCTTCTGATCGACACGCAACGGTTTTTTGTTCTTCAGGGTTGGCGACCGGCTGCTGCGGGGACGGTCGGTCGCCTTTTTTTCGCCCCGGCACAGCCTCGCGTCCCTGCCCCGGCAGGCCTGCGAGCCACCAGGCCCATCAATGCTGCAGGATCTTGTTCAGGAAGTCCTTGGTGCGCGGCTGGCGCGCGTCGGGGTTGCCAAAGAACTCTTCCTTGCTGCAGTCTTCCAGTATCTTGCCGCCCACGTCCATGAAGATCACGCGGTCGCTGACCTTCTTGGCAAAACCCATCTCGTGCGTCACGCACATCATGGTCATGCCCTCGTGGGCCAGGCCCATCATCACGTCCAGCACCTCGCCCACCATCTCGGGGTCGAGCGCGCTGGTGGGCTCATCGAACAGCATGACGATGGGGTCCATGGACAGCGCGCGCGCAATCGCCACGCGCTGCTGCTGGCCGCCCGAGAGCTGGCCCGGGAACTTGTCCTTGTGCGCCATCAGGCCGACACGGTCGAGCATCTTCAGGCCGCGCTTCTTGGCGTCGTCGGGGCTGCGCCCCAGCACCTTGATTTGCGCGATGGTCAGGTTCTCGGTCACCGAGAGGTGGGGGAACAGCTCGAAGTGCTGGAACACCATGCCCACGCGCGAGCGCAGCTTGGGCAGATTGGTCTTGGGGTCGTGGATGGGCGTGCCGTCCACATAAATCTCGCCCTTTTGAATGGGCTCGAGCGCGTTGATGGTCTTGATCAGCGTGGATTTGCCCGATCCCGAGGGGCCGCAGACCACCACCACCTCACCCTTCTGGATGTTGGTGGAGCAGTCATTGAGCACCTGGAAGCTGCCGTACCACTTGGAAACGTTCTTCAGTTCAATCATTTTTCACTCCAATCTCTTATGCCCCGCTACGCGTGCAAGAAGCGCGGCCCAGGCCAGGGCCACCGCGCAAGGGCCGCCCCGCCGCGCTGGTGGCGTCCCCCTTCCCGCGGCGCGCAGCGCCGCGAGAGAAGGGGGAAGGCGCGCAGCGCCTCAGGGGGTTGTGCTGCATATCAGCGGATGATGGCGATCTTCTTGTGCAGGCGCTTGACGCTCCACGACAGCGCGTAGCAAATGATGAAATAGACCACGGCCGCCGCCATGTAGGCTTCGATCGGGCGGCCATAGTTCTTGCCGGCGATCTCGAAGCCCTTGAGCATGTCATAGGCGCCAATGGCATAGACCAGCGAGGTGTCCTGGAACAGGATGATGGTCTGCGTGAGCAGCACCGGCAGCATGTTGCGAAACGCCTGCGGCAGCACCACCAGCTTCATGTTCTGCCCATAGGTCATGCCCATGGCCTGGCCGGCAAACACCTGGCCCCGGGGTATGGACTGGATGCCGGCGCGCATGATCTCGCTGAAGTAGGCCGCCTCGAAGGCCACGAAGGTGATGATGGCCGAGACCTCGGCACCTATGGGCCGCCCGATGATCAGCGGCACCAACAGGAAGAACCACAGGATCACCATCACCAGCGGGATGGAGCGCATGCCGTTGACGTAGATGGTGGCTGGAAGGTCCAGCCACTTCTTGCCTGACAGCCGCATCAGCGCCAGCACCGTACCCAGGGCAATGCCGCCAGCCGTGGCCACCACGGTCAGAAACAGGCTGAAGTACAGCCCCTTGAGCACGAAGTTGGTGAACAGATCCCAGGTGAAGAAGGACCAATCGATATTCAGGTTCATATCAATGCCCTCCCCCGCCCGCAGCAATCATGCCGGGCACGCGCGAGCGCTTCTCGACGAAGGCCATGATGCGGTTGATGACCAAGGCCGAGATCACGTACAGCCCGGTCACCGCCAGATAGACCTCGATGCCGCGCGAGGTTTCCTCCTGCGCCTGCATGGCGAACATGGTCAGCTCGGCCACCGACACGGCAAAGGCCACCGAGGAGTTCTTGAAAATGTTCATGGTCTCGCTGGTCAGCGGCGGGATGATGATGCGAAACGCCATCGGCAGCAGCACATAGCGGTAGTACTGGAAGGTGGTGAAACCCATCGCCATGCCGGCGTAGCGCTGGCCGCGCGGCAGTGCCAGAATGCCCGAGCGCAGCTGCTCGGCAATGCGCGCCGAGGTGAAGAAGCCCAGGGCAAACACCACCAGCACAAAGCCGGGCAGCGACTTCATGGCCGGGAAGATCGACGGGATCACGTGGTACCACAGAAAAATGTGTACCAGCAGCGGAATATTGCGGAAGAACTCGACCCAGGCATTGCCCAGGCGCACGATCCACGGACTATCGGGCAGGGTGCGCAAGGTACCGATCACCGATCCCACGACCAACGCCACGATCAAAGACAGCAGAGACACCGACACGGTCCAGCCCCAGGCCGACAGCATCCAGTCCAGATAGGTGATGTCACCACCCTGGCCGAAGCAGCTCGCGCCCACCTCCTGGGTAATGGTGTCCTGGCAGAACACCTGCCAATCCCAACTCATAAGAACACCTCTTTGTTTGTTAACTCGGACATGCGCGGCCCGCATCGCGGTGCGCAACAAAAAGGCCCCTTCCGTCCATCAGGTCAGAAGGGGCCGGCCTATGTGCAGCGCCGCTTACTTGACTTCGTAGGACTCCATGGGCTTGTCGTTCGGGTTAGCCCAGGCTTCCTTGGTGGCCTCGGACAGCGGCAGGCCGACCTTCACGTTGTTCGGCGGGATGGGCTGCATGAACCAGCGGTCGTAGAGCTTGGCCAGCGAGCCGTCCTTGATCTGGCGCACGATGGAGTCGTCCACGGCCTTCTTGAAGGCCGGATCATCCTTGCGCAGCATGCAGGCGATGGGCTCGACCGACAGCACCTCGCCGACGACCTTGTAGTCGGCCGGGTTCTTGGACTTGGAGATGTTGGCCGCCAGGATGGAGCCGTCCATGATGAAGGCGTCGGCGCGGCCCGTCTCCAGCATCAGGAAGCTGTCGGCGTGGTCCTTGCCCATGACCTCCTTGAAGGTCAGGCCATCGGCGCGCTTGTTCTTGCGTAGCGTCTGCACAGAGGTCGTGCCGGTGGTGGTGACGATGGTCTTGCCATTCAGATCCTTGATGCCGGTGATGCCCGACTTGGCATTCACCGCGATGCGCACCTCTTCCACATAGGTGGTGTAGGCAAAGGCCACGTCCTTCTGGCGCGCCATATTATTGGTGGTGGAGCCGCACTCGATGTCCACGGTGCCGTTGACCACCAGCGGGATGCGGTTCTGCGAGGTCACGGGCTGGTACTTGATCTCCATCTTGGCCAGGCCCAGCTGCTTCTGGATGTCGGCCAGGATGCGCTCACCCATCTCGGTGTGAAAACCCACGTACTTGCCACTGCCCAGCGTGTAGCCCAGGCCCGATGATTCGCGCACGCCCAGGGTGACGGCGCCAGACGATTTGATCTTCGCCAGGGTGTCGTTGGCCTGCGCCAGGGCGCTGCCTGCAGCCAGAACGGTGATCGCGGCGGCCAGCAAATGTTTCTTCATGTGGGATCTCCTTGTGGGTGAAACGATGATTGGGCTGTGGTTCATGGGTTGCATGGCGGCGCAGATCGCCAATGGCGCGTGCCCCAAGTGCAACCCGCTCCCGAACGGGGAGCACAGGCCTCGTATTGTGCGTGCTCGACCGCCTCCCGGGGCGCAAGATTCCTAGGGTATTTCCAGAACAGCGCCCAAGTTCAATCAGATGGGGTTTTGCCCGCCCTGGGCCTGCAGATAGGCCCACAGCGCCTGAGCCAGGCCCTTGGCCGACTCCTTGCGCGAAGGTTTTTCACGGTAGGCGCGCACTTCCATGATCATCTGCCAATCTTCCACGCCAGGCGGGGCGGCGCTCACCAGCTTGTGCGCGCGCAGCTCCTTCTTCACGGCGCTGTAGGGCAGAAAGGCCACGCCATGGCCTTCGAGCGCCATGGCCTTCAGGCCTTCGGCCATGTCGGTCTCGTACACCCGCTCCAGGTGGATGGTGGTGCCCGACTGCTTGAGGATCAGCTCCGTGACACGGCCCAGATAGGCGCCCGGCGCGTAGCCCAGATAGGGCAGCGGCTCGCCCACGCTCCCGGGCAGGCAGAACAGCGGCTGGCCATCGGGGCCGGCCTTGGAGTACGGCGCCAGCACCTCCTGGCCCAGGGTCACCATGTCGTAGCGCTCGGGGTCGAGCTGCAGCGGCTGCGACGGGTGGTGGTAGGAGATCAGCAGGTCGCACCCGCCCTCCACCAGGCGCATCACGGCGTCGTGCACGTTGAGCGCGATCAATCGGCTCTTGAGCGGCCCGAAGTCCGCGCGCACCGCCGACACCCAGGCCGGGAAGAAGGTGAAGGCCAGCGTGTGCGGCACGGCGAACTCGATCATGTCGGAGCTGCTGCTGGAATGCCCGCGCAGCATGGCGCGCGTGTTCTGCAGCGCCTGCAGCACCTCCAGCGCCTGGTCGTACAGCGTGGTGCCGGCGGCGGTGAGCCGCGTGGGGTAGGAGCTGCGATCCACCAGATCCGTGCCCGCCCAGGCCTCCAGCGCCTGGATGCGGCGCGAGAACGCCGGCTGCGTGACATGGCGCAGCTGTGCCGAGCGGCTGAAGCTGCGGGTTTCAGCCAGGCTGACGAAGTCTTCAAGCCATTTGGTTTCCATGGCGCGGCATTATCCGCCCGCGCGGGCATGGGCTGCGCAAAACACATAGTTTTCATAGCAGCGCGCATAATCGCCCGGCCGTGCGGCGCCCAGCCGTCTGTCCTGCCTCTGCCCAGCGTTCATGGATTCCACCACTTCTGCCCCAGCCACGCCCCCCGTCCCCAGCCCGGAGGAGCCGCGCAGCCTGCGCCTGGAGGACTGGCTCACCGTCCTCATCATGGCTCTGCTTGCGCTGATCACCTTTGCCAACGTGATCGTGCGCTACTTCACCGATTCGTCCTTCGCCTGGACCGAGGAAATCTCGGTGTTCCTGATGATCGCCCTGGCCCTGGTGGCGGGCTCGGCCGCCGTGGCGCGCGACCAGCACATCCGCATCGAGTTCTTTTGCCAAAGCGGCACGGCGCTGCGCCGCCGGCGCCTGGCGCAGCTGGGCGCCCTCAGCGTCGCCCTGCTGTTCGGGCTCATTGCCGTGCTCAGCGTGCGTGTGGTGTGGGACGACTACCGCTTTGGCGAAACCTCGCCGGGCATCGGCGTGCCCCAGTGGTGGTATTCGATCTGGCTGCCCGTCCTGTCCACGCTGATTGCGGCACGCGCCCTGGGCGTGCTGGTGCGGCGCACGCGCGAGACGCCCGGCGAAGCCGCATCGCCCGCCGGGGGCCACCAGCCATGATCGCCACGCTGCTGTTTGTGGCCTTTCTGGGCCTGATGTTTCTGGGCGTTCCGATTGGCGCTGCGCTGGGCCTGGCGGGCGCCGCCGCGATCGCACTGGCCAACGCCGACAGCCAGTGGTTCGGCCTGCTGGCCGTGCCCCAGAACTTCTATGCAGGCCTGGGCAAATACCCGCTCCTGGCCATCCCCATGTTCGTCCTGGTGGGCTCTATCTTTGACCGCTCGGGCGTGGCGCTGCGGCTGGTGAACTTTGCCGTGTCAATGGTCGGGCGCGGGCCGGGCATGCTGCCGCTGGTGGCGATTGCGGTGGCCATGTTCCTCGGGGGCATCTCGGGCTCGGGCCCGGCCAACGCCGCTGCCGTGGGTGGGGTGATGATTGCCGCAATGGCACGGGCCGGGTACCCGCCCTCCTTCTCAGCCAGTGTGGTGGGGGCCGCGGCCGCCACCGACATCCTCATTCCGCCGTCCGTCGCGTTCATCATCTACTCGGTGCTGGTGCCCGGTGCCTCGGTGCCGGCACTGTTTGCCGCGGGCATGGTGCCCGGCGTGCTGGCCGGCATCGCGCTGATCGTGCCGGCCGTGTGGATGGCGCGCAAGCACAAGATGGGCGCGCTCGAAGCGACCATGCCACGCCCACCGTTCTGGAAGAGCCTGCGCGAAGCGAGCTGGGGCCTGGCCGCGCCGGTGCTGATTCTGGGCGGCATGCGCGCGGGCTGGTTCACGCCCACCGAAGCGGCCGTGGTCGCGGTGTTCTACGGCCTGTTCGTGGGCATGGTGGTGTACCGCACCATTTCCGTGCGCGACCTCTTTCCCATCCTGCGCGAATCGGGCGAGCTGTCGGCGGTGATCCTGCTGGTTGTATCGCTCGCAGGCATCTTTGCGTATTCGCTGTCCACCCTGGGCGTGATCGACCCGGTGGCCAAGGCCATCGTGAACTCGGGCCTGGGCGAGTACGGCGTGCTGGCGCTGCTGATCCTGCTACTGGTCACCGTGGGCATGTTCCTGGACGGCATCTCGATCTTCCTGATCTTTGTGCCGCTGCTGCTGCCCATCATGAACCACTACCAGTGGGACCCCGTCTGGTTCGGCGTGATCCTGACCCTGAAGGTGGCCCTGGGCCAGTTCACCCCGCCGCTGGCCGTGAACCTCATGGTGTCCTGCCGGATCGCCGGGGTGCGCATGGAATCCACTGTGCGCTGGGTCGGCTGGATGCTGTTGGCCATGTTCCTCGTCATGGTGCTGGTGATTGCATTCCCCCAGCTGGCCCTGTGGCTGCCCGCAAGGCTGGGTTACTGACCTGAGGCCTGCCCCTGCGCCGCAGCGGCAGGCCGCCCGATCGACACATAGTGCAGCCCGTGGCGCGCGGGCAGCTCAGGCGGGTAGAGGTTGCGGCCGTCAAACACGGCGCGGTCGCGCAGGAGCGCCGCCATGCGCGCAAAGTCCGGCACGCGAAAGGCCTTCCATTCCGTCACGATGGCCAGCGCATCCGCGCCCTCCAGCGCCTGCAGCGGGCTGGCGCACAGGCGCAGGTCGGGCCGCTGGCCGTACAGCCGGCGGGCTTCCTCCATGGCCACCGGGTCATGCGCCTGCACGCTGGCGCCCGCAGCCCACAGCGCTTCCATCAGGGTGCGGCTGGGCGCTGCACGCATGTCGTCCGTGTTGGGCTTGAAGGCCAGGCCCCACAGCGCAATCACCTTGCCCTGCAGTTGCCCCTGGTAGTGGGCAAGGATGCGTTCGAACAGCACGCGCTGCTGCGCGGCGTTGCGCTGCTCGACCGCCTCCAGCACCATGGGGCGCAGGCCCACGCTGTGGGCGGTGTGGATCAGCGCCTGCACATCCTTGGGAAAGCAGCTGCCGCCATAGCCGACGCCCGGGTAGATGAAGTGGTAGCCGATGCGCGGGTCGCTGCCAATGCCCTGGCGCACTGCTTCAATGTCGGCACCCAGCTGTTCGGCCAGGTTGGCCATTTCGTTCATGAAGCTGATCTTGGTCGCCAGCATGGCGTTGGCCGCGTATTTGGTGAGCTCGGCGCTGCGCACGTCCATCACCAGGAGCTTGTCGTGGTTGCGGTTGAATGGCGCATAGAGCTCGCGCAGCTGGCGCTCGGCACGGGCGCTGTCGGTGCCGATGACGATTCGGTCCGGCCGCTGGCAGTCGGCCACGGCCGCGCCTTCCTTGAGGAATTCGGGGTTGGAGACAACGTCGAATTCCAGCGCCAGCCCCCGCGCCGCCAGCCCTTCGCGCACGGTGGCGGCCACGCGGTCGGCGGTGCCCACGGGCACCGTGGATTTGTTGACGATGCACAGCGGCTCGTCCATGTACTGCGCGACGGTGCGGGCCACCGCCAGCACGTGCCGCAGGTCGGCGCTGCCATCTTCGCCCGGTGGCGTGCCCACGGCCAGGAACAGCACCTCGGCATGGCGCACGCCCTCGGCAGCATCGGTGGTGAAGCGCAGACGCCCCAGGGCGGCGTTGTCGGCCACCAGCGGCTGCAGCCCGGGTTCATAGATGGGAATGCGCCCGGCGCGCAAACCTTGCACCTTGGCTTCGTCCACGTCCACGCACAGTACCTCGTGGCCCACATCGGCCAGCACGGCCCCCTGCACCAGGCCCACATAGCCTGTGCCAAATACGGTGACTTTCATGCTGCGTAAAACTCCTTGAACCACTGAACAAAGCGGGCCACCCCTTCGCTGACCGGGGTGCCGGGCGCGAAACCCACCCATTCGGCCAGCGCCCGGGTGTCGGCGGCGGTGGCAGTCATGTCGCCGGGCTGCACGGGCAGCAGGCGCTTGCTGGCCTGCACGCCCAGTGCTGCCTCGATGGCGGCGATGTAGTCCATCAGCACCGTGGGCTGGTTGTTGCCGATGTTGAACACCCGGTAGGGTGCCTGGCCGCGGCCGGGGTGTGGTGCCTGCGGATCGAACGCCGGATCGGGCGTGGCGGGCTTGTCCAGCACGCGCAGCACGCCCTCGACGATGTCGTCGATGTAGGTGAAATCGCGCACCAGCTGGCCCTGGCCATAGACGTCAATGGTCTGCCCCGCCAGGATGGCCTGGGTGAACTGGAACAGCGCCATGTCGGGCCGCCCCCAGGGGCCATACACCGTGAAGAAACGCAGCCCGGTGGTGGGCAGCTGGAACAGGTGGCTGTAGGTATGCGCCATCAGCTCGTTGGACTTTTTGGTGGCCGCGTACAGGCTGATGGGGTGGTCCACCGCGTCGGCCTCGCTGAAGGGCAGCCGGGTATTGCCGCCGTATACGCTGGAGCTGCTGGCATACACCAGGTGCTCCACCGGCCAGGCCCGGCAGGCCTCCAGCAGGTTCACAAAGCCCGCCAGGTTGGCATCTACGTAGGCGTGCGGCTGGTCGATGGAATAACGCACCCCCGCCTGGGCCGCCAGGTGCAGCACGCGGGTGGGGCGCACCCGCGCAAACAGCTCGGGCAGGGCCGGCCGGTCGGCGATGTCCAGCCGCTCAAAGCGGAAGTTCGGGTGCGGCAGCAGGCGCGCCAGCCGCGCTTCCTTCAGCGCCGGGTCGTAGTAGGTGTTGAGGTTGTCGATGCCGACCACGGTGTCGCCGCGCGCCAGCAGGCGGGCGCAGGCGTGCATTCCGATGAATCCGGCAGCGCCAGTGACAAGCACAGTGTTCATGGCGAAGACGATGGGTGTAGGGGCGAGGGTGTGGCCGCCGCAGCCGCAGCCGCTGCCGGGGCTGGCCGCCAGAGAAACTGGTAACGCATGGGGGTCTGGCCCGCTTTGGCGTGGAGATAGGGAAACTCGAGCGTGACCGGCACATCAGGCAGCGCAGACGCGTGCCACCAGCCAGGCGGCGGCGGTGGTGCGCCGCGCGCCACCTGCAGCCATGGCTGGCCTGCCCGGCCGCGCAGCACCTGCACTGCGCATGTGCCTGCGGGCGGCTCGGTGGGGGGCATGGCCTGCGGGGCGGGCACCCTGCATACGGACACCGGCGCCTGCACAAACTGCAGCCGCAACTGCCCGGCCAGCACGGGATCGCCAGCCACGATGGGGCTGCGGCCGTCATAACCGGCAGCGCGCAGGGCGCCCGCCAGTGCGGCCACCGGCTCGTTCAGCTCGTCGGGTGCGCCCCGCTGGCCGTTGGCCCAGACCCGCAGGCTCAGCGCCAGCCACACCAGCACCGCCATGCCCAGCAGCATCCCGCCAAACACCTTGCCCCCCCTATGCACCGCCAGCCCGGGCCGCCAGGCAAACGCCATCAGCGGCACCGCACACAGCAGCGGGTAGAGCCAGCGGCCCTTGATATGCGTGACGCCGCCCACAACCACCAGCCCTGCAAGCACCAGCGCCAGCAGCAGCAGATAGCGGCCAAACAACGGCAAGACCGCGTCGGCCCGTGAGTGCCCCGGGCTGGCATCGCCTGTGGCCGCCGAGGGCCTGGCCCGCCACCACCCGCTGCGAAACGCCAGCAGCGCCAGAAGTGCAAACAGCAGCAGGTTGGACAGCACCGCCTTGACCAGGCTCCACATGCCTCGCACCACCGGGTGCTGGGCGCCGGCGGACTGCAGCTTGCCCATGGTGGGACCGCTGGCGGCCTGCCAGTGCTCCAGCAGCCACAGGCCGTGGGGCAGCACCACGAGCAGTGCCACCACCGGCAGCCACCAGGCTCCGCGGGTGCGCAGCAGCGCCCGGCCTGCCGGCAGCGACAACAGTGCGCCGCCCAGCACCGCGGCAAACAGCGCGAAACTGTATTTGGACAGCATGCCCAGCCCCAGCAGCAACCCCAGCAGCGCGAACCCCGACGGGTGCGGCTGGCGCAGCTGGCGCAACAGGGCCCACCAGATGGCAGCGACCAGGCAGGTGAGCAGCACCGAGTGCGTCAGATCACGCAGCGATTCCCACCCCATGGCGGGGATGAGCAGCAGGCTTGCCGCCGCCCACAGCGCCGCGCGCTCGGGCATCAGTGGCAGGGCCGTGCGCCACACCAGCACCAGCGTGAGGCCCAGCAGCATGAACTTCAGGCTCGACAGGGCCAGCACGCCCGGCCCCAGCAGGGCAAACCAGCCCGCCTGCAGCCACGTGTACAACGGCGGCTGGCTGCCATAGCCCCACGCGAGCGTCTGGCTCCACAGCGCCTGCTCGGCTTCATCCAGTTCCAGCGCTGGCGACACCACCACGCGCGAAGCCACATGGGCCAGCATCCAGAGCAGGCACCACGCAAGCGGGTGCATCCAAGGGGACCAACGGGGCGACGGAGCGAAAGTCAAGGGAGGCAACCAGAAAATAAAGCCGCAGTGGCACAGAGAGCAAGGCGGGCAGCGGCTTGGCGGGCCTTTGCCTTGGCACAATACCAAGTCCAATGACCACCACCTGAGCCCACCCATGCGCGATTCACGCACCATACCGCCCGAAGTCTCGATTGTGGTGCCCATTTATAACGAACTCGAGAACCTTCCCGACTTGGTCGAGCGCATACACGGGGCAATGGCCACCCAGCCCCTGAGCTTCGAGCTGATTGCGGTAGACGACGGCTCCAGCGACGGCAGTGCTGCCCGCCTGCGCGAGCTTGCCGCGGGCCGGCCCTGGCTGCGCGCGGTGTGCCTGGTGCGCAACTACGGCCAGTCGGCCGCCCTGCAGGCGGGTTTTGACCGCGTCCGCGGCCGCTACGTGGTCACGCTCGACGCCGACCTGCAAAACGAACCCCAGGACATCCCCTTGCTGCTGCAGCGCCTGGAGACCGACCCCGAGGTGGACATGGTCTCGGGCTGGCGCCACCAGCGGCAGGACAAGGCCCTGTCGCGCCGCCTGCCCTCCATGCTGGCCAACCGGCTCATCTCGCGCAGCACCGGCGTGCACCTGCACGACTACGGCTGCGCGCTCAAGGCCTACCGCCGCCCCATCATCGACCGCATCCGCCTGTATGGCGAGCTGCACCGGTTCATCCCCTCGCTGGCCAAAGAAGCCGGTGCGCGCATTACCGAGGTGCCGGTGCGCCACCATGCCCGCACGCGGGGCGTGTCCAAATACGGCATCGACCGCACCTTCCGCGTGATCCTGGACCTGATGCTGATCGTGTTCTTCATGCGCTACCGGCACCGTCCGCTGCACGCCTTTGGCGGCATGGGCCTGTGGCTGGCCACGCCGGGCCTGCTGATGCTGGCCTGGCTCGCCGGGCTCAAGCTGCTGGGGCACGATGTGGGCGGGCGGCCGCTGCTCATCACAGGCGTGATGCTGCTGCTGATGGGGCTGCAGCTCATCGTGGCCGGTCTGGTGGGCGAGATGCTGATCCGCATCTACCACGAAGGCCGGGGCCAGCCCCAGTTTTACGCACACGAGCACGACCCCCTGGCCGAAACAGCCCCCTCGACCACACCACCCCCCGCCCCGCTCGCATGAGCCGCACCCACAAGGCCCTGCTGCGCGGGCTGCTGGGTCTGGGCCTTCTCCTGGGCGTGATGGCACTGGCCGATCTGCCCCAGCTGTGGCTGCGGCTGCGGCAGGCGCAGCCCCTGTGGCTGCTGGCGGGGCTGGCGCTGGCGCTGGCATCCAACATCGTGTCGGCCCTGCGCTGGCGCGCCCTGGTGCAGTGGCTGGGGGCCGATATGCCGGGCCGGTCTGCGCTGCGCTGGTACTTTCAGGCCATGGGCCTGAACGCCCTGCTGCCCGGCGCCGTTGTGGGCGGCGACGTGTACCGCGCGGTGGCCTTGCGACAAAGCGGCGCAAATGCCGTGGCGGCCAGTGCCTCGGTGCTGCTCGACCGGCTCAGCGGGTTGTGGATGTTGTGCGTGCTCGGCGCCCTGGGCGCGCTGGCATCGGCCCCGGTGCTGGCTCCCTGGGCGGGGGTGCCTGCCTGGGCCCTGGCCGGCCTGGCAGGCTTGGCAGCCGTTCTGGGGCTGGTGCTGCCCTGGGCCGGCATGCGGCACTTGCGCCGCCGCGCAGCGCCTGCGCACCGCTGGCTCGCAGCACTGCACACGCTGGCCAACCAGCCCGATACAGGGCCGCGGCTGCTGCACCAGGCGCTGGCGTCCATGGCCGTGCAGGTGCTGTCGGCGGCCGCACTGGCAGCGGGCGCGTGGGCCCTGGGGGTGCAGGCGGCCTGGCCCGCCTGGGCCTTTGCCATGGCCCCCATCTTTTTGCTGGCTGCGCTGCCGGTCAGCGTGGGGGGCTGGGGCACGCGCGAGGCCGCCGCCGTGCTGGCACTCGCGCCGTTTGGTGTGGATGCCGCCGGCGCCGTGGGGGCGGCCCTGGTGTATGGCCTGTACGGGCTGGCGCAGGGCGGCGCGGGTGCGCTGGCGTTCGGCCTTGGCGCAGCGCGGGACAAAAATGCGTAGCGCCGCACAATGGACACCGCTGGCATGCAGAGCCGGACGTGCTGGCCAGCCGCCAGCAACGCCCCTCTTTGATGGTAAAAAGTGGCCCCAACGCTTGCCCAAAAAGCGCCACCAGCTATTCATTTCATAGTAAGGAGACCCCATGAAACTGCGCACCTTTCTCACCACCGCCCTGGCCACTGCCGCCGCCCTCGCCTTCACGGCCCCTGCGGCCCTGGCCCAGACGGCCTACAAGAGCGAGTACCGCATGTCGCTGGTGCTGGGCCCCGCGTTCCCCTGGGGCAAGGGCGGCGAGCTGTGGGCCAACAAGGTGCGCGAGCGCACCAATGGCCGCATCAACATCAAGCTCTACCCCGGCGTGTCGCTGATCCAGGGCGACCAGACACGCGAGTTCAGCGCGCTCCGCCAGGGCGTGATCGACATGGCCGTGGGCTCCACCATCAACTGGTCGCCCCAGGTCAAGCAGCTCAACCTGTTCTCGCTGCCCTTCCTGTTCCCTGACTACGCGGCCGTGGATGCCGTGACGCAGGGCGACGTGGGCAAGAGCATCTTCGCCACGCTGGACAAGGCCGGTGTGGTGCCCCTGGCCTGGGGGGAAAACGGCTACCGCGAAATCTCCAACTCCAAGCTGGCCATCAAGAGCCCCGCCGACCTCAAGGGCCTGAAGATCCGCGTGGTGGGCTCGCCCCTGTTCCTCGATACCTTCACCGCCCTGGGCGCCAACCCCACGCAGATGAGCTGGGCCGACGCCCAGCCCGCCTTTGCCAGCGGCGCCGTGGACGGGCAGGAAAACCCGCTTTCCATCTTCACCGCCGCCAAGCTGCACAGCGTGGCGCAAAAGCACATCACGCTGTGGGGCTACGTGAATGATCCGCTGATCTTTGTGGTCAACAAGGAAGTGTGGAACAGCTGGACACCGGCCGACCGCGAGATCGTCAAACAGGCCGCCATCGAGGCGGGCAAGGAAGAAATCGCCATTGCCCGCAAGGGCGTGATCGAGGCCGACAAGCCGCTGCTCAAGGACATCGGCGCCCTGGGCGTCACGGTCACCCAGCTCACCCCGGCCGAGCGCGAGGCCTTCGTGAAAGCCACGCGCCCCGTGTACGACAAGTGGAAGAGCCAGATCGGCACCGACCTGGTGAACATGGCAGAAAAGGCGATAGCGGCGCGCAAGCAGTAAGAGCCAGCGCAGGCGGGCGTACCGCCCTGCTCGAGAGCCCCGCGCAAGCGGGGCTTTTTTTGCGGTGCATTGCGGCAAACGCTACTGGCTATTGCTTCACTAGGCTATTGCTTCACTATCGATAGCTACTCGCGCAATCCAGACAAGCGCCAGAGGTATTTTTTGCTCACATTGCAGACCCGGTGCCTGGCGCGGGGTACTTGAGCGCGTTCTTCGCCAGCTTGTGCTCCACCGCTGCCGCCAGGTCCACGCCCGCGTGGTCGGCCAGTTGCAGCAGGTAGAGCAGCACATCGGCCACTTCGTCAGCAATGGGTTCCCTGAGCGCCGGATCGCCGCGCACTGCCAGCGATTGCTCGGGGGTCATCCACTGGAAGATCTCGGCCAGTTCGGCCGCCTCCACCATCAGCGCCGTCGAAAGATTCTTGGGCGTATGAAACGGCTGCCACTGGCGCTCGGCGGCAAATGCCCGCAACCGCGCCTGCAAGGCGTCCACATCCAGCGGCATGGCAGTTACTCCTTTTTTCATAGCTGTCAGCGCTTACCCAGAAAGCGCCAGAGGCCTTTTTTATTGAAACTTCAAAGGGGCGACACCGGCACCTCACCCGCCAGATGGCGGCGGGCGTTTTCCATGAAGCGGTCCACCGAGTTCTGCACGGCTTCGGGCGACCAGCCCGCCACATGGGGCGTGAGCACCACGTTGTCCAGGTCCAGCAGCTCGGCGGGGGGTGCGGGCTCGCTCTCGTACACATCCAGGCCGGCTGCCGCAATGCGGCCTTCGCGCAGCGCGGCAGCCAGCGCGGCGGTGTCGATCACGCTGCCGCGGGCGATGTTGACCACCACGCCGCGTGGGCCCAGCGCCTTCAGCACCTCCGCGTTGACCAGGTGTTGTGTGCCCGCGCCGCCGGGCGTGGCGATGACGAGGAAGTCCGCCCACGCGGCCAGCGCTGCCACATCGGCAAAGTAGCGGTAAGGCACATCGGTGCGGGCGCTGCGGTTGTGGTAGCCCACCTCGATCTCGAAGCCCAGGGCGCGCTGCGCAATCTTCTTGCCGATGGTGCCCAGGCCGATGATGCCCAGCCGCTTGTGCGACACGTTGGGTGGCAGCGGCAGGGCCGTGCGCCAGATGCCGGCACGCGTGGCCTTGTCCAGCGGCAGGATGCGGCGCTGCGCCGCAATCAGCAGGCCCCAGGTGTGGTCGGCCACGCAGTCGTCGTTGGTTCCGGCACCGGTGGCCACCACGATGCCGCGCGCCTTCGCATGCTGAACGGCCACGTTCTCGTAGCCCGCGCCGAGCACGCAGATCAGCGTGAGCGCGGGCAGCGCGTCGATCTGCGCGGGCGACAAGCCCGTGGCCCCGATGGTCAGCACCACACGCACGCGGCTGCCGTGCTGCGCAATGGCCGCAGCGGCCTGCGCGGCGTCGGGGGCGTAGAGGACTTCGAAGGCCTGCGCCATCTGGGCGCGGTGTTCTTCAGACAGGAACGACAGGGCAAGCAGGACGGGTTTCATGGGATCAGGTTTCGTACGACAGGTTGTTCAGACGGGGCGTTTGCGGCACGCCACGACAGCCACGCATTTCATTGCCCCTTGGCCCAGACCGCTCGGCTGAACCCGTTGAAGCGTTGTGCGGCGCTTCGGCAGGCTCAGCGTGAACGGATGGGGGTCGGTGCAGGATGACTTCACACAGGCAAGGCGCTACTCAAGCGGACGGGTCGCTTTGTTGCAGCGCCCACATGCTGGCGTATCGGCCCCCTTGGGCCAGCAGCTGCGCGTGCGTGCCGCGTTCGATGATGCGGCCCGCGTCCATGACCAGGATCTCGTGCGCGTCCACCACCGTGGACAGGCGGTGCGCGATCACCAGCGTGGTCTTGTTCTGCGCCACGCCCTGCAGTTCGGCCTGGATGGCGCGTTCGTTGGCCGAGTCGAGCGCGCTGGTGGCCTCGTCAAAGATCAGAATGGGCGGGTTCTTGAGCAACGTGCGCGCAATCGCCACGCGCTGCTTTTCACCGCCCGAGAGCTTGAGCCCGCGCTCGCCGACCATGGTGGCGTAGCCTTTGGGCGTGGACGCAATGAAGTCGTGGATGCGCGCGGCGCGGGCCGCGGATTCGATCTCTTCCTGCGTGGCGCCCGGGCGGCCGTAGGCAATGTTGTAGGCCACGGTGTCATTGAACAGTACCGTGTCCTGCGGCACGATGCCGATCGCCTGGCGCACGCTGGCCTGGGTCACGCTGCGGATCTCCTGCCCCGCGATGGTGATGCGGCCCTGCTGGATGTCGTAGAAGCGGAACAGCAAGCGCGCCAGCGTGGATTTTCCCGAGCCCGAAGGGCCCACCACCGCCACTGTCTTGCCCGCGGGGATCTCGAAGCTGATGCCCTGGAGGATGGGGCGGCCCGTACTCAGGTCGTTGCCCTTGCGGGTTTCGTACGAAAAATGCACGTCTTCAAAACGCACCGCGGGCTGGCTGAGGCCCGTCAGCGGCTGGGCGCCGGGGGCATCGGCCACCTCGCGCTCCTTGTCCATCAGGGTGAACATCTTGTCCAGGTCCGTGAGGCTCTGCTTGATCTCGCGGTAGATCACGCCCAGGAAGTTGAGCGGGATGTAGAGCTGGATCATGAACGCGTTGACCATGACCAGATCGCCCAGCGTCATGCGGCCATCGACCACGCCCTGCGTGGCGCGCCAGAGCATGGCCACCAGGCCCACGGCAATGATGAGCTGCTGGCCGGTGTTGAGCATGGACAGCGTGGTCTGGCTTTTCAGGCGGGCGCGGCGCAGGCGCTCCAGGCTCTCGTCGTAGCGCTGCGCCTCGAAGCCTTCGTTGTTGAAGTACTTGACGGTTTCGTAGTTGAGCAGCGAATCCACGGCCTTGGTGTGCGCGGCCGAGTCAAATTCGTTGGCCTCGCGGCGGAACTTGGTGCGCCACTCGGTCACCAGCACGGTGTAGATGATGTACAGCACCATGGCCGCCAGCGTGATCCAGGCAAACCAGGCATCGAACTTGACGGCCAGCACGCTGAGCACCAGCACCACCTCGATGAGCGTGGCAAACACGTTGAACAGCGAGAAGGAGATCAGCGACTCGATGCCGCGCACGCCGCGCTCGATGTCGCGCGTCATGCCGCCGGTCTGACGCTCGAGGTGAAAGCGCAGACTGAGCGCATGCAGGTGCTGGAAGGTCTGCAGCGCAATCGAGCGCGCCGCACCCTGCGTGGCCTTGGCAAACACCAGCTCGCGCAGTTCGGTGAACAGCGAATTGGTGAAGCGCAGCGCCCCATAGGCCAGCAGCAGGCCCACGGGCACGACCAGCAGCGCCGCCGGCGCCCCTGGCGCGATGGTCATGGCGTCCACCAGCTGCTTGAGCAGCAGCGGCACGCCCACATTGGCCATTTTTGCGCCCAGCATCAAGGCAATGGCCGCGGCCACGCGCCATTTGTATTCCCACAGGTAGGGCAGCAGCCGCGCCAGCGTAGCGGCGTCGGCTCGGGTTTTGGGCTCTGCGGCCGCGGACATGGGGGGCGAGGAATCGCCGTGGCGGCGCATGGAGGACAATCAAAGGAGTCAAAACAAGCCCGAGATTGTGCCCATGTCCCAGGATCGCCTCAGCGCCGCCACGCAACTGCCCACCGACAAGGAGCTGGTGCTCAAGGTCATACCCATGCCGGCGGACACCAACGGCAACGGCGACATCTTCGGCGGTTGGGTGATGGCGCAGGTCGATCTGGCCGGCTCGGTGCTGCCGGCGCGCCTGATCCAGGGGCGCATGGCCACCGTGGCGGTGAACGAGTTCATCTTCAAACAGCCGGTGCGCGTGGGCGACCTGCTGTCGTTCTTCTCCAGCGTGACCCGCCTGGGGAACACCTCGATCACGGTGCAGGTGGAGGTGTACGCCGAGCATATTCGCGCCCAGGGCCAGCATGTGAAGGTGACCGAGGCGCGCCTGACCTATGTGGCCATTGACGACCAGGGCCGGCCGCGCCCGATAGCGCCCGCGCAGCTGCCCGCATGATGCTCTGGGCCCTGCTGCTGCTGGGCGCCGGGGTTGGTGCCTGCACCTGGAGCGGCAGGCGCTGCACAGCGGCGAGGTGCGCCAGCCGCGCGGCTGGCGTACTTTTGAACGCGACGATGAGCCGCTGAGGTACTGGTTCAGCGTGGCGCTGTACCTGGTGTGCGCCGCCCTGGGGCTGGGCTACGGCGGCGTGGCCGTGTACGCGCTGCTGCTGCGCACCTGATAGCCAAGCCGATCGCCGGTGGCAGGTCAGGCCGCCGCCAGGGTGGACGAGGATGCCGCGCTGCTGGTGCTGCTGGTCACAGCAGAGGTGGATGCCGCTGGCGCGCGGGCGCCGCCCACGCCGACCGAAATCTCGCCCGACAACTGGCCGCCCTCCTCGATCACCACCTTGCCGTAGCGGATCTTGCCCGTCACCTTGCCGGTGCTGAAGATCACCAGCTTCTCGCGCACGGTGAGCGAGCCGTCGAACTCGCCATGGATCTCGGCAATGTCGATCTCGGCCGTGCCGCGAAACGCGCCCTGCTCGGTGATCTGGATCACGCGCGAGTCCATGGTCGCCTCCACCGTGCCCTCCACCACCAGGGTGTCGCAATCGGTGATCTCCACGCCCTTGAGCTTGATGTTGGGGCCCACGGTGAGCTTGCTGCCGCCGCTCTCGGTGGTGCTGGACGCTGCGGGCTTGCTGGTGTTCATGCTGCTGGCGGTGCTGGGGTTGGTGGTGCTGGTGCTGGTCTGACCGGTCACGTTGCTGCCGCCGAGCACGGGCGAGGGTTGACGGGCCTGGAACGCATCGTTGTCACGTTTGCCAAAGAAGGGGTTTTGCACGGCCATGGGTTCGGATCTCCTGATAAAAACACCACGGATCGTAGAAGTTGCAGCGCAGCAAAACCGCCCTGATTGCGCAAGAACGGTAACCAAACCGCTCGTTCGTTGCATGCGCTTTCATGGCTTGCAGCATCACACAGCAAGCGCTGCGAATGCTACAAATTTTGCATCACCCGCAGCCGGCACCTGCAGCGGCAAGGGCCTCAGCAACTGCTGAAGTCCGGCTTGCGTTTCTGCATGAAGGCGGTGAAGGCCTCCTTGGCGGCGGGGCCGGCCATCAGGCGGGCAAAGCTCGCGCCCTCTTCCTGCATGCGCGCCTGCACCTCGCTGGCCTGGCCGGCCTTCATCAGGCGCTTGGTCTCGATCAGCGCGGACAGGGGCTTGGCCGCCAGCTTGCGCGCCTGGGCCTGGGCCAGGGCGTTGCATTCACTGGGGGGCACGACGCGGTTCACCAGGCCCACCTCGAGCGCCGCCTCGGCCATGAAGGGCTCGCCCAGGAGCAGGGCCTCGGCTGCCCGGTGGTAGCCCAGCATCTGCGGCAACAGCAGGCTGGAGGCCGCCTCGGGGCACAGGCCCAGGTTCACGAAGGGCAGCGAGAACGCGGCGTTGTCGCCCGCGTAGACCAGGTCGCAATGCAGCAGCAGCGTGGTGCCAATGCCCACGGCCGGGCCGCAGACGGCCGCCACCAGCGGCTTGGGGAAGCCCGCCAGCAGGCGCAGAAAGCGCCACACCGGGCGCTCGCCCGCAAGCTCGGGCGCGGCGCCTTTCGAGGACTGCTGCAGAAAGTCGGCAATGTCGTTGCCGGCGCTGAAGATGGCCAGGTCGCCCTGGAACACGACGCAGCGCACGGCGGCGTCCTGCGCGGCCTGCTCCAGCGCATCGGCCATGGCGGCGTACATGGCCTCGGTGATGGAGTTTTTCTTGTCGGCGCGGTTGAAGGTCAGCGTGGTCACACCAGCCTCGGTGTGCACCAGCATGTCTTGCGTGCTGCTCATGGCGTTCATTCCTTGTAGTAAACGATCTGGTGGCTGGTGGCCAGCAGGCTGCCGGCCTGGTTCCACAGCTGGGCCGACTGGTCGAAGAAGCCGTTGCGAAACTCCTGCGCACGCGCCTGGGCCAGCAGATAGCCGTCGCCGGTCTGGGCCAGCAGCGCACTGCCGGCATGAAAGTACACGGTGATCGACACCGTGCCCGCCGGCACATGGCGCGCGCGGCGCAGCCAGACGCGCGGGTAGAACACGTCGCACATGGCGGCCAGCGCCGCAAAGTCCAGCGCGCGCTCAGGCGCGTCGCGCAGCCACAGCTGCGTCAGGCTGGTGTGGCCGCTGTCGTCCCACTGCGTGGGCAGCTCGCCCGTGACGGGGCGCATTTCATAGCGGTTCAGCCATTCCACGCGGAACATCGGCGGTGTGCGCTGGCATTGCGCGGGGGCGGGCACGGCGGGCATGGGCTGGTCGCTCACGCCCCAGGTCTCGCGCCGTGCGGCGGTGACCACGGTGGCGGTGGTGGTCACCATCTGCTCGCCGCCGGCATTGGCCTGCTGCACCGTCACCATCCAGTGCTGGGTGGAGCGGTTGGTGCGCACCGGCGTGGCCTGCACGGTAAATGGCCCCTCGGCCACGGCGGCGGCGTAGTTCACGGTGAGCGACAGCGGCTCGCCCAGCAGCAGCGGGTGGCGCAGCACCGCCTGCAGCAGCGTGGCCGCTGTGATGCCGCCATAGGGCCCGACCATGTTCCAGTAGCCGGGCGTGGTGCGGCCGCTGAAATGGTCGGGCACGCCGGGGTCAAGGGCCAGCGCGTCGTCGAAAGGATGTGTGGCGTGAGTCATGGCACCCAAGTGTGCACGGTTTGGGGCGGGGCCCGCGTCATGCGGGCGACCCTGGCCTCAAAGGCTTTCGAAGATGCCGGCCGCGCCCTGGCCCGTGCCCACGCACATGGTCACCATGCCGTACTTCAGCTTGTGGCGGCGCAGCGCATGCACCACGGTGGCGGCGCGTATCGCCCCGGTGGCGCCCAGCGGGTGGCCCAGGGCGATGGCGCCGCCCATGGGGTTGACCTTGGCCGGATCCAGCCCCAGCGTGTTCATCACGGCGAGGGACTGGGCAGCGAAGGCCTCATTGAGCTCGTACCAGCCAATGTCCGAGGACTGCAGGCCGGCGTAGCGCAGCGCGGCGGGAATGGCCTCGATGGGGCCGATGCCCATGATCTCGGGCGGCACGCCACGCGCGGCGTAGCTGACAAAGCGCGCCAGGGGCGTCAGGCCAAACTGCTTCACCGCCTTTTCGCTCGCCAGGATCAGCGCGCCGGCGCCGTCGCTGGTCTGGCTGCTGTTGCCCGCCGTGACCGAGCCGCGCGCGGCGAACACGGTCTTGAGCTTGGCCAGGCCTTCCAGCGAGGTGTCGGGGCGCGGGCCCTCGTCCAGGTTCACCGTGCGCGTCTTGGTCACGACCTCGCCGGTGGCAAGGTTGGGGCTGCGCTCAACGATCTCGAAGGGCGTGATCTCGTCCGCAAACTCGCCCGCCTGCTGGGCGCGGATGGCGCGCAGGTGCGATTCCAGCGCAAAAGCGTCCTGCGCCTCGCGCGAGACCTTCCACTGCTGCGCCACCTTCTCGGCGGTCAGGCCCATGCCGTAGGCAATGCCCACGTTCTCGTCTTTGGCAAACACCTCCGGGTTGAAGGATGGCTTGTTGCCGCCCATAGGCACCATGCTCATGGACTCGGCGCCGCCGGCAATCAGCACGTCTGCCTCGCCCACGCGGATGCGGTCGGCCGCCATCTGTATGGCGGTCACGCCGGAGGCGCAAAAGCGGTTCACCGTGACGCCACCCACCGGGTGGTTAAAGGCCAGGCCCATGGCGATGCGCGCCATGTTCATGCCCTGCTCACCCTCGGGGAAGGAGCAGCCGATGATGCTGTCCTCGATGGCCTTCGGGTCCAGCGTGGGCACCTGCGCCATGGCGCCGCGGATGGCGGCGACCAGCAGGTCGTCCGGGCGCGTGTTCTTGAAGTAACCGCGGCCCGAACGCCCGATGGGCGTGCGCGTGGCGGCGACGATGTAGGCGTCTTGTACTTGTTTCATGACAGATGTCCTTATGGTTTCACTCCCTCTCCCGCTGGCGGGAGAGGGTGGGGGTGAGGGTGACTCAGTGCCATGGCTGATACATCAATTGCGCACCGGCTTACCCGTATTCAGCATGCCCAGGATGCGCTCGTGCGTCTTGGGCTGGCCGATCAGGTGGCAGAACACCTTGCGCTCTAGCTGCATCAGGTATTCCTCGCTCACCAGGCTGCCCGCGTCCACGTCGCCGCCGCACACCACCTCGGCAATCATCGCGGCGATCTTGAAGTCGTAGGCGCTGATGAAGCCGCCATCGCGCATGTTCACCAGCTGCGCCTTGATGGTGGCGATGGCGCTGCGCCCGGCCACCGGGAACAGGCGCTTCAAGGGCGCGCGCCAGCCACCCGCGGCCATCGCCTTGGCCTCGTTGATGGCGACGAACAGCAGCTCGTCCTTGTGCGGCACGATGATGTCGCTATCGAGCAGGTAGCCCAGCTTCTTCGACTCCAGCGCGCTCATGCCCACCTTGGCCATGGCGGCGGCGGTGAAGCCCTCGCTCAGGAAGGGCAGGATGTCCTTGCCGGTGCTGGCGGCGGCGTTCTCGGCCGCGCGGCGGGCGATGTAGGTCAGGCCGCCGGCGCCGGGCACCAGGCCCACGCCCACTTCCACCAGGCCCATATAGCTTTCCATGTGGGCCACGCGGCGCGCGCTGTACACCGACAGCTCGCAGCCCCCGCCCAGCGCCATGCCATGGATGGCGGCCACCACCGGCACCTGGGCGTAGCGCAGGCGCAGCATCAGGTTTTGCAGCTCATGCTCGATGCTGTCGATGGCATCCGCCCCGCCGACGACGAAGGCCGGCATGGTGGCTTCCAGATCCGCACCGACCGAGAACGGCGCATCACCCGACCAGATCACCATGCCCTGGTACTCGGCCTCGGCCAGATCCACGGCCTCCATCAGGCCCTCCATGACCTCGGGGCTGATGGCGTGCATCTTGTTCTTGATGCTGGCGATCAAGACCTGGCCATCGAGCGTCCAGGTGCGCAGCGCCTTGGATTCCGACAGGGTGGTGCCGGCCGTCTGCCAGTCGGGCAGACTGGCCTCGCCCAGCAATTTTTCAGGGAAAAGCTGTCTTTCGTAGACGGGCAGTACGCGGCGCGCTACAAACTTTTTCAGTGCCGGGCTCCACGATCCATCGGCCGTATGCACGCCGCCGGCCTGGGCCACCGGGCCTTCGAAGACCCATTTCGGCAGCGGCGCGCTGCACAGCGCCTTGCCGGCATCGATGTCCTCCTGCACCATCCTGGCCACCTCCAGCCAGCCGGCCTCCTGCCACAGCTCGAACGGGCCCTGCTTCATGCCAAAGCCCCAGCGCATGGCCTGATCCAGGTCGCGCGCGGACTCGGCAATGTGCTCCAGGTGGATGGCCGCGTAGTGAAAGCCGTTGCGCAAAATGGCCCACAAAAACTGGCCCGGCGCGCCCTCGGCATTGCGCAGCAGTTTCAGGCGCTCGGCGGCGGGTTTTTTCAGCATGCGGGCGTAGACCTCGTCGGCCTTCTGGCCGGCGGGCACATAGTCCTCGCTGTCGAGCTCGAAGCGCAGGATGTCACGCCCCTGCTTCTTGAAGAAGCCGGCCTTGGACTTCTGCCCCAGGTTGCCCATTGCTATGAGCTTGCTGAGCACGGCCGGCGTGCCAAAGCTGCCGTAGAAGGGGTCGGTGTCCAGGCTCAGGTTGTCCTGCAGCGTCTTGATGACATGGGCCATGGTGTCCAGGCCCACCACGTCGGCGGTGCGGAACGTGCCGCTGCTGGCGCGGCCCAGCTTCTTGCCCGTGAGGTCGTCCACCACGTCAAACGTCAGGCCAAAGTTGTCCGCCTCCTGCATCGTGGACAGCATGCCGGCGATGCCGATGCGGTTGGCGATGAAGTTGGGCGTGTCTTTGGCCCGCACCACACCCTTGCCCAGGCCGCTGGTGACAAAGGCCTCCAGCTGGTCGATCACGCGCGCCTCGGTGGTGGGCGTGGCGATCAGCTCCACCAGCGGCATGTAGCGCGGCGGGTTGAAGAAGTGGATGCCGCAGAAGCGGTGGCGCAGGGCCTCGGGCAGCGCCTCGCTCAGTTTGGTGATGGACAGGCCCGAGGTGTTGGACGCCAGCAGCGCGTGCCTGGCCACATGGGGGGCGATCTTCGTGTACAGGTCCAGCTTCCAGTCCATGCGCTCGGCAATGGCCTCGATCACCAGGTCGCAGTCCTTGAGCAGCTTCAGATGCTCTTCGTAGTTGGCGGGCTGGATCAGCTCGGCATCATCGGCCACACCCAGGGGCGAGGGCTTGAGCTTCTTCAGGTTGGCGATGGCCTTTTCGGCGATGGCGCTCTTGCTGCCCTCCTTGGCGGGAAGGTCGAACAGCACCACCGGCACCTTCACGTTGACGAGGTGGGCGGCAATCTGCGCGCCCATCACGCCCGCGCCGAGCACGGCGACTTTTTTCACATTGAATCGGGTCATGGTTTTCTTTCCAATTTATTCCACGCGCTGCCAGGTCTGGGTGCGCCAGAACGGGCCCAGGTAGCCGCGCACCTCCAGCTTCTTGCCGCCGTCCACGGGCGTGAGGCTGGCGCGGTAGTCCTTGCCGTTCTCGGGGTCGAGAATCTTGCCGCCCTCCCAGACATCCTTGCCCTCGGCCTGCTTGCCGCCGCGGATGATCTCCAGGCCGACGATGGGCTGGCCCTTGCGGTCGTCCTGGCATTCGGTGCAGGTGGGCTTGGCGTCCTTGCGCAGGGTCTTTTCTATGCGCCCGCTCAGGGCGCCGGCGTTGTCCGTGACGCGGATCTCGGCCTTGGGCTCACCGGTCTTGTCGTCAATGCTGCGCCACAGGCCCAGCGGGCTTATCTGGGCCAGGGCGGGGGCGGCGATTGCCATTAAAACGATAGCTGTTAACGCTTGTTTCATAAGGACTCCGTGGCAATAGATAGCTAATTCGAGTATTTACCCCCTCACCCCTGCCCTCTCCCCCAAGGGGGAGAGGGAGCACCCAAATTCGGCACCGCGGTTTGGCTCCCTCTCCCGCAAGGGGGGAGAGGGCTGGGGTGAGGGTGGGAGACCTTTAGGCCAGCGCCGCGTCCGTGTCCATCAACACCTTGCTACCCGCGCGCGCCGTGCGCATCAGCATCACGGTCTCGGGGAACAGCTTGGCGAAGTAGAAGCGTGCCGTTTGCAGCTTGGCGACGTAGAACGGGTCGGCATTGCCCGCGGCAATCGCACGCAGCGCCACCTGTGCCATGCGCGCGAACATGTAGCCAAACACCAGGTGGCCGGCCACGCGCAGGTAGTCCACGGCGGCGGCGCCCACCTCGTCGGGGTTTTGCATGCCCTTGAAGCCGATCTCGGTGGTGAACTTCGTCATCTGCTCGCCCAGCATGGCGATGGGGTTGATGAACTCGGCCATCTTCTCGTTCACACCTTCTTCAGCCACCAACGCGGCGACCAGCTTGCCGAATTTTTTCAGCGTCGCGCCCTGGTTGCCCAGCACCTTGCGGCCCAGCAGATCCAGCGACTGCACGGTGTTCGTGCCCTCGTAGATCATGTTGATGCGGTTGTCGCGCACGTGCTGCTCCATGCCCCATTCCTTGATGAAGCCATGGCCGCCGAAGACCTGCATGCAGGCGTTGGTGGCGGTGTGGCCGTTATCGGTGATAAAGGCCTTCACGATGGGAGTCAGCAGCGCCACCAGCTCGTCGCTGTCCTTGCGCACTTTTTCGTCGGGGTGGTGGTGCGACTGGTCCAGCAGCAGCGTGCAGTAGATCTGCAGGGCGCGCGCACCTTCGGCGTAGGCCTTGGCGGTGAGCAGCATCTTGCGCACGTCGGGGTGCACGATGATGGGGTCGGCCTCCTTGTCCTTGGCCTTGGTGCCAGACAGGCTGCGCATCTGCAGGCGATCCTTGGCGTAGGCCAGCGCGTTCTGGTAGGCCACCTCGGTCAGCCCCAGCGACTGGTTGCCCACGCCAAGGCGGGCGGCGTTCATCATCACGAACATCGCCGCCAGGCCCTTGTGCGGCTCGCCCACCAGGGTGCCCACCGCGCCATCCAGGCTGATCTGCGCCGTGGCGTTGCCGTGTATGCCCATCTTGTGCTCCAGCCCCGTGCAGAACACCGGGTTGCGCGCGCCCAGGCTGCCATCGGCGTTGACGTGGTACTTGGGCACCACAAACAGGCTGATGCCCTTGCTGCCCTTGGGCGCATCCGGCAGGCGGGCCAGGACCAGGTGCACGATGTTGGCCGCCATGTCGTGCTCGCCAGCGCTGATGAAGATCTTGGCGCCGGTGATCTTGTACGTTCCGTCCGCCTGCGGCTCGGCCTTGGTGCGCAGCAGGCCCAGATCGGTGCCGCAGTGCGGCTCGGTCAGGCACATGGTGCCGGTCCATTCGCCGCTGACTAATTTTGGCAGGTAGGTCTGCTTTTGCTCGGGCGTGCCGTGGGCCAGCAGGGCTTCGTAGGCGCCGTGCGACAGGCCGGGGTACATGGTCCAGGCCTGGTTGGCACTGTTGAGCATCTCGTACAGGCACTGGTTCATCACATGCGGCAGGCCCTGGCCGCCAAACTCGGGCTCGCACGACAGCGCCGCCCAGCCGCCCTCCACATACTGCTGGTAGGCCTGCTTGAAGCCCTGGGGGGTGGTCACCTCATGGGTGTCGCGGTTGAGCGTGCAGCCCTCCTCGTCGCCGCTGATGTTCAGCGGAAACGTCACGCCGGAGGCGAACTTGCCGGCCTCCTCCAGGATGGCGTTGACGGTGTCCACGTCCACCTCCGCGTGGCGCGGCATGGCCTTGAAGGCGTCGGTGACCTGGAAGACTTCGTGCAGCACGAATTGCATGTCGCGCAGCGGCGGGTTGTAGATGGGCATGGTTGGCTCCTGGGGTGGTAAGTGGTGAGTGGTGAGTGGTAAGTGGTGAGTGGGCGACGGCATCAGGCGGCGTAGCGCGCCAGGATATTGTCGAAGCCCTTGTTGGCGCGGTCTATCGAGCCGGGGGTGTGCAGAAAGCGCGCCTCGTAGTGCAGCGCCAGGATCAGGCCATGGATCTCGAACAGCATCTGGTCTTCCGCCACGTCCCGGCGGATCTCGCCGCTGTCCTTGCACTGCATGATGGCGCGCTTCATGGCGGCCTGCCAGGTCAGCACCGAATGGGCCAGCGCATCGCGCACCGGGCCGTCGCGGTCGTCAAACTCCACGGCGCCGCTGATGTAGATGCAGCCCGAATCGATCTCTATCGAGGTGCGCTGCATCCAGTTGTCGAACATGGCGCGCAGTCGGCCAATGCCACGCGGTGCGTCCATGGCTGGAAAGAACACCTCTTGCTCAAAACGCTGGTGGTATTCGCGGATCACCGAGATCTGCAGCTCCTCGCGCGAGCCGAAATGGGCAAACACGCCCGACTTGCTCATGCCCGTCACATCGGCCAGCGCGCCTATGGACAACCCCTCCAGCCCGATATGCGTGGCCAGGCCCAGCGCGGCATCAACGATGGCCGCCTTGGTCTGCTGGCCTTTGTGCATGGCCCGCCCTTCGCGCCTGGGCGCGGCGGCAGTCTTGCGTGGGGTGATGGGTAGGGTCATGGGAAAAATAAAACGAACGATCGTTCTATTTTGCACAAAACTGCGGACTTGTGCCAGTCCTCGGTTGGTTGAGCAGTGTATTTACGGGTAAACCACTAGTCACCCGCGAGGTGCGAGGGCTGCCGGTTGCCCCGACATTACCCCCTCTGCCTCTGGGAGAGGGTGGGGGTGAGGGCTTGCGGCCCAGCCAGAGACCGCACGCTATCTAGTCGATATGGCCAGCCAGGCGGGAATATGCAAGTCCCTACAGCAACAGCGCCAATGTAGCGTCCAACTGCTCGCTCGGCAGTCGGCGAAAGCCCGTACGCGCGTAACGTTGCAGCCGCCCGCGGATCAGGTCGCACAGCGCCGCTGCGCGCACCTGCGCCTGCAGCGTGGGCGCGGCCACGGCCTCTCCGGCCGGGCGCAGGCACTGGCGCAGCTGGGCCTCGATCTTGTCGAAGAACAGGTTCATGCGCTGCTGCAGGCGCTCGTTCTCGAACACCAGTGCATCGCCCACCATGACGCGCACCATGCCCGGGTTGTGCTCGCCAAACTGCAGCACCATGGCCGCGATGCGCGCGGCGCGCAAGGCCCCATTGGCCTGGTCACCCTGCTCCTCGATCTGGCGCACCAGGGTGAATACGCTGTGCTCTATGAAGTCGATCAGCCCTTCGAACATCTGCGCCTTGCTGGCGAAATGGCGGTACAGCGCCGCCTCGCTCACCCCCAGCTGGCGCGCCAGGGCGGCCGTGGTGACACGCTCGGCCCCCGGCTGCTGCAGCATGGCCGCCAGGGCCTGCAAAATCTGCTCGCGCCTCTCACCGGGCTGCAGGCGACGGCGCGTGACGCGCGCCTCGTCGGGCTTGGAGGACTCGGGATAGGTAGGCGTGAATTCAGACATATCGAAACAAATGTGTGCAATTGATTCTCGCACAGCCCGTCGAAATGCCCATGGGTGGATATGCGTACGTGGCTAAGTTGCAACTTTTGTTCCAAATCTGCAACCTTCACCATCTGCACAATACTGATCTGACAGCAGCCGATGCCATCTGTGCGTAGGAGCGGCTTCAGCCGCGAATGGCGCCATTCGCGGCTGAAGCCGCTCCTACAAAGCCAATAACCAAGCCGGATCAACCGCTGGCAGCCCTATCAGCTGCTGCGGATCATCGTGCCGTAGGCCTGGTCGGTCAGAATTTCGAGCAGCATGGAGTGCGGCACACGCCCATCCACCACATGCACCGCGTTCACGCCGGCCTTGGCGGCGTCAATGGCGCCGGCCAGCTTGGGCAGCATGCCGCCGGAGATGGTGCCGTCGGCAATCAGCGCGTCGATCTGCTGCGGTGTCAGCTCCGGCAGCAGCTGGCCAGCCTTGTCCAGTACACCAGGGATGTTGGTCAGCATCACCAGCTTCTCGGCCTGCAGCACCGTTGCCAGCCGGCTGGCAACCACGTCGGCGTTGATGTTGTAGCTCTCGTTGTTCTCGCCAAAGCCGATCGGGCTGATGACCGGAATGAAGGCATCGTCCTGCAGCGCCTTCACCACGCTGGGGTCAATGGCCACGATGTCGCCCACCTGGCCCACGTCGTGCTCGATGCTCGGATCCTTGTGGTCCAGCATCTTCAGCTTCCTGGCGCGTATCAGCCCGCCGTCGCGCCCCGTCAGGCCCACGGCCTTGCCGCCGGCGTGGTGTATCAGGCCCACGATGTCCTGCTGCACCTCGCCGGCCAGCACCCATTCGACCACCTCCATGGTCTCGGCATCGGTCACGCGCATGCCCTGGATGAACTGGCCCTTCTTGCCCAGGCGGTTCAGCGCCTGCTCGATCTGCGGCCCGCCGCCATGCACCACCACCGGGTTGATGCCCACCAGCTTGAGCAGCACCACGTCCTCGGCAAAGTCCTGCTGCAGCTCCGGGTCGGTCATGGCGTTGCCGCCATATTTGATGACCATGGTCTTGCCATGGAACTTGCGGATATAGGGTAGCGCCTGGGCCAGGATTTCGGCCTTGTCGCGCGGGGCGATGGTGGAGAGATCGGTCATGGCAATGGATCAAGCAATAAAACAGGTGTGAGAATTGTGCCGCACCGAACCATCACGGCTGCAGCCAGCCCGGCACCTTGAAGCGGATGATGGCAAGGTACGCCACGACGTAGGACACCATGAATAACAGGCAGAACGCGATCAATACCGGCGTATAGCTCCAGAACAACACAGCCGGCACCACCGTCAGCAGCGTGAACGCCCACAAATAGGGGGATGTACGGTTGTTGCGTTTGAGCATGCGCCGGGCTGCATCACCGTGCAATACACGGCGCACGATGCGCCGGTAAATCAGCTGATGGAAATGCAGGGCATCGGCCATGCCAGGCGACACCCCGCGCACCAGCTTGCGGTACATGGAAAACACCGTCTCCCAGACCGGGTAGATCAGCAGCAGCATGGGAAACCAGGGCGAGACCTGAGGGTTGCGCTGCACCAGGGCGAGGCTGCCCAGTGCAATCACCACTCCCCAGATATAGGCCCCGCCATCACCAGCAAACAACATGCCGCGCGGGTAATTCCAAACCAAAAACCCCCCCGTCGCTGCCGCCGTGGACACCAGCACCGCCGCCAGCCCCCGGTCGCCCACCTGCAGCGCCACATGTGCCAGCGCCAAGCAGACGATGATGGCCACCATGCCAGCCAGCCCGTTATAGCCATCAATGATGTTGAACGCATGGGGTAGCCCCGTCACCGCCAGCAGCGCGATGAATACCCCCAACCAGGGCGCTGCCGCCAGCAGCCCATCCAGCCAGGGCAAATCCAGCCGCGGCAGCTGCAGGCCCAGCAAACCCACCGCCATCAGCGCCGTCAGTGCGGACAGCAGCAGTCTATAGCGTGGCGCCAGGCGCTGGGTCACGTCCTCCACCATGCCGCCCACCACGGCCGGGAGCAGTGCCAACAGCCACCAAAGCACCCACGGGCCCATATGCAGCGACGACGGATCACCCAGCCCACTCGTCAGGCGCCCCAACCCCCAGCTCAGCGCAATGCCCACCAACATGGCCAGCCCGCCCAGGCGCGGCACATCACCGTGATGAAAACGCTGCGGCATCCCGTGTCCATAGTTGCCGGCATGATCCTGCGCCCAGCGCAATACGCCAGCAGCGGTCAGCAGCGAGCCCAGAAAAGCGACAACGGAAAGCCAGATCATGAAAGCCCGATCGGAGTACTGTAGCTACCGCATCAAGGTGCGGTACAGGCGCATGACCTTGTCCACATACTGCTGCGTCTCCGGATAGGGCGGGATGCGCCGGCCGTACTTGACGACCGCGCCCTCTCCAGCGTTGTAGGCAGCCAGGGCCAACTCCTTGTCGCCGTCGAACATGCGCAGCAAGTCAGCCAGGTAGCGGCTGCCGACCTGCACATTGACCTTGGGATCCATCACCGCGTGCGATCCGCCCGTAGCGGAGCGCCCCGCCACACCATAGCGCTCCGCTGTGGCCGGCATGATTTGCATCAAGCCCAGGGCCCCTTTGCGTGATACCGCATCGGCGTTAAAACCCGACTCCGCTGCCGCCACGGCGATGACCAACTCGGGCTCCAGGGCCTGTGCGCGCGCTGCTTCCTCAAGCAGCGGCTGCGCGGCCGCATAGCCGGGTAGTTTGGCGGCATTCGTGCTACCCGTCCCGGATCGACCCGCAGGCGCGGCAGAGCCCACACCTTCGAGCCAGATCACGCCACGCGACGCCGACGGCGGCACATTGCCCATGTGCGTGACGCCATCACGATCCACGAACTGCCAAACGGCCTGCGCCTGCGCTGTGGGCATCCATGCCCCCGCCAGCAACATCGGCATGCAGAGCGCGCGCACCACCCACCTAAGCCCTTGCATCATCTCAAAAACCCAACCGCCGAGCCAGGCGCTCGAGCCAAGGACGATTGGTCATGGCGGCACGCTCCAGAGCCAAGGTTTCTTGAGCGTTCTGGCAGGACTGGGCCAGCGCTGCCTTGTCCGCTTCCAGTTGCTGTACCTGCTGATTCAGCGAGTCCCGCTTTTGCTCAAATTCTGCGATCAGCTGCCTGGCCTCGGAAAAAGCCTTTTGGTGCTCCAGCAACGAGGCATGTTCCGCCGCGTGCGTCACTTGCAGCGCCTGTAGCTGTGCGCGCAGCTGACTGACCTCGGTGCGCACTCGCACCGCCTCCCAGTCGCGCGAATCGCGGGCGGGTGCTGCCACCACCATCCACTGGTACACATCGAAATCCACCCAGCCCGTCAGCAGATGCTGGCGCCAGGCATCGGGAATAGCCTCGAAGTACCTGGCAAATTCGCTGTGCGCCACGGGCACACGGTTGGCCTCCCAGGCCAGCGGTACCCAGCCACAGTCCATCAACAGCTGCTCAATGCTGCGCCGCGTGAAAAAACGCACATGGGTGCGATCCAGCAGCCCCTTGTCCGCGTATTCGAACAAGCCGGCGCGCAGCGCCGCCACCACGCCGGCGTAGGCAATATTCGGCAGCGAGATGACCAGGCTGCCCATGGGCTCCAGCTGTCCGGCCAGCATCTTCAGCACCTGCTCCGGCTGGCGCAGATGCTCCAGCACGTCGCAGGCCAGGATGGCGCCAAAACGCTGGCCCTGCAGGGCGTCCAGCCAGGCCGCACCATCCAGGTCGGCCTGCACGACCTCTACCCCCAGCGCCTGCAGCGCCTGCAGCGCCGCCGGGTCGTTCTCCACCACCGTGACCGCCTGCCCGCGTGCGCGCAGCACCTGCGTCATGGCGCCCGGGCCGGGACCCAGTTCCAGCACCGAGGCGCCATGCGGCACACGGCGCAACAGGCGCGCAGCCCAGGCATCCCCCTCGGGATCGAAGGCGTAGTCGTAGCGCTCTATGTCAGACATTGCTCCCCGTCACCTTTCCAGTGGCAGGTTGCCACATCTGCTCCCACATCCCCCAGTGCCACCAGGCCCAGGGACGCTCGCGTACATCACTGTCCAGACGCTGAATCACGCTGTCGATGGCCATCTCAGGGTCACTTGGCAAAGCCTCCACCAGCACAGCCAGCCTGTCCGGCGCCAGGCTGCGCGTGCGCCCATGCAGCAAGGCCGCGCCGGTCGAACGTGCCAGGCGCTCAATGCCCGTCGGCAGGCTCAGGTATCCGCCCAGGAAAGCATGTCTGCGCATACGTGCGAAGTCTGGGCTCCAGGCATCGGCCAAAATCACCCATGCCTGCCCCTTGCGCAACCCCTCGTGCAACGGCCGCAAAGATTCATTGGATAGGCGCCATTGCCCCCCCGTGATTTTCGTAAGGGCCGCAATTTTTCTCAGAATGAAATCGCGCTGCGCCGTTGTGAGGCCCGGATTGTCCACCACAGGCATGGTCATGATGTGCAGCTTCAAGCCCCTGAGCGCCAGAGCAATCGCCGCCGCAAGCAAGCGATCATAGTGATTGAGCACGAGAATGAACCCCTGCCCCGTTTGCTGCAAGGCCTGCACATGCTCCCAGCCAGTCAACTCGATCCGTGGGCCGCCAGGCCTGCCCATCCGGTGCAAGGCTGCCGCATCCAGCATTTCGGTCGCCAGCATGTCCAGGTGCGCCCGCGCCCACTGCCGGTGTTGCACGGGCGTTGCCCTGGGGAAAACTTGACCAAAGCGCCGCTGCAAAAACCCCTCGGTCTCGCGCCGCACGACAGGAGCGTCACGGCCCAGCCAGCGCACCAGCCTCCAGGGTAATGTCGTGGGAAGACGACCCAAGGCAGGAAAGGCCCAATCCAGGCGCCAATCGCCGTTCATTCGATGTGCAGCCATTCATGCTCCAGCCAGACCAAGCCAACCTCACGGTGCTTCTGATTGAGCACCGTGAAAGGCTGGATCAACTCAGCCATGTCCAGCACCTGCAGGCCGGTATCGTCCAGCGTATATACGTTCCACAGGTATTGCCCCGACAGCAGCGGCAGGCGCGGGAACTTTACTCGCAGCAGGTGCTGCCCGAGGCCACGCATGGCCTGCCTGGAGGGCAGAAAATGCGTGCTCGTGCCAAACACATTGTCCTTGTCCGGCCGGACGATGGAAAACCCCACGTGGAAGGGCGTATCGCCATAGGACTCCAGCTCAATCTCCAAGGTCAGATCCTGAAAGGAATCCACCTGCGCCGGGTTGATGCCATCTGCCGTTTCGGTGCCCACGCGCATGATCTTCACCGGCACCGAGGTGTGAGCGGTCGGGGCGGGAGCCACCGACTGGGTATTCGACAACTCAGCCGGCGGCGCATCGGTGCGCAGATGGGCATAGCGCCTGCGCTCATGCGCCTCGTAGGCCGTGACGACGTCCTCGGTGCTGCCGATGGCCGCTATGCGTCCGCCATGGATCCAGGCTGCGCGCTGGCACAGGCTGCGCACCTGGTACAGGTTGTGCGAGCAAAACAGCACCGTTGCACCACGCTCGCGCAGTTCCAGAATGCGGTTCAGGCTCTTCTTCTGGAAATGCAGGTCGCCCACCGACAACGCCTCGTCCACGATCAGCACCTCAGGGTCTATGGCCGTGGCCGCCGCGAACGCCAGGCGCATGAACATGCCCGAGGAATAGGTCTTCACGGGCCGCTGCAACGTTTCTTCCGACAGCTCGGAAAACGCCGTCGCCCGCGCCGCAAAGTCCTCCAGAGCCGCCCCCTCCAGACCATGCAGCGCCGCCATGAAGCGGATATTGTCCTGGCCCGACTCCTCGGGATGAAAGCCCGCGCCCAGTTCCAGCAACGCCGCCACCCGCCCCTGGCGCGTGACCTCGCCGCACGTGGGGCGTATGGTGCCAGCCGCAATCTTCAGCAGCGTGCTCTTGCCCGCACCGTTCTCGCCGATCAGGCCAAAAGTCTCGCCCGAGCGCACCTCAAAACTTATGCCCGAAAGCGCCACATGCACACGGTGGCGCTGGCGCCCGGACACCCACTCCCACAGCCGATCCTGCGGGCGGGCATAGACCGCGTAATGCTTTTCGATGTTCTTGAATGCAATGGCCATTAGAGCGCCTCACCCAGGGCCGGTTTCATGGTGCGGAAGAACCACCAGCCGCCGCCGCCCAGCAGCAGCACCCAGGCCAGCAGCGCCCACAGCGTGCCCACCGGCATGGCCATGCCCAACACCGCCCACTGCACGGCCAACACCAGACAGGCCACTGGGTTAAGCAGGTACCAGGCATGAAAGCGCTCGGGCACCTGGGCCAGCGGATAGACCACCGGCGTCAGATAAAACCATAGCTGCAACGCAAAACCCACCATCGATCCCACGTCGCGCCACAGAAAATGCGCCATGCTGAGCATCAGCGTGAGGCCGAGGGTCAGCGCCAGCTGCGCCAGCAGCAACACCGGCAACCAGGCCCAGGTCAGGCGCAGCGGCGCCCCCTGCGTCAGGCTCAGCACCAACAGCAAGCCATAGCCGATTGCCATCACCAGCAGGCTACCACCCACAGCCACCGCAGGCAAAATTTCGGCCGGCATCGGCTGCTTGCGCAGAAAATCCTCGTACGCCGTCAGGCAAGCCACGCCGCGACCAATGGCGTCGGTAAACGGTAGCCACACCGCCAGACCCGCCAACAGATGCAACAGATATCCGTTGGCCAAATCCAGCCCCGGCACGCGCACGGCCAGCACCAGGCCGAACAGCACATAGAAGATCGCCAGCGACGCCAGCGGCTGCACGAAGGCCCAGGCCAGGCCCAGCACCGAGCCGGCGTAGCGCGTCTTGAACTCGCGCAGCATCCAGTAGCGCCACAGCACCCAGGCATGCTGCATGCCCCCCGAGGCCCCGGGCTGATTGCGACTCACATCCATTGCCACCCCGCTTGCGCAGACACGCTGTGCACCTCAAGCCCCTGGGGCCACATCCGCTGTCGCCGGGCCAAGCACCCTGCGCGCCTCCAGCAAGCCCTGCTCGAAGGCCTGGGCCGAATCATGCCAATGCTGCCGGCGCGCAAAGGCCTGCGCCCGTTGGCACATGGCCTGTCGCGCTGGCTCGTCCTGCAGCACGCGGCACAGCGCGTCCGTCAGCGCCTCCAGCGTGGGGTCGGTCAGCAGCGCCAGGTCATCGTTGAGCAGCCATTCCACGCATTCGCCTCGGTTAGACACCACGGCACAGCCCGCGGCCATCACCTCCAGTGGCATCAGCGACAAATTCGTCAGCGACAGCACCAGGGCCGCGTCGCACTGGCTGAACACATCGGCCAGCTCGCCGGGCGAGATCACGCCCGCCGCCAAATGCGGAAATGGAATGTGATAGTCGCTCACATCCCACCCAGCCAGAATGAACTGCACCTGCGGCAGGCGGCGAGACACAGCCTCCAGCACCAACAGGCCGAACTCGAAGGCGCGCCGGGGCGTGGGTGGGCGAGCATAGAAGAACACGCGCTGGATATGCGGCTCGCGGCGCGGGCGCTGGCAATACAGCTCGTGATCCACGCCAAAACTGATGGGGTGCGTCTGCATGCCGTATTCGGCCTTGAGCTTGCGTGCCAGCCAGCCACCGGCGGTGATGCCAAAGAAACCGAAGTGATAGGTATTGTCCGCCAGGATAGACTCGGTTCCCGTGGGGTAGAAGCTGGGTTCGAAATCCTGCACGAAGTACAGCTTCTTCACCGGCCCGGTCACCGCACGCACCGGATAGGCCGTCTGCCAGCCAGTCGCGATGACGAACTCACTGTTCGGCAGGTGATCGAAACCGATGAAAACCTTGGCCTGCAAGGCAAAGAAATGCGTACAGATATCGTGGCGCGCAAGCTCCGCCGTGGCATGTTCCGTGGGACTCACGATGACGATGTTCGACTCCCAACCCATGCGCTCCAGGTGCCAGATGGTGCGAAAAATAGTCTGGTGCCCGCCCGAACCGATATTGAAGTCCGGAATGAACCACAGCAGCGTACCAGGCCGGGCTGCGCCCGGCGCCAGCGCTATGCGATCCGTGCGCACGAAATCGTAGTGCGTGAAAACGTTACGGCTCTTCATCGGCGCACCAGGCCCATGCTTGAGCCGCTGCCTGACCATGGACAAGGTGCGCCGCACGCCGTGGCGCCGCGTCAAATCCAACACCCTGCGCACCCGCAGCCTGATTGATCCCAGCATAAAAACCTCAAAAAAATTGACTGGTTGCACGCCTGAAGAGCACCGCAGGCCCCTGAGAGCGCGGCATGCGGTGCATGTCAAGCCAAAACCAAGAAAAACCTAAGCCGCACGGCCCCGCTGCAGCGACTGGTCGCGCGAAATCACGCCCACCAGCCAGAGTGGCAACTGCCGGTGCCTGGTGCCCAGAAACTGCCCCAGGGTGCGCGCCAACTCGATGCCGCCCATATAAACACAATGTTTCAGCCACGAGGCACCGCGATCTCCCGCCTGGCGCATCCAGCGCGCATCGCGTCGCGCCAACAGCACGGAGCTGGCCAGCGCGCGCGCCAGGCTGGGCTGCACCCGATAGCCAAAGTCGCGCTGGAACGAGCTAGCCTCGTCGAAATTGCGCTGCAACGTCTCCCAGACGCCAAAGTCGTGCGAGTGGTACACCGCCGCCTCGGGCACGAAGGCCTTGGCGTGACCGGCCTTGATGGCGGCCAACATCCAGGTCTGATCCTCGGCAAACATCACGTCAGGAAACGGCAACTTCTCCCACACCGTGCGGCGCAGGCAGGAATTGTTGTTCGAAAAGAAATGCAGCCACTGGCGGTAGCCGGGCTCGCGCTCGAAACGATCGGCATCCTCCATGCGCACACGCGAGAGTTCGCCGCCAAAGCCGGCGAAATGCTCTGCCAGCTCGCGCTGCGTGACCAGCCTGGCGCCGGGGTGGGCGCGGTGCGGGCCGAACGCGCCGGCCACATCGGGGGCGCTATCACAGCCCTCAACCAGACGGCGCAACCAATGCGCGTCGGCCGGCCTCGCATCTTGCGTGATAAACACCAGAAACTCGCCGCTAGACAGACTCGCCAAATAATTGCGCGTACGGCCATGGCCAAAATCGGCGGGCGCAATGCTCAGCGTGCGCACGCCTTTGCCCTGAGCCAGCGCTACAGAACCGTCACTCGAACCGGAATCCACCACCAAAACCTCGAACGGCCAAGGCGCCTGCTGGGCCAGCACGGCGTCCAGTACCTGTGCCAACAACGCACCTCCGTTTTTTACCGGTATCAACACCGACGCCTTAGGTTGCATTATTTGCCTTTTGGACTTCCAGCTGATGTATTCTCTGGAGATCCTCTGGAAATTCCTCAAAATTCATGAATTCAAGGTGTTCTATGGTTTTGGCGTTATAGAAATCCGTAATACCCTGGGTGATGCGCGTCGGGAACTTCCCCACATATTCCCGCCCCTTGAGAAAAATGGAAACGCAATCGCTCCACACCGCTTCATTCTGTTTTCTGATATATGTCTCCAGCAGGCAAACATCTACCTTGTTATGCAGCCCCCAGTTGACCAGGGCCGCACCACTATCGGGGAAAAAGCGCCAGCAATCGACCGGGTAGCGATGGAATGTGCCATTCGACGGCGCATTCAAATAGAACAGCCCGGGTTTTTTCAGCACCCGGAGTATTTCAAGAAAGAGCACCCAGAAAAATTCGGAATGCTCGAAGCATGAGCTACTGACAACTACGTCAACCGAATCATCGGCGAAAGGCAGCCGATAGGGGTCTTGCAAAACCACATCCACACCCTTGGCATCCGCAAAGTCAACGCCGATATACTGCAAATGCGGTGGGCACACCTCCCGCAAAGAGCCATTCACGTCCTGCGAACCTATATCAACAACAATACCACTGTCTATTTTCGCGGCGTAGGCGTCAAAGAAAAGTCGCCCATTGTCCATTGCACTTGGATGCATCGTGAAGCTCGTCCTTGAATCGACTCAATTATGGCGCAGATCGAACATTTTCTGGATATTTTCGTCAATGATCTTCACGCCATATTTCTGAAAAAGCCTGTCGCGCAATTTATTATGTTCTTGCTGCCGGCAGTAACTCACCGCGCGGCTGTCAACAAACGTGGCCGCCTGCTCCCATGGCAGCACTGCAGAAGGCCTTTTTCCATTGATTTGGAATAGATAAACAAAATCACCTTCCGGCAATGGCCCGACAAGATCCCCGTCGTTGGCACTCGCCAGGGCCTTCAATATTCTGTTATCTCCGTCCAGCGCCACCCAACCAAGATCGCCCTGGGGGTCTATTTGATATACCTTGTCGGCTTCTTTGGCAATATCAGAAAAGTTTATTTTTCCGGCACCCAGGAGTTGAACCTTATTAAACAGCCACAAACCGGGAGCTTCATTTTCTATCTTCACATCCTTGGGCAGAATAATTCTGCTCAATCGGACACTGGTCGGCAATGTAAATGCTGCAGGGTTCTTGTCATAGTATGCGCGGCGTTCTTCCTCGCCTTTCGGGGCCTGGCACTGCGGCACCAGCTTCTGATATACCGCGTGCGCATACACATCATCAAACTTCTGATCCTTGCGCTCTGCGGCCCTGGATATATGCAACTCCCCGCCTTCGAGGGTCAGCACACGCGTCACGGCCATTTCTTCCAGGGCAGCTTTGGCACCGGCGAAGTTCCGAACCGTGGGCTTCAGGTCAATGCGCCTTTCCACATAGGCACCAAAATCAGCAGTGGTTATCTTTTCTCCATTCGAGAATGACGCCAACAAATCACTACCGGCGTTCTGGGCCATGGCCGAATGCAGCAGCAACAGCGACCCCGCAATCGCGGCGAAAATTTTCATATTGAATTTCATGGGAACTAGGTATCAATCTTTCCAAATCGGGCCAAATATCACATCAGAGGTCTCACCCGTAGAGTTCAACACGAGAATATCCTGAATTCCATCGCGATTGATATCGTGGAGCTGCAACTCGGTGGAATAGCCCGAAGTCTTGATTTCTCTGGTGTCCAGCACCTGCCCCTGCGTGTCGAGTTTTTGCAGCGTCAGGCGTTGGCTGTCACCCCAAATCACCAGGTCATCGGCCAGCGCCAGCACCGAGCTGGCGCCCCTGGGATCGCCCTGAATAAACTGGAGTTCCCCGGTATGCATGTCAATGCGCGCATTCTTACCCCCGGTTTCCAGCGCCACATACAGCCAGCGTCCGCTGGGGCTGGGCTTGGCCTGGCGTGGAATGACGTCAAACGTGGCCAATACCGCGGGCGTGGTTTGCAAATTGGTGGCCGGCACCGCAATGACCTTCTTGTCGTCAAGACAGGCTACCGCAATCCCCGGGCCCCGGTTTGGGGGCAACTGCTTGACATGCACCGGGTGCCAGGGTGCCTCACACCAGAAGGTACGATTCAGTGTGGACTGCCCGGGGTTTTTCTGATCCCAGGTCAGCCAGGACACATGCTTGCCGCTGTATGGGGTGGCCAGCAGGGTGTAGCTGCTGCCAGCATTGGCGGCTAACACCACATCCCTGGGAGAAAAACCGACGCCCTGGGCATCGATTTTTCTTAATTGATGGTTATCGACCGTAAAAAAATCCAGGGTGCCGCCGGTCTCTACCGCAGCCACTACGAGGTTGGGGGCGAGCCAAATGGCGGAATCTGGGTGGTAGCCCAGCGGCTGCTTGTCGCGAACCACGGCCTTGCCGTTGTCAAACTCCATCAATACGAGTTGACTGAGTTCGTGCTCCACCGCAATCAAGTAACAATTTTGCCCCTCAAGACACTGCACCGCACCGCCCCAGGCTTGCGGCAGTTGAAAGCTGATACGGGTGGGGTCGGCATTCTTACCGGGGTCGGGCTTGATGGCAGCAGCACGCTGATCTGTGTTTGCTGCGCAGGCCGCCAATAGAAGACTGAGGGCCAGCGATGGTAGCCATCGCGAGAAACCGGAAAGACTTTTCATATCGCTTGAAATGAATATAGCGCCTTGCGGCGCTATATGTAGGCAATCAAATTCAGCCGGTCAGGCAGACCGGCCGAATTCAACCATTAACGGTGCATGCCCAGAACCGTCTGCGTGGCGTTGAAAGCGGGAGCCACCATCACGCTGTACGTGAAGATGCTACCGGCGACTGGCGCCGGAGGTGTAGCGGCATTGCGCAGTGCGCCATTGGCATTCCACTCAATGAAACCATCCACGAAGTTGGCGGGACGGCCGGCGATCGTGGCGGGATTGAACCAGTCCAGTTCCTGCTGCGTCAGGTCAAAGTTGACCGACTTGCGGTTCTGGGCGTTGTCAAAAATGTTCACGGTGTGCGAACGGTTCTGACGGCCGGTGGACCAGACGACGATGTTGGTCGAAGAACCATTCTCCAGGTAATAACGCATGGAGAACCTTGCATTCCCAGTAGCAGCGTTAATGCCAGACTGCGCAGCACCCGCCACAACACCAATCGAAGCGTTATCCATGGTGGTCAGATCACCCTCGATACCAACGCCGAGGGTATTAGTGCCCAAGGGACCGTCGATTACAGGCGTGTAAGCCACATCCTGGGCGGTGGTATCCACCTGGAAGGCGTGCACGCCAATCTGCGCGGTGACGTCATGGCCGGTATCGGCGCAGGTCGGGCCCGCCACCGGGTTCGACACCGTGCTACCACCTGCGGCAAACACCAGGTAGCCACGCCTGTTTTCCAGACCATTGCCGGACTCAGCCATCCAGTTGAAGCTGCGATAGCCCTTGTCGGTCACCACGAAGCAACCGTCGGTAATGTGGCCGGAGTTCTGGTCAAAAAACGTCCAGAACACGGGAACCGTACGACCAGTCTGGTTCACCACACCCACGGCGGTGAACTGGGTGCTGCCGTTGTGAATGACGTTGGGAACCACGGCGCCATTGCTAAACGTACCGGCGGTGTAAGCCTGTGCCCCACCAGCCATCATTGCTGCGACGGCAACTGCCGCCATTGCAAATTTCTTCATGTTTCAGTCCTTAAAAAATTGAAGGAAGCCTCCCCCTAACGGGGCGTGCAACCCATCCGCCACTTCGTTTGGGTTGGAGCGATCTTAGCCCGGGAACATTGCGCTTTCAATCGTAACTACCCAAAAAAAAACCATACGTAATGTTTTGAACAAAAAAACAACAACCGTTATGGGGACTGTTGACTGCCCTCACGAGGCAGGGCATCGGGGAACGCCACGCTCAACGGTTGGTAGTGGTACCACTGGCCGTCGATCAGTCGCCATTGATCCTGCAGCGTGGCTTGCTGGTTGGGCAGGCGCAGCAGGGGCAGGCTGTAGCGCTGCCGAACGCTGACCACGGCCTTGCCGTTGTCCATGCTTTGGATGCCCTGGACCTCGATGGCATCGAAGGTGATGCCGCCACGCTTGACGTAGGCCTCCAGGTTGGCCTTCGGGTCTTTGGATGCGGCCTCGTAGGGCCAGGCCCGGAGCTTGTCGTTTTGCTGCACCAGCGCCCAGTATTCGCGCGCGCGTTGCAGCAGGGCTTGTTCGCTGCTTGGGCCCAGGCCACTGGCGCAGCCGCCCAGGGCGAGGGCTGCGGCGAAGGGTAGCGCCAGGGCCTGCAGCAGGCGGCGGCGGGGGTAGGCGGTGGCTGTCATGTGATGGGTCTTCATATAGGTATCCGTAGATGGGAGGCTTGGATTGGTGCAGGCTTTTACTCCCTCGCCCCCTTGGGGGAGAGGGTGGGGGTGAGGGGGTATCGGGATCGGCGCCCGCCTTTACCGCCCTCACCCCTGCCCTCTCCCGCCAGCGGGAGAGGGAGAAACAGCCATAAACCAGCGTTGATACTGCCTTGCATGCTATAAAATATGTAGCTACCGAGGCGCAACCAGCGCAGGCGCGGGGGCGCTTTGGTGACCAGGCTCCAGCGCGGGCAGCGGGCTGAGCGAGGTCTGCGTGGTCAGGTTGCGCATGCGGTCGCGCAGCTCGGCGCTGACTTCGCGCAGGGTGGAGTCGTCGGTCAGCACGCGCGGGGTGAGCATGACCAACAGCTCGGTACGGGCGCGGGTGTTGTTGGTGGTGGAGAACAGGGCGCCCAGCAGCGGGATGTTGCGCAGGCCGGGCACGCCGCTGTTGCCGCCGTTTTCGTTGTCGGTCATTACGCCGCCGAGCACGATGGGGTCGCCCGAACGCACGGCCACGCGGCTCTGGATCTGGCGCGTGAGGAAGTTGCGCTGGCCGGTGGCGGCGTCCACGTCGCCCACGTCGGTGACCTGCTGGTTGATGTCCAGCGTGACCAGGCCGCCGGCGTTGACCGAGGGCGTGACGCTGAGCATGACGCCGGTGTCTTTATAGACAATGGCTTCGGTGACCAGGTTGCCCGTGGTGACGGTGGTGGACTGCTTGATGGGCTGCTGCCTGCCCACCAGGATGGTGGCGCTGTGGTTGTCGAGCACCAGCACCGAGGGGTTGGACAGCACGCGCAGTTGCGAGCTGGCGGCCAGGGCGTTGAGCGTGGCGCGCACCACGCCGGCCTTGCTGATGGTGTACGAAAAACCCGGCTGCTGCGCCCCTATGGGGCCGGATGCGTTGAGGTTGAGCCCGGCCTGGCCGGTGCGGTCGCGGCTCATGCTGTTTTCTATGAACCATTCGACGCCATACCTCAGGTTGCCGGTGAGGCTGACCTCGACGATGCTGGCTTCGATGAGCACCTGGGTGGGGGCCTTGTCGAGCTCGCGCAGGGCTTGCTCTATACGACGGTATTCGACGCGCGTGGCACGAATGAGCAGAGCGTTGCGCTTGTCGTCGGCGACGACGCGCACACCGCCTTCGAGCTGCGAGACCGAGCTGAGCTGGCCCTGCTGGCCGGCCGCGCCGGTGCTTGTGCCCAGGGCACCAAAGTTGCCCGTGCCGCTGGCGCCCGTGCCCATGGCACCGCTGGTGCTGGCCACGGGCCGATTGGCGCTGCTGCCCAGACCGGCGGCGGCGCCAAATTGCGTGGGAGCTGCACCCGCGGCCACGCCCGGGCGAGCGGCGCCCGAGGCCGCCTGGCCACCGGTGAACAGGCCGTTGAGCATTTCGGCCAGGTGCACGGCGGAGCCGTTTTGCACGGGGTAAACGAAGAGTTGCTGCTCCAGCGCGTCGGTGGGGCGATCGAGGCGGCGGATCCAGGTCTCGACCTGGGGCAGCAGGTGCGGGCGCGGGGTGACGACGACCAGGGCGTTCAGGCGCTCGACCGGAAACAGGCGGATCAGGCCAAACAGCGGCGCGCCGACGGCGGCCTCTGCCACTTCGGCGGCATTGGCCGTGGCGGCGCCGGCGGGGCTGGATGCCGCGGGTGCCGCGCCCGGCCGAGCGGCGGCGCCGGCCGAGGCAAACGCAGCGCTGGCGCCGCCTGCCGAGGCAGCGCCAGCTCCACCGCCACCGCCGAGCACGACCTGGAGCGCGTCGCGCACCACGTTGACGCTGGCGTTCTCCAGCACGAAAACGCCCAGCGACATGCCGGAGAGAAAGTCCACGTCGAAGGTGTCCACCATTTCCAGCCAGCCGCCGAGCTGGGCCTTGCTGCCTTGCAGCACCAGCAGGTTGCGGATGGTGTCCACGTAAACAATGGATTCGCGCGGCGCCAGCGGGGCCAGGATCTTGGCCATTTCGGCGGCGGCGATATGGTTCAGCGGCACGATGACGGTGCCGCTGCCGGTGAGGTCCTTGAACTTGGAGGCGCTGACCAGCGGGCGCGAGCCGGCCGTGGCGGCGCGCTTGGTGACGTGATAGACGCCGGCGTTGTCGCGCACGATGGCCAGGTCGTGCGGCAGCAGGACGGCGTCGAGCACGTCCAGCACCTGGGCGCGCAGCAGCGGCTGGCGCGTGCGCAGGCTGACCACCGTTTCGCCGCCGGCGTCTATGGTGTAGTTGAGCTTGAGCAGGTCGCCCAGCAGGGCCGCGGCCAGGTTGCCGATGGTGACGTTTTCAAAGTTGAGCGAGACACGGTCGCCGGTGGCCAGCACCGGGTCGGCCTTGGGGGCCACGCCCTGCTTGACAAGCTGGCCGGTGCCGGGAAAGAGCTTGGTGTTGCTGGCGGCGGCCTTGGCTTCGGGGGCTTTGTCCTGCGCGGTGGCGGGGGCTGGGGCTGCAGCGGGTTGGGGCTGGGCCTGCTCGGCTGGCGGGGCCGTGGCAACGGCCGGGGCCGAGCCGCCCGATTCTGCTGGCAACGGGGCTGCTGTGGCTGGTTCGACGCTGGCGGGCCGGTCATTCACGCTGGCACAACCTGCGGCCAGCATGGCCAGCAGGAGGATGGATGGCCGAATGTTCATAAGGGGAAAACTCCGTGTGGGTGTCTGGTGTGCGCGCTGTCAGCGCTTGGGCGGCTGGGCTGCGGGGCCATATTCGAGTGGCAGATCCACGCGCTGGTTGTCGTCGGACAGGAATTGGGCGCGGCGGCCGTCAAAGGATTGCAGGCGCCAGGGCTGGGTGTCGGAGGTGAGCTTCATGGGCGTGCCGTTGGCGCGCCGCAGCAGCGCGATACGGCTGCCGCCCGACTCCAGCACGGCCAGCAGGCGTGACTGGGCGAGCTCTTGTTCGAGCTGGTTCTTCTGACTTTGGGCCTTGAGCTCGATCGGGCGACGTGTGGTCCACAGGACGGGCCGGGCCAGGGTTTGGGCCGTGGCCGGGGCGGTGGGCTGCTCGATGGGGCTGTATTGGGGCAGGTCGGGTTTGCGCGCAGCGGGCGCGCTCCAGTCGTTCTTGTGGATATGCCACCAGTAGGCGCTGGCGCCCAACGCGGCAGCGGCCAGTACCGGCCCCAGGTGCCAGGGTTTGATCATGGCTGTGCCTTTTCTGGCGTCAGGGGCGCCTCCAGCTGCAGGGTGATGCGGGCCTTTTGCCCTTGGGCGCCGGTGTTGGCGCCATCGCGCTGGAAGCTGGCGGAGCGCACCCACAGGGGGGGCATGGTGGCGTGCAGGGTTTGCATGAAGCGCGCCAGCGCCGTCCAGTCGCCTGCCACCGTGGCGGTGAGGCGCACGGCGGCGAGTTTGCCTTCGGCGGCGGGTTCCAGCGCGACTTGCGAAGAGATCAGGGTACTGCCCGACGCCAAGATGAGTTCGCGCAGGCGTTGCTGGGTGTCGTTTTGGGCAGCCTCGCCGCCCGCGCGCAGCCAGGGCTGAAGGTTGTCGCGCAGGGACTGCAGGGTGGCTTCGATTTGCGGGCCGACGCTGATGACGCCGTCGAGGCGCTCGCTGCGCGACTGCAGCTGGTTCTGGGTGTTGTCATAACGGCTCCAGAGGCTGCGGTAGCCCCAGGCCGCGCCGCCGGCGGCCGCCAGCAGGCAGATGAGCAGGGTGAGCAGGGCGCGTTGGGTCCAGAGGTTCACGATTTGCCCCCTTCTGCGCGCCAGCGCAGGTCTATGGTGAAGCGCTCTTTGTTGACCGAGGTGTCGCGCACGCTGGGGCCGCTGGCACGCACGTCGGCAAAGCTGGGCAGACGCGCGAGTTGGGTGATGAGCTCGGCGGCGTTGTTAGCGACGCCGGTGATGCGGATGTCGGCGCCGCTGATTTCTATGCGGTCGAGCGAAGCGTCGTCGGGCAGTTGTGCGCTCAGGCCTTCGATCACGGCGGCCAGGGGCAGGCTGCTTGCCTGGCCTTGGCCCAGGCTTTGCGCCACGGCCGCACGGGTGCGCAGCTCGTCGAGCTGTACGCGCAGGGGTGCGGCCTGGGGTTCGATGGTGTTGACATGCTGCAGCGCGCTGATGACCGCTTGGCGCTTGAGCACCAGGGGCATGAGCGCGGGCGTGGCCAGTGCGGCAAGCATGAGCAACAGGCCGGCGATGGCTGCGCCGTCTATCCAGCGCTGGCGCCTCTGCATGCTGCTCAGACCGGGGCCGGCCACGGGGTGGGCGCGGCCGGCGTGCTCCAGGTAAATGGGGGCGTTCTCCGCAAGGCCTTGGCGTTCGCGGGCCTGATGCTGGGTACTGGCGCGGCAGATGCCCCAGTCCACGGCCCAGTTGCCGCCGGCCAGGGCCGTGGCCTGCCATGCGGTCAGGATGTCCTGCACGGGCAGGGGCGAGACGCGCCACATGGCCTCCTGCACGGCCTGGCCCAGGTCGGTGCGCGGCATGGCGGGCAGTTGCAGCGTACCCCACAGGCAGTCGGCCTCGGGCACCAGCAGGCCGGCTGACTTGCCAGGACGCGCCACGGGGCGCAGGCGGGTGCCGGCAAGCGCCCAGTGGCCGCCCTGCGCGCCGGCCAGGGTCAGGCCCGGCGCGGGCCAGGCGCCGCGCTCGACGAGCAGGCGGCGGAGGTCGCCAAAACCCCAGGCAATCCTGTCCCACCAGAGGTGCAGGCTGCGTTGTAGCTGCGCCTTGTCTGTCATGGATTCAATTCCTGTTGCGGGCTTGGCATACGGCGTGTGGGATCGAGTGAGAGGGTTGTCCAGGGGGTCAGCGTGTCGGGGCGCTCGCTCAGGTCCACCCAGGCCTCGCGCTGCCACCAGCGCCCTTCCGGCGTGCGCACCAATGCGCGCAGCTTGAGTGCACCCCCTGCGCGGCTGGCGTTGGCGGAGAAGAACTCGGCGGCGACCCCAGTCAAGAGGTCTGCTCGCCCTTCCAGGGGGGTGGAATGGATGCGTGCACCCAGTCCCGGTTGGCCGGTGAGCTGGTCTATCAGCGCGGGCGGCGCCGCATCTACCGAGATGCTGGCCTGTCCGTTGACGCCCAAATGGGGCGAAATTATCCCATAGAGCTGGGGCGTCATTCCGAGCACCATTTGCAGCTCGGACAGGTCGTCAACGGGGGCATTGCGCGGCATGACGGCTCTGCCCGCGGCGCGGTATTGCGGGGCTTCGGCCCCACCGGCGCCGCGCGGGGCGTCGTCGGGATCAATAAAGTCCTTGATGCGTGATGCCATGATGTTGGCCTCGCCCTGGGGCAGGCCGCCGATTTTCTCCAGCACCGCTTCGAGCAGCGGCTCGGTGGCGACGTTGACGTCCACCAGGCCTTCAGCGGGGACGATCTCCAGCCGCGCTGCGGCATCGCCCAGTTGCATGTGCCATTCGCGATAGCGCCCGGGGGTGTTGCGCTCGCTCATCAGGCGCTGCGCGCCAAGCTGCACCACCGCGTCGAGCAGTTGCTCGGAGCGCATGCGGTCGAGCTCGACCCCGATACGCCGGGTTTGCAGGCGCATGCCCTGGGCGCTGGTCAACACCACCAGGGACAGCGCCGCCACCAGCCATAGCACGAGTACCAGGGCAGCGCCGCGGCTGCGTTGGGATGCACGCCTCATCGCGCCCTCGTCAAGGCAAAGACCAAGGGGGGCCAGGCACCCTGTGCGTCGGCCAGCTCGAGCTTGACGCGCGCCGGATATTGCTTTGTGGCGCTGTCCCATTGCTGCGTCCATTGGCCAGTCCTGCCGTCCTGGTAATGCCATTGCAGGGTGCGCAGGTCGTCCAGCAGCACGGCCTTTTCTGCCTGGTTCCAGTCGAGCGCCATCAGTGCACCGGTGTAGGGCAGGACTTCCAGGGACAGGTCAACCCTTCCATCGTCATGCCGCAATGGCGTGGCGCGGAACACGTACAGGCCGCCGGCATCACCGCGCTCGGGCAGCGGCGCCACCCACATGGCGCCGGCCGCATTGCCGCTGAAAAAGGAGACAAAGGTGCCGTTGACCTGCAGGCTCAGCTGGCGCAGCGTGTCCATTTTGCGACCCAGCCACTGGCTGGTGACGAGCATGCGCTCGGCCCGGTCGATGAGGCGCTGGTTGCGCTCTTCGGCGCGGCCCATGACGCCAAACCCGGCGAATACCAGTGCCACCACGGCGGTGGTGATGGCCAGTGCGATGAGCAGCTCCAGCAGGGTGAAACCGGCCTGACTGGCGCGGCGCCGGCGTGCCATGGCGCGTTTCATGGCGCGCTCCGGTAGGGTTTCCAGGTGCTCCAGGTGAGCACGCTGCGGCCGTCGCGGGCAATCTCTACCTGCACTGCGGCAGAGCGCAGGGCGAGCACGGGGTCGCGCCCCGGTTCTTCGACCGGAATCTGTATGGGCGCAGCCTGCACCGACCAACGCCAGCCGTCCACCTCGCCCGTGGGTTGCTTCAGCAGGTCTTCGGCAAAGGTGGCGGATGCCAGCACGGAGCGGGCCACCAGCGCGGCCTGCACGCGGGAGTCCACCTCGACGGCCGTTTTGCTGCTTTGGCCCACGGTTTTATACAGCGCAGCAAAGGCGATGGAGGCGATGGCCATGGCCACCAGGGCTTCCAGTAGGCTGAAGCCGCGCACGCGGCGGGAGGGAGTCCGTGCTTTCGTCATGATGCCGGGGCCTGTTCCACCGTGCCGAGCAACCAGTTGACGCGAAAAGTGGTCCCCTGTCCTGCGCGCGAAATGGTCAACAGCCCACCACGCGCGCCGCCATCGGCATTGAAGACAAAGATGATTTGCCCGGTCTGTCCCGGCTGTTGCTGCTCCACAGCATTCCAGCTGACGCCCACCGCATCTGGCACATGCACTGGGTGCTGGCCGTCTACGGTCAGCTGGCGCGCTTGCGGCTCGTAACTGACGACGACGCTGCGCCCTTCCTGCACGCACAGTGAGCGCGCCTGGCCGAGCTGGCTGGCAACCTCACGCACTGCCTGGTGGTATTGGGCGCGCGCCATGAACGATTGCGCGCTGCCACCGACGATGGTGACGGCAACGGCGGCCAGCGCCAGCACCACCAGCAGCTCAAGCAAGGTGAAGCCTGATGCGCCGGCGCGAGTACTGCGCAAGCCACGGTTCATGGAACGGACGGACATGGGTGACTGCGGCGGCACGTTCAAGCGTACGCCACCATCCCGGTGCGAGCCGGGATCCGGTGGCGCGACCAAAGTGCCTTGCTTCCGGCTAGCAGCGAAATGACGCGCGTGAGCTCAGTTGAAAATGTCAGCGTTGTCACTGTCGCCGCCTGGTTTGCCATCGGCCCCCAGGGAGAAGACATCGGGCGAGCCGTGGCGGCCCTGGCTCTTGTATTGATAGGCGCCACCCCAAGGATCGACGGGCAGGCCCTTCTTGAGGTAGGGGCCGCTCCAGCCCGGGGCGGTGGCAGGGCGTTCTACCAGGGCGCGTAGACCCTCTGCATCGTTGGGATAGCGGCCCACGTCAAGCTTGAACAAGTCCAGGCTTTGTTCGACCTCACCGATCTGCACGCGTGCCGTCTTGGCCTTGGCGCCACCGAGCTGATCGAGCACCTTGGGGCCGACCAAGCCGGCCAGCAGGGTCAGGATGACCAGCACCACCAGCAGTTCGATGAGGGTGAAGCCGCGCGCACGGCGCGCCTTGGGTGCCGAAGTGGCAAAGCGGGGCATTTGCATGGAATGCATAGGTATCTTTCTTGAAACCGGGGTTGTCAAATGGTGTCGTTGATGGACAGCACGCCGCCCAAAATGGCGACGATGATAAAAGCGACCAGAACGCCCAGCACGATGATGATGAGCGGCTCCATGGTGGCGAGCACACGCCCCATGGTGCGGCGCCCCTCGTCCTCATAGCGATCGGCCAGGCCGAGCAGGGTGGCGTCGAGCTGGCCGGTTTCTTCAGCCACGCGGATGAGCTGCGGCGTACTGGTCTTGGCGAAGTATTGTGAAGTGAAGCCCGAGGACAGCCGTTTGCCGGTTTTCACCACCGCCACCAGGGACTCCATGTCGTGGCGCAGGGCGGTGTTGGTCAGGGTGTCCACCGAGATGCGCAGGGCATCGAGCATGGGCACGCCGCGCTGCAGCAGCACGCCAAAGGTGCGAAAGTAAATCGCAAACTGCAGCTGGGTGAGCACCTTGCCCATCAGGGGTATGCCCAGCACCGCTGCGTCGAGCCGCCTGCGCCCGCCATCGGTCGCCGCCCAGCGCGACAGAGCCAGCGTCAAGGCCGCCAGCGCGGCAAGCAGGGCCATCCAGTTGCCGCGCAAGAAGTCGCTGGTCTGTATGACGAGCTGGGTCGAATACGGCAGAGCGTCGCCCATGGAGTCGAAGATTTCGCGGAACTGTGGCACCACGAAGGCCAGCAGCAGCACCACGGACAGCACGGCCACCACCAGCAGGATGACCGGATAGGTCATGGAGGAGATGATGTAGTTGCGCAGCTTGTCTTCGGCCTCGAGCTGGGTGGTGAGTTCTTTGAGGATGATGTGCAGAGAGCCAGAGGTCTCGCCGGCGCGGATCAGCACCAGGTATTGGCGCCCGAGGTCGCGCTCGAAGGGTTGCAGCGACTGGTACAGCGACTTGCCGCCGCGCACCCCCTCCTCCACCTTGGCGATGAAGGCCTTGAGACGGTCGGTATTGGCGGTTTCCTTGAGCATGGACAAGGCCTTGTCCAGCGGCATGTTGCCCTGCTTGAGGTGCGCCATCTCACGACTGAACAGCAGCACGTCGCTGCGCTTGAGCTTGAGTGCCTTGGTCGTTACCTGGGCCTGCCGCAGAGCGCTGTCTCCCCCGGCAATGCGCACCGGCGTGATGCCCTGGCCGAGCAGGCGCAGGCGCGCCGCCTGCTCGTCGGGCGCGCGGATGCTGCCCTGGCATGGTTTGCCGTCGGGCGTGGTGCCGGCGTATTGAAATTCAGTCATTTTGACGGGCCACGCGCAGTATTTCCTCTGCCGTGGTCAGGCCTTGAAAGACCTTGGTTGCGCCATCGTGCAGCAAGTTCCCGCCCACATAGGCATCACTGGTACTGGCCACGGCCGTACCCTTTTCCAGCACGGCCTTTTTCACTTCGTCGGTGAGCATGAGCAGCTCGTGGATTGCCACGCGCCCCTGGTAGCCGGTATTGCGGCAATGCGCGCAGCCTACCGGTTTGTAAAGCGTGTAACCCGCATCCGGTGCAGCGCCCAGCGAGGCTGCGGCCAGGCGCGCCTGGTCTGGCGCCATGGGGGCCTTGCATTCGCGGCACAGCTGGCGCACCAGGCGCTGGGCCAGCACGCCGACGACGGAGGCGGTGATGAGATAGGGCTCCACCCCCATGTTGATCAGGCGCACGATGGCGCCCATCGCGCTGTTGGTGTGCAGCGTGGAGAGCACCAGGTGACCGGTGAGCGCGGCCTGCACGGCGATCTCGGCGGTTTCGCCATCGCGCATTTCGCCGATCATGATGACGTCCGGGTCCTGGCGCAGGAAGGAGCGCAGCACCTTGGCGAAGGTCAGGCCGATCTGCGGCTGCACCTGCACCTGGTTGAGCCATTGCAGGCGGTATTCCACCGGGTCTTCCACGGTGAGGATCTTGAGGTTTTGGCCTTCGAGCTCCTGCATGGACGCATACAGCGTGGTGGACTTGCCCGAGCCCGTGGGCCCGGTCACCAAAAAGATGCCATGCGGCACGGCCAGCAGGCTGCGCATGGCGGCCAGGGTGGGCGGTGTGAAATGCAGGCTCTCAAGGGACAGCAGGTCGAAATTCTTTTCCAACAGGCGCAGCACCACCGATTCACCGAAGGCCGTGGGCACGGTGGAGACGCGCACGTCCATCTCCTTGCCATGCACGCGGATCTTGGTGCGGCCGTCCTGCGGCAGGCGGCGCTCGGCGATATCGAGTTGCGACAGGATCTTGATGCGCGAGACCACGGCCGGCGCGTCCTTGTTGTCGATATCGTCAATGGGGAAGATCTCGCCATCGACGCGTATGCGCACCACGGATTTGTCCTCGTAGGACTCGATGTGGATGTCGGAGGCCTTGGCGGCGACGGCCTGCGCCAGGATCTGATTAACGCGCTGGATGATGGGCGCCTCGGAGGCCATGTCACGCAAGTGCTCGATGAACTCGGAGGCCTCGAAGCCCTCGCCCGTGCCGGTCTCGTCCTGCCCCTCATCCTGCAGATACCAATCGCTCAGGCGGTTCGCTATTTCAGACTCCAGGCCAAAGCACAGGCCGGGCAGCGTGCCAAACGTCAGGCGCAATGCCGCCTGCAAGGATGGGCTGTGTGGGTCAGACGAAACGAAGTCGGGCACCCCGCCCTCTCGCGCGACATCGCCCAGAGGGAGAAGGTGGTTGGCCAACAGGAAACTGGTGTTCAGGCACTCGGTCTCGGGCCTGTCCTGGGGGAAAGCGTCCTGACGCACCAGGGGCAGACCGGCCTGGCGCGCCAGGGCGGCATAAACATCGGCCTCGGACACCAGGCCCAGGCTGATGAGCAAGCCCCCCAGGCGCCCGCCCATGGAGCGCTGCACCTCAAGTGCGCGCTCCAGGTCGCTTCTGGAGAGCTTTTGTACGGCAAGCAGGAGCTCGCCCAGCCTTTGCCGGGGTTCCTGCGCATTCATGTGGTCATTGTTCATGGAAATAATCATCTAGCGCCGGGGCGCACCAGAGGCCCGGAGCGCCCCAGGCAACCATGCCAGAGCCCGCGCAGCCACATCCGGAAGTACTGCCAGCGCCCTGGCACCAGAGTGGAGAACACCAGGAAGCGCTTGAGCTGGCGATAGGCCATATGGATTGTGGACACCTGCCCTGTCTGGCTGGAGCGCAGCATGAGCACGAAATTGCGCGCCTGATAGTAATGCCGCCAGGGCGCATGACGGGGGATTTCGCGCCCCAGAACGCGCACCACCTGGTCACCCAGGGTGTGCTCGAGCAGGGCCGCGCACACGCCGTAAATGCGCCAGCCGCGACCGCGGGCGCGCAGACACCATTCGGTGTCCACCCAGTCGATGAAAAAATCTTCGCGCATGCGGCCCACGGCCCGCAGCGCGGGTGCGGGAATCAGGCAGCCGGAGGCGATGACATGATCCACCTCCCAGACCTGGCTGGCGTCGGTGCAGGGCAGCCAGCGCAGGCGGGCGCCGCTGACCATGCTGAACGGCGTGCGCTCGGCCTGGCGCCGCGGATCGACATGGCAGGCGCCCACGGCGGCGGCCTGGGGGCAGGTGGCCAGCGCCGCCAGCAACTGCGCCACCATGTCGGGCGCCGGCAGGCTGTCGTCATCCATCAGCAGCACATGGGTGGCGCCCAGCGCCAGCGCATGCTCCATGCCTCGGTTCTGTGCAGTGCCTATGCCCAGGTTGTCGTCCAGCCAGATAGGGTGCAGACGCTCGGCAGGCCAGCGGCCATCCAGCGTACGCAGGCCGTCCCCGGACGCGTTGTCCACCCAGACGATGGCGCTCACCTGCTGCAACAGGCGTTCGAACTGCCGGGCCAGGCGCTCGGGGTCGCTGCGGTAGGACACGACCACGGCATGGACGCGAGCGCTCTCGCTCATGGCTGTTCGGCTCCGGCTCCGGCTCCGGCTGCGGTGCCGGTGCATTGGGCGTGTTCGGCGCATTCGGCGCGCATGAGGGACTCGTACTGGTCGGTGATCTGCTCCCAGGCGTAGTGCCGGGCAACGATGTCGCGCGCGCGCACGGCCAGCGCCGCGCGCGCGGCGGGCGCCAAGGCACGCACCTGGGCCAGGGCATCGGCGAGCTGCTGGTCGGTCTGGAAATACCGGGCCGCGTCGCGCGCAACCTCCCGGTTGAAGGGGTTGTCATGGGCGATCACCAGGTTGCCGCAGGCCAGAGCCTCCAGCAGCGAAGGGTTGGTGCCTCCGACGGAATGGCCATGCACATGGCAGGCCGCGCCCAGGCGCAGGGCCGTCAACTGGTCGGCGTCATACACCCCGCCGATGAAGCGCACCCTGTCGCCGGCCAGGGCCAGCAGGCGCCTCTGGTAGGGCGTGACGGGGCGCACGTCGCCCACCACCACCAGCGGCCAGTCACCGCCCCACAGGGCATGGCCCTGCACGATCTCCAGCACATGGTTCTCGGGTTCGGGCCGCGCCACGACCAGCACGTATTCGCCGGCATGCAGGCCCCAGGGTGAAAGATCCGGCAGCGCTTGCGATGGCGCTGCGGGCAGGTCGGCGCCGTAGGCGATGAAGCTGCAGGGCACGCCCCGCGGATACAGGGCGCGATAGCGGTCGGCGATGGCCTGGGCGTCGGCCAGCACCCGCGTGGGCGCCCAGGAGGACACCCACTCCATGGCGCGCAGATAGCCACGCGCCACGCGCCCCCATTTGCTGCGCGCCCATTCCAGGCCATCGACGTTCAACCAGACTTTCTGACCCAGGATTTTGCGGTTCCACCAGCAGGCCCAGGCCGCGCCATAGCCCAGCATGTACAGCAGGTCGTAACCGCGGCGCGCATCGCGCAGGCAACCGCAGTCGTAAGCAATGACCGAGGTCGCGCCCCAGCGCGGGCGTTGAATGTGGCGTATGCGCACGCCCTCGTACCAGCTGTCGGGCAGCCCCGCCCTATCGGCCTCGGCGTACACGGTGACCTGGTGGCCGCGCCGCGCCAGACGCACGGCCAGTTGCTGCGCGAAGGTTTCGAAGCCGCCATAGCCGGCGGGAATGCCGCGCGTGCCCAGCAGCGCCAGCTTCAGCGCCCGGCCCTGCACGGGGTTGGCTGGCAGCGAAACGTTCAGGGACAAAGCTGCGCCTCTGCCAGGGACTTGCCCGCCTGATCCTTGGCCGACAGCTGCGGCTCGCCCGCATACGGCCAGGCAATCGCCAGCCGCGGGTCGTTCCAGGCAATGCAGCGCTCGTGCTGCGGCGCGTAGTAGTCGGTGGTCTTGTAGAGGAAGTCGGCGCTGTCGCTGAGCACCACGAAACCATGGGCGAAACCGGGCGGCACCCACAGCTGGTGCTGGTTGTCCTCGGACAGCTCGGTGCCCACCCATTGGCCGAAGGTGGGCGAGCCCTGGCGGATATCCACCGCCACGTCCCAGACGCGGCCGCGCGCCACGCGCACCAGCTTGCCCTGGGGCTGCTCGACCTGGTAGTGCAGGCCGCGCAGCACGCCCTTGGCCGAGCGGCTGTGGTTGTCCTGCACAAACTGGTGGCTGGTACCGGTGGCCTCGTTGAAGGCCTTCTGGTTGAAGCTCTCGAAGAAGAAGCCGCGCGCGTCGCCGAAGACCTTGGGCTCGATCAGCACGACGTCGGGGATGGTCAGGCGGGTGGCCTTCATCAGTAGACCTTTTCTCTCAAGAGGCGCTGCAGGTACTGGCCGTAGCCGTTCTTGGCCAGGGGCTGGGCCAGTTGTTCCAGCCGGGCGGCGTCTATCCAGCCATGGCGCCAGGCGATTTCTTCGGGGCAGGCGATCTTCAGGCCCTGGCGGTGCTCCAGCGTGGCGATGAACTGGCCCGCTTCCAACAGGCTCTCGTGCGTGCCGGTGTCCAGCCAGGCGTAGCCGCGGCCCATAATTTCGACGTTGAGTTGCCCCTGCTCCAGGTACAGGCGGTTCAGGTCGGTGATCTCCAGCTCGCCGCGCGGACTGGGTTGGAGGCTTTTGGCCAGATCGACCACCTGGGCGTCGTAGAAGTACAGGCCGGTGACGGCGTAGTTGCTCTTGGGCGTCTTGGGCTTTTCTTCCAGCGACAGCACCCTGCCGGTGACGTCGAACTCGGCCACGCCGTAGCGCTCGGGGTCTTGCACGTGGTAGGCAAAGACGCTGGCGCCGGCATCACGGCCCATGGCGTTGGCCAGCAGCTCGTGGAAGTCGTGGCCGTAGAAGATGTTGTCGCCCAGCACCAGGGCGCTGGGGGCGCCCGCCAGGAACTGCTCTCCAATCAGGAAGGCCTGGGCCAGGCCGTCGGGGCTGGGCTGCACGGCGTACTGCAGGTTCAATCCCCACTGGCTGCCGTCGCCCAGCAGCTGCTCGAAGCGCGGCGTGTCCTGCGGCGTGCTGATGATGAGAATCTCGCGTATGCCCGCCAGCATCAGGGTGGACAGCGGGTAGTAGATCATGGGCTTGTCGTACACCGGCAGCAGTTGCTTGCTGATGGCCAGCGTGGCCGGGTGCAGGCGCGTGCCGGAGCCGCCGGCGAGGATGATGCCTTTTCGGGACGTTGCGGTGGTGGTCATGGCTTGGTGGTCGGTATTACGCCTTCCCCCTCTGGGGGAAGGTGGGAATGGGGGCTGGAGCGCCGGCAGCTTGCCGGCCATCGGATTGAAGGTCGCTGGCCCCCACCCCTGCCCTCCCCCAGAGGGGAAGAAGGTGGAATGTCAGGGATGCGCGGCACTTCATGCAGCTCACAAAATTTCAGTCAGCATGCGCGCCACGCCCTGCTGCCAGGGCGGCAGGGTCAGGCCGAAGGTGGCTTGCAGTCTGGATGTGTTCAGGCGCGAGTTGAGCGGGCGCCAGGCGGGGGTGGGAAAGGCACTGGTAGGCACGGGGCTGATCTTTTTTGCTCTTATTTGTATAGCTTTTTGCGCTTGACTGGCTTGGTCTATGACGTATTTTGCATAGGAATGCCAGGTGGTCTCGCCGGCGGCGGCGCAGTGGTACAGGCCGCCGTCCTGCGGGCGTGCCTGCAGCTGGCGCAGGGCGTGGGCCGTGACGTCGGCCAGCAGATCGGCGCCGGTGGGCGCGCCCCATTGGTCGTTGATCACCGTGAGATGTTCACGCTCCTGGGCCAGGCGCAGCATGGTCTTGGCGAAGTTGCCGCCGCGCGCGGCGTAGACCCAGCTGGTGCGCAATATCAGGTGCTGGCAGCCCGCTTGCTGGATGAGCTGCTCACCCTCCAGCTTGGTGGCGCCGTAGACCGAGAGCGGACCGGTGGCGTCGTCCTCGGTCCAGGGCCGGTCGCCGCTGCCGTCAAACACATAGTCGGTGCTGTAGTGCACCAGCCAGGCGCCCAGGCGCGCGGCCTCCTCGGCCAGCACGCCGGGGGTGGTGGCGTTGAGCAGGCGCGCGCGCGCGGGCTCGCTCTCGGCCTTGTCTACGGCGGTATGTGCTGCGGCGTTGACGATGACGTCGGGACACAGGGCGCGCACGGTGTCGGCCACGGCATCGGGCTGGGCAAAGTCGCCGCACAGCTGGGTGCTGTCATGGCTCAGCGCGGTCACCTGGCCCAGCACGGACAGGCTGCGCTGCAGCTCCCAGCCGAGCTGGCCGTTCTTGCCAAAGAGCAGGATGTTCATGGGGGCAGATGGTAAGTAGTGAGTGGTAAATGGTAAGTGGCGCGCTGGTTTTCACCATTTACCACTCACCATTCACGACTTACCAGATTAAGCGTACTGCTTGGCCACCCATTCGCGGTAGGCGCCGCTTTGCACCTGGGCCACCCAGTCCGGGTTGGCCAGGTACCACTCAACGGTCTTGCGGATGCCGGTGTCGAAGGTCTCGGCGGGCTTCCAGGCCAATTCGCGCTCGAGCTTGCGCGCGTCTATGGCGTAGCGGCGGTCGTGGCCGGGGCGGTCTGTCACGTAGCTGATCTGCGCGCTATAGCTCTGGCCATCGGCGCGCGGGCGCAGTTCGTCGAGCAGGGCGCAGACGGTTTTCACGATCTCGATGTTAGGCTTTTCGTTCCAGCCGCCGACGTTGTAGGTCTCGCCCACCTTGCCGGCCTCCAGTACGCGGCGGATGGCGCTGCAGTGGTCGCGCACGTAGAGCCAGTCGCGCACCTGCATGCCGTCGCCGTAGACGGGCAGGTTTTTGCCTGCCAGGGCGTTGACGATCATCAGCGGGATGAGCTTTTCCGGGAAGTGCAGCGGGCCATAGTTGTTGCTGCAATTCGTCGTGAGCACCGGCAGGCCGTAGGTGTGGTGCCAGGCGCGCACCAGGTGGTCGCTGGCGGCCTTGCTGGCGCTGTACGGGCTGTTGGGCTCGTAGTTGTGTTCTTCGGTGAAGGCCGGGGCGCTGGGGGCCAGGCTGCCGTAGACCTCGTCGGTGCTCACATGCAGAAAGCGAAACGCTTCTTTTTCTGTAGCTGGCAGCGCTTTCCAGTAGTGCCTTACAGCCTCCAAAAGCCTGAAGGTGCCGACCACGTTGGTCTGGATGAAGTCCTCGGGGCCGTGGATGGAGCGGTCCACATGGCTTTCGGCGGCAAAGTTGACAATGGCGCGCGGCTGGTGGCGGGCCAGCAGGCTTTCCACCAGGGCCCGGTCGCCGATGTCGCCCTGCACGAAGACATGGCGCGCGTCGCCTTCCAGGCTGGTCAGGTTGTGCAGGTTGCCGGCGTAGGTCAGCTTATCCAGGTTGAGCACGGGCTCGTCACAGCCGCCAAGCCAGTCGAGTACGAAGTTGGCGCCAATGAAGCCGGCGCCGCCGGTGACCAGGATCATGGGGAAAATCTCTCGCGCAAAAGGTAAGCGCCGCAGGGGCAAAGCCAGGGATTATCCCATTGACCCGTTGACTGACGTAACCAGCCGTCATGTATGGATTAGGGCCATCTGCCTATACCCATGCCGCGGCAGTTATCCACAATGGCCGCATCACACCAAGGAAGCAGCATGGCCCGCGCACCTGAAGACGACGACACCTCCAACCCCAACCCCGCCCATGACCTGCCGCGCATGGCGCGCGAGTCGGCGCAGCAGGTCTGGCTGGCCGGGCTGGGCGCGTTTGCCAAGGCGCAGCAGGAGGGCGGCAAGGTCTTCGAGGCCCTGGTGCGCGAGGGCCAGGCGCTGCAGCGCAAGACCCAGGACGCCGCCGGCGAGCAGCTGAGCGAGGCCGCCCAGCGCATGGGCCACCTGGCATCGGGCCTGGGCGAGCGCGCGGCCGGCCAGTGGGACAGGCTGGAGGGCATCTTCGAGGAGCGCGTCGCCAAGGCTCTGCAGCGCCTGGGCGTGCCCACGGCGCAGGAAGTACAGGCGCTGCGCGAGCGCGTGGCGGCGCTGGAAGAGGCGCTGGATGACGCCCTGGCCGGGCGGCACGACAAAAAGCCCGGGGATTGACGGCCACGCGCCCGCAACGGGCTGCAGGCTGACACCGATTTGACCCACTTGCGGCGTACAGTGCCATGGTCTCCACGACCATCGGAGGACGGCCATGGCCCGCAAAGCCCCACGCCGCACGGCAGAGCGCATCCTCGAAGCCAGCCTGGCGCTGTTCAACCGCTTTGGCGAGCCCCATGTCTCCACCGCCGCCATTGCCGCCGACCTGGGCATCAGCTCGGGCAACCTGTACTACCACTACCGCGCCAAGGACGAGATCGTCAACGCGCTGTTCGCGCAGTACGAACAGGCGCTGGGCGAGCTCTTGCAGGCCGGTGGCGACGTGGCCGATGTGGAGGACGCCTGGTTCTTCACGCACCGCCTGTTCGAGCTGGTCTGGCAATACCGCTTTCTGTACCGCGACCTGAACAACCTGCTGTCGCGCAACCGCCAGCTGGAGACGCAGTTCCCGGCCCTGCTGCGCGCCAAGACCCAGGCCATGCACGCGCTGCTGGCCGCCCTGGGCCGCAGCGGCGCGCTGCGCCTGCCACCGGACGGCGCGGCGCAGACCACGGCCAACTGCATGGTGCTGGTGGCCACCTACTGGCTGAGCTTTGAATATGTGCACGACCCGCGCCGCGCGCTGGAGCCCGAAGGCGCCCAGGCCGCGCTGCTGGGCGGCGCGCGCCATGCGCTGGGCTTGCTGCTGCCCTACCTGGAGCCGGCGCAATGCGCGCATCTGGCGCGGCTGGCGGGGGCCTATGGCGCGGCGGCGCACCCTGCCCCAGCCCTGGACGACGGGGAATAGCTCAGGCTGCGGCCGGCGCAAAGCGGCGCGCGCCGATCTCCAGCAGGCCGTCGAAGATCAGGTTTTCCACCAGCTCGAAGGGGCGCGCCATGCTGGGCGCCATCTTCCAGCCGGCGCCGCCGGTCATCAGGCACAGGGGCTCCTGGCCGCAATGCTGGCGCAGGTGCTGGTACAGGCGCTCCACGGCGCCGGCGATGGCGTAGGTGCCGCCGCTGGTGAGCGCGTCGCTGGTGTTGGTGGGAAACGGCCGCACCTCGCCGGTGGGCACATGCAGGCCGGCGGTGCCGGTCTCCAGCGCACGCAGCATGATGCCGTGGCCGGGCAGGATCAGGCCGCCCAGAAAGCGGCCCTCGGCGTCCAGCGCCTCCACCGTCACCGCCGTGCCCACCATGGCCAGCACCAGCGGACGCGCCGGGCCCTGGGCCAGCAGATGGTGGCGCGCGCCAATCATGGCCACCCAGCGATCGGCGCCCAGGCGCGAGGGGTGGTCGTAGCCGTTGACCACGCCGGCCTCCTCGGCCGAGGGCACGACCCAGCGCGCGGGCACGTCCCACAGGTCCATCTGCTCGGCCACGCGGCGCTTGACGGCGTCACCCGCCACCACGCAGCCGAGCATGTGCGTGGGCGCGGGCAGATCGGCCCACTGGCCGTCGGCCAGGCGCTCGATGTGGTCGAGAAACTCCACGCCATGGGCGAGCAGCGCGGCGCCGGGCCGCGCCGCCGCGTACAGCGCCCATTTCAGGCGGGAATTGCCCACGTCGATGGCCAGAAATGTCATGGGGCGCGATTATCCAAAAGTTTTGCGGCGCACGGCGCTGCAGGCAGCGGAATGCGAAGAATTGTCAAAGCGCGGTTTATACGCCCATCTGCCGTTACATTCATCCGTCTTGATTTGATTGCAACCAATAGGAGAGAAACATGGGCCTGTTCACATTCATCAAGGAAGCCGGTGAAAAGCTGTTTGGCGGCAAGGACGCGCATGCAGCCAGCCCCACGGCGCCCACGCCGGCCGAGCTCAACGCCCAGGCCGGCAAGGCCATTGGCAACTACATCGCCGCGCAGAACCTGGGCGTGAGCGATGTGCAGGTCACGTTCGACGGCGCCGAGGGCAAGGTCACGGTGGCTGGCGTGGCCCCCACACAGGCCGTCAAGGAGAAGGTGACCCTGTGCTGCGGCAACGTGGCCAGCGTGACCAGCGTGGACAACCAGATGTCGGTCACCAACCCCGAGCCCGAGGCCCAGTACCACGACGTGGTGCGCGGCGACACGCTGAGCGCGATTGCCAAGAAGTTCTATGGCGACGCCAACAAATACCCGGTGATCTTCGAGGCCAACAAGCCCATGCTGAGCCACCCGGACAAGATCTACCCGGGCCAGAAGCTGCGCATTCCGGCATTGGCGCGCTAAGCTTCATTCCGCATCAAAATAGCTGCCAGCGCTTGTGTATCAAGCGCTGGCAGCTATTGTTTTTATTGATGGTGAGCAACGCTTGTTTAGCGCGGTTTTTAACCCCCTCGCCCCCTTGGGGGAGAGGGTTGGGGTGAGGGGGTGATGCCGCGCAACACCCGGTTTTTTGCACCCTCACCCCTACCCTCTCCCGCACGCGGGAGAGGGAGAAACAGCCCTCAAGGCGCAATCACACTGCGCGGTGCGCTATCAAAAAAAGTATGCATCCACAAAGCCAGAGGGGGCGCAGGGTGGGCCATCGTCACCCCTGCCGCCACGGCAGGCCATGAAAGCGCCAGCCGCCCAGGCGGTTGCGCTGGCCATTCGCGTCGGGGTCGCCCTCGAAGCCTTCCAGGATGTTGTAGGCCTGCAGGCCCAGCTCGGTGGCGCGGCGCGCCGCCGCGATGGAGCGCACGCCGCTGCGGCACAGCAGCAGGACCTTGGTTCCCGGCGGCACGGCGGCGCATAGCTGCGCGTCGAAGTCGATGTTCAGGCGCATGCCGGGCCATTGCTTCCAGACCACGGCCAGGGCGCCGGGCACATGGCCCACCCAGTCGCGCTCGGCGTCCGAGCGCACGTCCACCAACACCGCCTGGCCGCTGCTGGCCCATTGCCAGGCCAGTTGCGGGCTGATGTCGCCGGCGTAGCCATCGGCGGGCCGGGGTTGGTCGATTGCGGCTTGGTTCATGTTCAACAGTCCTATTCCCACAGCGGCGCCGGCTGCTCGCGCAGCTGGCGCCGCAGCTGGGCATGGTTGGGCAGCACGCTGTGCACCACGCTCCAGAAACGCGGGCTGTGGTCCATGACGCGCAGGTGCGCCAGCTCATGCGCCACCACGTAGTCGATGATGGGCGGCGTGTAGTGCATCAGGCGCCAGTTCAGGCTGATGGCGCCGCCGGTGCGGGCGCTGCCCCAGCGCGTGGCGGCGCTGGACAGGCGCAGGCGCGTCCAGTGCACGCCGAGCAGGGGGGCGAAATGGTCGAGCCGCTCGGTAAAGCGTCGGCGCGCCTCGCGCATCAGCCAGGTCTGCACGGCGGCGCGCACCTCGGCCGGCGCCGTGCCCTGGGCCAGCGGCAGGTGCAGCGCATGCGCGCCGTCCTGTGCCGGCACCAGGCTGGCGCGCGCCGGCTGGCGGCCGGCCAGCAGCACGGTGAGCGGCTGGCCCAGATACGGCAGCCGGGCGCCATGGCCCCAGGCGATGCGCGTGGCCTCTTGCTGCTCGCGGCGCAGGCGCTGCTCGGCCAGCTTGCGCACAATCCAGTCGGCCTTGGACTGCAACGCGGCATCGACCTCCGCCAGCGTGACCCAGGCGGGCGCGCGCACCGCCAGACCGTCGGGCCCGACGCTGAAGCCTATGGAGCGCCGGCGCGCGCGCTGCAGGCTGTAGGGCACCGCCTGCCCGGCCAGCAGCGCCTGGCGCGGCCGCTCTGGCCTGGTTGGCGCAGGCGCTTTGGCGGGCGGCGCATCGCCCGCGCCGCCCAGCAGATCGAGCAGGCCTTGCAGCAGCATCGTCAGGCGTCCCGGGCCGGGGCGTAGGCGTCGGGGTCCAGGCGGCGCATCTCGGACTCTATCCAGTCCTCGACCTCGCGCATCAGCTCGTCGGACTTGCGCCCGGCCGTGGCCATGGGCCGGCCTATGGAGACATCGACCACGCCCGGGGTCTTCACCCAAGCCTTGCGCGGCCAGCAGCGCGCCGACGTGACGGCCACGGGCACGACGGGCACGCCGGCCTCGATCGCCAGGCGCGCGCCGCTGGCCTGGTAGGTGCCCTTTTCGCCGCGCGCCGTGCGCGTGCCCTCGGGGAACATGATGACCCACACGCCCTGGCCCAGCAGCTGCTTGCCGCGCTTGATGACATGCACGAAGGCGCGCGCCTTCTGGCTGCGGTCGATGTGGATCATGTCCAGGCTGCCGATGGACCAGCCGAAGAAGGGGATGCGCAGCAGCTCCTTCTTGAACACATAGGCCAGGGGGCGGGGCATGATGGCCGGCATCAGGAAAGTCTCGAACGCCGACTGGTGCTTGACCAGCAGCACCACGCCCTGGACCGGGTCTTGCGGCAGGTGCTCCATGCCGGTGATGCGGGTGCGGATGCCGAGAATCGGGCGCGCCGAGTCCACGCACAGCGCCAGCCAGGCCCGCGCCACCCGGTAACGCGCCGCCGGGCTGCCGCCAAACAGCCGCACCAGCAGGATGAGACTGGTGTAGGGGATGACGGTGACGATCATCACCAGCAGGTGGATGAGGGAGCGAATCAATGCCATGGGCGGATATTTTTGGAGTGTTCTTGGCCTCCAGCGCCCTGTTTACAAGCGCAAGAAGCTATTGATTTAATAGTTGACCATCGCCATGTGTCACGGCGGCGCAGGCTGGGTGGCGATGCTGTCCACCAGGTCGCCCAGGCTGGCATGGGCGCGAGTGCCGGGGGGCCAGCCTGGCGGCAGCGGCTGGAGCGGGTCCAGGTGGGCCGAGCGGCCGGTGCACACCATATGCAGCTGCGCGCCCAGCTCGCTGGCGGCCTGCAGATGCGCCGGGCAGCTGCCGACAACCAGGATCTCGTCGCCATCGGCGCCATAGCGCTCGCGGATCTGCTCCATCAGGCCGGGGGCGGGCTTGCGGCAGTTGCAGCCCTCGGTCTCGGCGTGCGGGCAGTAGAACACCGCGTCTATGCGCCCGCCCAGCGCGGCGAGCTGGCGGTGCATCTTGGCGTGGATGGCGACCAGGGTCTGGGCGTCGAACAGGCCGCGGCCCAGGCCCGGCTGGTTGGTGGCCAGCACCACATGCCAGCCGCCATGGTTCAGCCGCGCCACGGCCTCCAGCGCGCCGGGCAGGGGCGTCCAGTCGGCGGCCGAGGCGATGAAGCCGTCGCCCAGGGCGTTCAGGGTTCCGTCACGGTCGAGGATGGCGAGTTTCATGGCCGCAGCACTCTCAAGGTTGGACGGGCAGCATATCCCAGCCGCTCAGGTAGCGTCCATGCCAGCGCCCACGCGCCCAGCGCAGGTTCAGGCGCGCATGCAGCGGCACCTGGGCGGCGGCGGCGTCCGGCACCAGCACCTGCTGCGGCGCGTCCTCGCCAGCGATGCGCAGCACCCACAGCTGGCCGCCCAGCGAGCGCTGCGACGGCGGCTGGGCATGGGCGCCCAGCAGCTCGGCCTGCAACGGAGCTTGCGGCACGAGGGCGCGCAGGTTCAAGAACGATTGCAGCTGCGCCGCGCAGGCCGCCGCCCACAGCAGCAGCCAGGCGGCCGTCAGCAGCCGCAGCGGCGCACGCCAGCCATGGCGGCGCGCCCAGGCGCGTGCCAGCAGGGCCAGCAATGCCAGGGCGGCGATGGCCATGCCCGCCGGGCGCAGCCAGGCCCAGGGATCTTGCGTGCCGACGAAGGGGGTGATGGGCCAGGCCGCGGGCTGGGGCGCGCGATCCTGCAGCCACTGCAGCACCCAGCGCAGGCCCACCCAGGCGGCCAGCGGGGCAAACAGCAGCCAGGCGCCGCGCTGCCCTGCCCCCGGCGCCGCCGCCTGCGCCATGGCCATCAGGCGGCCAGGCGCGAGAGGTCGGCGACGCGGTTCATGGCGTCGTGCAGGCTCTTGAGCAGCCCCTGGCGATTCAGGCGCAGATCCAGCTGCTCGGCATTCACCATCACGTCATCGAAGAAGGCATCCACCGGCGCGCGCAGCACGGCCAGGGTCTGCAGGCTGGCGGTGTAATCGCCGGCGGCAAACTGCGCGTCGGCCTCGGGCACGAAGCGCTGCAGGGCCGCGTACAGATCCTGCTCGGCCTGCTCCTGCAGCAACTCGGGGTTGACATGGGCATCCACCGCCTCGGCCTTCTTCAGGATGTTGGTGATGCGCTTGTTGGCCGCCGCCAGGGCCGGGGCCTCGGGCAGCGCGGAGAAGGCGCGCACCGCCGCCAGCTGCTTTTGCACCAGGGCCAGGCGCTGCGGGCGCAGGGCCAGCACGGCGTCCACCTCCTGGGCGCTGTAGCCCTGCTCGCGCAGGGAGCCGGCCAGGCGGTCGTAGATAAAGTCAACAAGCTGCAACGATCCTTGAATGGCATCGACGCCACTCAGTTTGTCGCCAAACTTGTCCTGAGCCAGCGCCACCAGTTGGATCAGATCCAGCGGCAAGTCCTTCTCGACCAGCATGCGGATCACGCCCAGCGCGTGGCGGCGCAGCGCGAAGGGGTCGCGGTCGCCGGTGGGCAGGTTGCCTATGCCGAACATGCCGACCAGGGTCTCCAGCTTGTCGGCCAGGGCCACGACCACGCCGGCCGTGCCGCGCGGCAGCGCATCGCCGGCAAAGCGCGGCTTGTAATGGTCTTCGATGGCGTCGGCCACCGCCGCGTCCAGGCCGTCGTTCAGGGCGTAGTAGCGGCCCATGGTGCCCTGCAGCTCGGGGAACTCGCCCACCATGTCGGTGACCAGGTCGGTCTTGGCCAGCAGCGCCGCCTGGTCGGCCTGCTGCGCCAGCTGGGCCCCGCCGAGCCGCGCGGCAATCGCCCGGGCGATGGCCCTGACGCGCTCCACGCGCTCGCCCTGGGTGCCCAGCTGGTTGTGGTAGACCACCTTGGCCAGCTGCGCGACGCGGCTTTGCAGGGTCTTTTTGCGGTCCTGGTCGAAGAAGAACTTGGCGTCGGCCAGGCGCGGGCGCACCACGCGCTCGTTGCCCTGGATGACGGCGCTGGCGTCCTGCGGCCGGATGTTGCTGACGATGAGAAACTGGTGCGTGAGCTTGTCCGAGGCGTCCAGCAGCGGAAAGTACTTCTGGTTGGCCTTCATGGTCAGGATCAGGCATTCCTGCGGCACGGCGAGGAATTCCGTCTCGAACTGGCAGACCAGCACGTTGGGGCGCTCGACCAGGGCTGTCACCTCATCGAGCAGCGCATCGTCCGCTATGGGGCGCACACCGCCGCCAATCTTGTCGGCCGCCGCCTGCAGCTGGCGCGCGATCTCGGCGCGGCGCTCGGCAAAGCTGGCGATCACCGCGCCCTGCTCGGCGAGCTGCGCGGCGTAGCTGTCGGCATCGTGGATCACCACCGGGTCCACGGCCGCCTCGAAGCGGTGGCCATGCGTGCTGTTGCCCACCGCCAGGCCGAGCACCGTCACCGGCACCACGGCGCTGCCGTGCAGCGCCACCAGGCCATGGGCGGGGCGCACGAAGTTCACGCTGCTCCAGCCGTCCTGCAGCTGGTAGCGCATGACCTTGGGAATGGGCAGCCTAGCAATGGCTTCGTCCAGCGCTTTTTGCAGGCCCTGGGCCAGCGTGGCGCCGCGTGCCTGGCTCTCGTAGAACAGCAGCTCGGCCTTACCGTCATGCACGCGCTTGAGACCCGCCACGACCGAGGCGTCGGCGCCCAGCGCGGCCAGTTTCTTGAGCAGCGCCGGTGTGGGCAAGCCATCGCTGCCCAGACCCACGGCCACGGGCATGAGCTTTTGCGACACGGCCTTGTCGGGCGCCTGGTGCAGCACGTTGCCGATATGCGCGGCCAGGCGGCGCGGCGAGGCGTAGGCGGTGAGCGGCGCGTCGGCCGCGCACAGGCCCTGGGTGGCAAGCTGCTCGCGCAGCACGCCGGCAAAGGCGTCGCCGAGCTTTTGCAGGGCCTTCGGAGGCAGTTCTTCGACGAAGAGTTCAACAAGAAGGTTTGAATGGGTCATGGTGTGTGATCTTGTCTGACTCCCTCTCCCGCTGGCGGGAGAGGGTGGGGGTGAGGGTGGGCTCGGGCTGGGCGCTGGGCCCTGGCACCCCCTCACCCCTGCCCTCTCCCCCAAGGGGGAGAGGGAGTGTGGTTGCTCCTCAAGCCGCTTTTTTCTGCTGCTGCTCGGCCGCCTTGGCCAGCTCCGCCAGCACCTCATCGGCATGCGCCTTGGGCGCCATGGGGAAACCCAGGCGCGCGCGGCTGTCCAGGTAACTCTTGCCCACGGCGCGCGCCAGGTTGCGGATGCGGCCAATGTAGGCGGCGCGCTCGGTAACGCTGATCGCACCGCGTGCATCCAGCAGATTGAAGGTGTGCGCGGCCTTAAGCACCTGCTCGTAGGCCGGCAGCGCCAGCTGCTCGCCCATCAAATGCTGGGCCTGCTTTTCATGCGCGCCAAAGGCGGTGAACAAAAACTCGGCATCCGAATGCTCGAAGTTGTAGGTGGACTGCTCGACCTCGTTCTGGTGGTAGACGTCGCCATAGGTCAGGCCATCCGTCCAGGTCAGGTTGTAGACGTTGTCCACGCCCTGCAGGTACATGGCCAGGCGCTCCAGGCCGTAGGTGATCTCGCCCGTGGCGGGCTTGCAGTCGATGCCGGCGACCTGCTGGAAATAGGTGAACTGCGTCACCTCCATGCCGTTCAACCACACCTCCCAGCCCAGGCCCCAGGCGCCCAGCGTGGGGTTCTCCCAGTCGTCCTCGACGAAGCGGATGTCGTTCTTCTTCAGGTCAAAGCCCAGCGCTTCGAGCGAGCCCAGGTACAGCTCCAGGATGTTGGCCGGCGCGGGCTTAAGCACCACCTGGTACTGGTAATAGTGCTGCAAGCGATTGGGGTTGTCGCCATAGCGCCCGTCCTTGGGCCGGCGGCTGGGCTGCACGTAGGCGGCTTTCCAGGGCTCTGGCCCCAATGCTCTTAAAAAAGTAGCTGTATGCGACGTACCGGCGCCGACTTCCATGTCGTAGGGCTGCAAAAGCGCGCAACCCTGGTCGGCCCAGTAGGTTTGCAGTTTGAGGATGATTTGTTGGAAGGTGAGCATGGCTGGGGGCGATTCGGTAAGGGCGTGCGGCCGGGCGCACGCGAACCGGTCATTTTAGGCGCTGCAACAGCGCTGGCCTTCCCCCCGGCCTTTCCTCCAGCGGCTCAGCCCAGCGCCCGCTGCGGCGCGGTACGCGCATGCGTGGTGTAGAGCGTCAGGCCGGTGAAGGCCAGGCCACCCACCAGATTGCCCAGCACCACCGGGATTTCGTTCCAGACAAGATAGATGGGAGCTGATGCGGTGGACATCGGCAAGACCATCCACCCGCACCCCACGCTGGGTGAGAGCATCGGCATGGCCGCAGAGGTGGCGCATGGCAGCTGTACCGATGTGCCGCCTGCGCGCAAATAGACCCGCCTTCAAGCTACCCAGACAAGGCCCGAACCGGCAACGGTTCGGGCCTTGTGCTTTGCGTGCCCAAGCAATCGCCGCAGAATACTGTGCATTTGTACAGTATTCATGCAAACCACTGCAAACCCCAAGCTCTACAGCCCGCGCCACCCCGAACGCACGCTGCTGTACCAAACGGTAGCCGAGCACTACGAGACCTGGCTAGAGTTGGCCAGCGCGGGTCAGTTCGACGGCCAGGGCGATCACCACACACCCAAGCCCTATGTGTGCAAGGCGTTTGCAAAATATCTGGAGTGCGGCATCTTTGCCCATGGCTTTGCCCGCGCTCGCTGCGGCGACTGCGGGCACAACTACTTCGTGGCTTTTTCCTGCAAAGGCCGTGGTGTCTGCCCCTCGTGCACCACACGGCGCATGGTGGAGACGGCGGCACACCTGAGCGACCACGTCTTCCCCGCCTGCCGGTGCGCCAGTGGGTGCTCTCCGTGCCCAAACGGCTGCGGTACTACATGCAGCGCGACAGTGCCACGCTCAATATGGTGCTGCGCATCTTCCTGCGTGTCATTGCACAAAGCCTGCAAGCCCATTGCCCTGGCGCGGCCAATGCAGACAAGGCGAACCTGCACATCGGCGCAGTGGCCTTCATTCACAGGTTCGGCTCCAGCCTGAACGAACACGTCCACTTCCACGTCTGTGTGGTGGACGGGGTGTTTGAGGAAGTGGAGGGCGAGGGCGATGCTGATGCGACCCCTCGAATCTCATCGCCGGGTGTCATCTTTCACGCGGCCACCGGCATCGATGCGGCTACCGTGGCCCCAGTGCAGACCACCCTGCAAAAACGCATCCTGCGCGCCTTCGTTGCTCGGGGCCTGCTGGAGAACTGTGACGCCAAAGACATGCTGGGCTACAAACACAGCGGCTTCTCGGTGGACGCCGGTGTCTGCATCGAAGCCCACGACCGCGCTGCGCTGGAGCGGCTGCTGCGCTATTGCGCGCGTCCACCGTTTTCCATGGAGCGCCTACGCAAAGAGGGAAGCAAACTGGTGTACCGCTGTGCCAAACAGCGCAGCGAGCCCACCAGTGACAAGCGTGGTGGCAAGGCAGATGAGCTGCACCTCACACCGCTGGAACTGATCGACCGCATCGCCGCGCTGGTGCCACCGCCACGCACCCACCGGCACCGCTACTTTGGTGTGCTGGCACCAAACTCGCCGCTGAGAGCGGCGGTAACGGCGCTGGCTCAGCCTGCTGCGTCGCAACCAGCCACGGTGGAGACTGCACAACCTGGCGCGGGCGTACCTGGGGTGGCGGCGCCGGGCAACGCGGCCACACCCACACCCGAACCTGAAGCACGCCCGAAGCGAGCGGCGCATTACTTGTGGGCGGTGCTGATTGCCCGCATCTACGAGGCATTTCCACTGCTGTGCCCCATGTGCGGTGGGCAGATGCGCATCATTGCCTTCATCACCCACAGCGCCGAAATCCGCCACATCCTGAACCACATCGGGGTGGAGTCTGCCCCCCCGCACATCACCCCGGCACGCGGGCCACCGCTGTGGGAGGGCTGCGACGCGCCGGTGGATGATGGTGCGCAAGGCGAGCCGGATTGGGATCTGGCAGCTCAACCCGACGAGGTAGACCAGCGCGTCAATTAGTGACCCAGTGAAGCGGCGGTATCCATCGCTGCGGGGAAGCAGCTGCGCGCGCGCCAGGCCCAAATGCATACTGCCTCCCAAGCTCTTGCCATTGAGCGGCAAGCGAGCGCTCAACCTTCCTTGGCCGAACGTGTTTCGAGGCCCAAAACTCGCGCCATACTTGGCCTCATGCGGTTGAATTTCCTATCCGTACAGCGTTCGAGCTTGCGAACTGAGTTCTTCCATGAGACTGACCATCATGATCCCTTGGTGAAACGCCCACGCTCCTAGTCTACTGCCGAAGGAAAAACCGCAGTGAGCGGCTGCCCCGACCAAGGGCGCGCTGATGGACAGATACCCATGAATTTTCAATGCAAATCACCGACAAACGCTTGATGGGAAAGCGCCGCCAGCTATTACCATGAGGGCGCGTTCACAGCTCTTATGCCGCGAAGGCGCCCGGCCCTCAGGCACCAGCAACCTTGCGCCCGCGCAGCCAGGCGAGCGCGAACAGGCCGGTCAAGGTCGAGAGCAGCAGCAGCGCCCATTCGGACAGCGTGGGAATCGACGCCGCCCCCACGGGTACGCCCATGGGCATCACCGGGCCACCCGGATCGGTGATGGCGCTGTTCTGCTGCAAATCGTCGTCGCCATCGGCACCGTCGGTGAGCGTCAACGTGATGGTGCTGCCGCTGATGGTCGCACCAGCGAACGGATACCAATGCGCCGTGGGGTTGCCCGCCATCTTGCCGTACTTGTAATACACCGTGCCCGCGGGCAGGAGCTGGAGACAAGTCAGCACCACGATGGCACCGGTACCCACGGCGCGTCGATGAGCTTCAGGTTCATCACGCCATGCCACGCTGATGAACGAGCCCTGGCCCGAGCGCTACTTCAGCGTGCCGGTGCGCTGAGACCCAATGAAAAACCGCCTTGCGGCGGTTTTTTGCGGGTCGTTCAGCCTTCGATTTCAAGGCGCCGTTCTATCCGTTCGATGCGCTCTGCCAAGCGATCCACGCGAACGCCCGTGCTGGCCGATCCCTCGTCAGCATGGGCCAGGTCCCGGCGCACGCCTGCCAGGCCCAGCTCGATATGCCCGACCCTGGCGATGACTTCATCCAGTTTGTGCTCGATGCGGTCTTGCCCGGCCTGAAACCGTTTCAGGTGTTCGAGGATCAAGTTTTCAACGTTTTCCATGATTTCAGTCTACTCCATGCTGAAATCAGCGAGAACACGCCACGCGCAATCACTGTGCAAAGACCTTCGCGGCTCAGGCGCCAGCAGCCTTGCGCCCGCGCAGCCAGGCGAGCGCCAGCAGGCCGGTCAAGGCCGAAAGCAGCCACAGCGCCCATTCGGAGAGTGTGGGAATCGACGCCGCCCCCATGGGTGCACCCAAGGGCACCACCGGGCCACCGGGGTCGCTGATGGAACCGTTGGCCGCCAAGTCGTCATCGCCATCGGCACCATCGGTCAGCGTCAGCGTGATGGTGTTGCCGCTGATGGCCGCGCCGCTGCTGAACGAGTACCAGTGGTTGGTGGGATTGACTGCGGTCTTGCCGTACTTGTAATACACCGTACCCGCAGGCAAGGGCTGCGGGTAGGTCAGCACCACGGTGGCTGCCGTGCCCGCCGTGCCGCCGCTCAGGCTCAGAGTCACGACGCCCTGCGGCGCGGCGAGGCCCGGCGGCAGGGGCGCGCCCAGGCTGGCCAGGGTTTGCGTGGTGGCCGCATCCAGATGCCAGCCACCCGCCGAGGGCAGCGCCACCACCTGCATCGGCTGGCCTGTCTGCGGCCCTTCCGGCAGGGTGGCGGCGGTGGCGGTGGCAAAGGCCACCCGCTGCACGGGCGCGCTCAACTGCCCCGCAGCCTCGGCCACCAGATAAAAGTCATAGCCGGTCGCCGCGCTCAGGCCGCTGGCGGCAAAGCTGGCGGGCGTGCCCGCCGCCATCGCGCCGCTGCCGTGGGCTGCAGGCGTCACGCCGCCGTAGGCCACCCCGGCCTTGACCTGCGCGGACGTCGGCACCTGGCTGCCGCTGGGCACCACCAGCCAGTAACCTGTGCCGGTCTTGTCGCTGGTACCCACAAAGGCCGCGCCGTTGCCGGTGGGCGTGCCCGAAAGCGCCACGGCGCTCAGCGCCGGCAAAGGGGCCAAAGACTGTCCCGCGCGCACCAAGCGAACGAGGAAGCTGTAGCTGCGGTTGAAGCTGTTGGCGTAGCCATCGTTGAAATCCACGTACCACGCGCTGTTCGAACCGTTGGCATTGGGCGAACCCGACCAGACGTCCGAAGACGGCGTTCCCGGGAAAACCGTGTCGTTGATGCTGGGTACGGTGCGGCATTCCTCCACCAGGCTGCGCAGCTCCTTCAGGTTGGGCAGGCGCCAATCGCTGTGACCGGCAAAGCTGGCCGCTTCAGCCGTGCTCAGGGCCGTGACCCAGTTCATGGGCGTGACCGTCCCGGTGCAGGCGCTGCCGCTCCAGCTTTGCCCCTCCAGGCATTGCTTCCACATCAGGCCGGTGCGGGGGTCGGTGACGGTTTGGTCGCCATGCACGGTGTAGGCGCTGTCGGGGTTGCTGGCCGGGATGTTGTCCTGGCAGGTCACGGCCTGGGCTGCGCCTGCGGACAGACCCAGGGACAGGGCAAGCAGGGGTGGAAATTTCATGACATGGCTCCTGGAGTGCAGGGGGTGGATGTGAGGGGATGCGTGCCTGCAAGGGCGCTGGCAGGCCCGATGGCGCACAACTGGCGGCGCTTGCGGCCGCTGTGCTGGTGGCCGGCTTCAGCCACCGCCAGCCAGGGCTGGCCAGCGGCGCTCAGGCGGCGCTGCAGCGCGGGCAGATCACGCGGGTGCAGGCTGTGGGTGGGTGGCAGGCCGGGGCGGCGGGTGCTGGGCGGCAAGCCCGCCAGGGCGCTGCACTCCCACCGGCTGCCTACCTGCACCAACAGGGCATGGCCAGGGTAGCGGCGGGCAAACCAGCGCCACTGGCGTGCCAGCGTGGGGGCCTGGGCGGGGCCATCCACGCGCTGCAAGGCGCCGTCGGGGCGTTGCCGCAGCCAGTGCGCCAGCCAGGGGTGGCGGGCCAGCACCTGGGCGCGTGTGCGGTGGCTGTGCGCATGTCGTATATGGCCCCAGTACGACGCCAGCATGGCGTGCAACTGGTCGGCCTGCTGCGCCGTGCAGTGCAGGCTGCCATCGCCGCGCTGCCAGTGCTGGCGGATTTGCGCAAGCTTGCCATGCAGATGGCCCAGCACGCGGCGGCGCACCAGCAGGTAATGCGGGCGCACGATGTAGCCCAGAAAGTCGATGCCATTGGCCACCGGGGCCAGCCGCCCGGCGTCGCGCAGGGCCAGGCCCAGGCGCTGGTGCAAGAAGGCCGTGATGGCGCTGCGCCACTGCGCCAGTTGCTGCGGGCAGTGGTGCAGCAGCACAAAATCATCCACATAGCGCACATAGTGGCGCACCTTGAGCTGGTGCTTGATGAACTGGTCCAACTCGTTGAGATAGACGTTGGCAAAGAACTGGCTGGTGAGGTTGCCTATGGGCAGGCCGATTTCGGGCGCGGCGTGGATGAGCTGCTTGTGCGCTGGCACGCGCAGCAGGTCTTGCACCCGGCCCTGGTAGCGTGCGCCCAGTGCCGGGTTGCCGGTGAGCAGTTGGCGGGCCAGCCAGAGCATGTGCGCGGCCTCATCCGGCGGGCAGTGGCGGGCGTGCGAAGTCGGGCGGCGCAGGTCGCGCTGCACGCGGGCTTGCAACAAGCCGAACAAGGTGCGGCGCTGGATGCTGTTGAAGAAGTTGGCAATATCGAGCTGCAGGTAATGCCCCGCGCCCTGCCCACTGGCCAGCGCCTGCTGGCTGCGGGCAAACGCCTGCAGGCGCCGCACGGCGGCGTGCGTGCCCTTGCCCTTGCGGTTGGCAAAGCTGTCTGCAATGAACACGGGTTCATACAGGCGCTCCAGCCAGGGCACCAGCAGGTGGTGCACCACGCGGTCGCCAAAGTCGGCGGCCAGAATTTCACGCGGCTTGGGGTGCAGGGTGACGAAACGGGTTGCGGGGGATGGGTGCCAGGCGTGCGTTTGCAAGGCGACGCTGGTCTGCACCAGGTTGTCCAACAAGTGCAGACCATAGCGCTGGGCCTTGCGTGTGCCCTGCTTGCCGCGCCGACAGGCTTGCCAGGCCTGGTGCAGTGCGGCAAAGCCGAAAACTGGCAATGCAGTGGGCACGGGATGCGCATCACTCTCCCGCGCGCACCAAGCGAACGTGGTTGTTGTTGCTGCGGTTGTCGTTGTTGGCGTTGCCATTGTTGAAATTCACGTTCCACGCGTTGTTCGAATTGTTGGCATTGGGCGAACCCGACCAGACGTTCGAAGACGATGACCCACCCACTTGTTTGCCCACCGGCCATCCCCAAGGTAGGCTGGTGGACGCTGCCATGCCGGCCAAGGCTTGCCCTGCACGGGTTCGTTACCTTGGCACGGCGGGGTGGGCGCACAGTGATGTCGGTTCACGCGGCGCCGGCTCCCTGGCGGGATGCCTGCGCCGCTACGGACCGCGCCTTTTTGCACCACCCCCCGCTCTGTTTGCCCAGCGCCACGGCAAGTTCTGCCAAGGCTTGAAACTGGGCGAATGAGGCAAAGGCCTGCAACTCTTTGGCCAGTTGCAGGCGTATCTTGAAGTCTTCCAGCCCCCACACCAGGCGCTCCAACACCACCACGCGGCGCTGCACATCGCCCTGCTGGGCCGCACGCGCCACCAAACGGCAAATGGCCATGGCCTGCTGGCGCAGCTCGCTGCCCAGGGTGTATTTGTGGTAGCGGGCAAAGTCGCGCACGGCCAGCTCCACCTGCAGCAGCAGGCGCTGCGCGTCGCGCCACAGCGGCAATTGCCGGTAGCGCGGGCCGCGTGCACTGGGGTGGTTCATGGGCAGACAGGGGAAAAAGCAAAATCACTGTCCCGCGCGCACCAAGCGAACGCGGCTGCTGCTGCTGCGGAGGCCGTCGTTGGCGTTGCCATAGCCGAAATTCACGTTCCACGCGTAGCTCGAATAACCGGCATTGGGCGAACCCGACCAGACGTACGAAGACGGTGTATTCGGGAAATAAGTGGGGTCGATGGCCGGGTTGCTACGCCCCAGGTCGGCAATGCCTTCGAGCTCCTTGACGGTGGGCATGCGCCAGTCGGTGTGGCCGCACAGGTTGGTGGCGTTCACGTCGGCCACGTATTTTTCGGTGTCGCAGCGGCCTTCGGTCTCGCAAGTGCCACCGCTGGCGGTTCCGGCGTTGCCATCGGGGCTGCCCGTCATGTACCAAGAATAGGTGTGGGCTTGGCTGCGCAGGCCGCTGGTGGTCTTGACCTCCCAGATCAGGCCGGTGACGTTGTCGCGGGTGCAGGCCCAGTCGCCGGGGCTGCTGCCCAAGGCGGCATTGGCGGGCAGCACGCTGCCGTTGTTGGCGATCTTGGTGTAGTCAAAACCATTGGCCACGCCGTTGTTCGGGGTGCTGGCGCCCACTTTAGTCAGCGCACCATCGGCTGCGGCCTTATCACGCCCGTAGTGGCAGTCTTGCCCGGCGGGGTGGCCGCTGTCGCAGGTGGTGGCGTTGCCACTGGTGGCGTGGCCGCTCCAGGTGATGCCGGTGTCGTTCAGGGGGCGGGTTTGCGCCTGCGTGGCGGGGGCGGAGCACAGGGCCAGGGCCAGCCAAGGCAGGAGCGCGAGAGGGCGAAAGTCTGGAGTTGCGGTAGAGATCATGCCAAGTGTCCTTGGGTGGGTGTCAGAAAACAAGACGCAAAAAAGCGCCGTCCAGGCAGGCCTGGACGGCGCTTCAAAAGGCGAATGGAGAAAAAGAGGCGCTAAAGCGGCTCGGCTCGGCTCGGCTCGGCTCGGCTCGGCTCGGCTCGGCAGTTAGGTTGCAATTGGCGTAAAAGTTCGGCATGGCCTTGTTGTTTTTTGCAATGCTGGTGCGCAGCCCTCCCGGCAAGCGCACGGTCGCCCGAGTGTAAGCAATTTTTTCCGCCTGGTTTTCCGGGTTATCCCTCGGCTCGGCACGCTTGCTTTTCGCAACTCCTTGGCTCTTTGGCAGAGCGTTGACAAGTCATCAACCATCGTCCTTGGCAAACAGCATTTTTTCATCGAGCAGGGCCTGCACGATTTCGGCTTGTCGCTGATCGCGGCGGCGTTTGGGTGCGGTGCGGTGGGGCGCCTGGGCCGCCAGCCAATGCTTGAAGGCGACGAAGCTGGAGGGCTCCACCGTCTCAGGATCGGACTTCGCTCAGCAGGTCTGGGTGGCGATCCAGCAGCCTGAACAATTTGACCAAGGCCAGGGGCGGTTTGGTCTTGCCAGTCTCGTAGCGCGAGAAGGCATTGACGCCGCCGCCAAAAATTTCGGCCGCTTCACGCTGGTCCAGGTCGAGCTTCTTGCGCACGTCCACGATGAAAGCCGGATCGACGATGGCTGCGTTGATCTGTTTGGAAAAGACGCGCATCTCGCGCATCACACGCCGGGATTCGGCATCATCCAAAATGGACTCGGCGCAGGCAGGGCAGAAGTCGCCCGTCACCGCCGCAATCGTAGTGGTCTCACCCTTGTAGGTATAGGGCAGGTCGCGGGTGTCGTGGATCAGTTCGGCACCGCCGCAGACAGGACATTTCATGGTCATAGCTCCTTGAAAGACACGATCAGGACGTCTTCAACGACCGTCAGCTTCAGGTACACGTCGCCCGCCCGCGTGTTCGGTCGATACACGTCCTGCCAGATCGTGTGATCGGCATGGGTTGTCATGCTCTTGTAAAAGTCTGCCTGCGTCAGCGCGAGCACCACGCTCAGCATTTCGGTATAGGAAAACCCCAACTCGTTCGCGCCATTGCGCGCCGTGTGCGTGGTACGCACCTTGCCTGCTTCAACCAAGGTTTTGACGATGGTCAGCTTGCAATGAGGCGTCCCCTTTTCCATGGATCAATTTTAACCAAAATGGTTTTATTTGGCAAACAGGTTAGTCGTCCTCACAGCCCGTGTGCGCATCGTTTTCAAGTCGCAAGAGAAGGGCACGCGCCCAATACCTCGGCTTTCAATCAAACACTGGCCACCCACGGCCCCTGCACGAACTGCGCCTCATCCGCCCCGGGCCAGGGCGGCAGGGTGATGGCCACCGCGCTCAGGGGCGCGTCAAGCGCCGCGCGAAACTGAAAGCGCGTGCCCACGGGTATCGACAGGCACAGGCCGGGTTCAAGCGCCAGCACCTCTTCGCGCGCATGCTCGCCTTCGCCCTGGCGGCGCCACATCTGCCCGCGCCCTTCAAGCACGTACCACAGCTCTTGCACGCTGGCGTGCACTACCGCCTTGGCCACAGCCCCTGCGGGCAGGCGAAAGTGCGCCATCGAGCCTTGCTGCTCGAAGGCCAGCAGGATGCGAACCTCAGAGCCGTCGGGCGCGAGTACGTCGGGCGCTTGGGGCAGGTGGCGGTGTGCGAAGGCGGTCATCGCGGCGGGCTCACCAAGCACTTGTGTTTGCCCCGGCGGCGGCATCCATCGGCCCGTCGATCGCACGGCGCATGGTGCGGATCAGGCGCTCGGCCAGCACCGGGTCGGTGAAATTGGAAACCGGTGCCGCCTTTTGGGCTGCTCCGGTGTCTCCGTCCTCCAGCGGCAGCGCCTTGCCCGCGCAGGTGGTCTCGCGCGCGGCGGGTGGCTGGCCCAGCAGATGGCCCCAGACGTTGAGCTCGACGCAGTCGGTGCCATAGAACAGCAGGCCATGGCCGCCTTCATCCTGCACGTGCACCATGCGCGCGGCGGGCAGTTGCTCGAAGGTACGCTGCGCGCCGGCGGCGGGCGTGGGCACGTCATACGCCGATTGCAGCATCATCAGCGGCACGTCCTTCAGGCGGGTGAGCGCGGGCTTGGTGTAGCTGGCGCGCTCTTGCCAGTGCAGGCAGGGTTGACTGGCAACGTTGCGGGTGGAGACGAAGGGCAGTTGGCGCGCCAGCGCAAAGCCGGCATCCACCCAATAGGACAAGTCCTTGTGCGGCAACGCTTCATCGTTGCAGACCACGGCGTTCCAGACCGAATCGTCATTGTCCAGCGCCAGCGGTTTCGAGCGCCCGAGATACCTCGGGTCTTGCTGGGCAACGATGGTGGCGGCCAGGCTCCCGGCGATCGAGCGGTATGCCGTGTCAAAGCGCGCATGGGGCAGCGTCGGTTCGCTCTTGAGCGCGGCATCGAGCTCAGCGGGCGTGCGCCCCGCATCCAGCAGGCGCTGTGCTTGCACGCCCGCGCGCAGCGCGGCCAGGTAGGCGGGCAGTTTGCTCTGCTCGGTGCGGTGGGCCAGCGTGGCGCCGCGTGCCTGGCTTCGTCCAGCGCTTTTTGCAGGCCCTGGGCCAGCGTGGCGCCGCGTGCCTGGCTCTCGTAGAACAGCAGCTCGGCCTTACCGTCATGCACGCGCTTGAGACCCGCCACGACCGAGGCGTCGGCGCCCAGCGCGGCCAGTTTCTTGAGCAGCGCCGGTGTGGGCAAGCCATCGCTGCCCAGACCCACGGCCACGGGCATGAGCTTTTGCGACACGGCCTTGTCGGGCGCCTGGTCCAGCACGTTGCCGATATGCGCGGCCAGGCGGCGCGGCGAGGCGTAGGCGGTGAGCGGCGCGTCGGCCGCGCACAGGCCCTGGGTGGCAAGCTGCTCGCGCAGCACGCCGGCAAAGGCGTCGCCGAGCTTTTGCAGGGCCTTCGGAGGCAGTTCTTCGACGAAGAGTTCAACAAGAAGGTTTGAATGGGTCATGGTGTGTGATCTTGTCTGACTCCCTCTCCCGCTGGCGGGAGAGGGTGGGGGTGAGGGTGGGCTCGGGCTGGGCGCTGGGCCCTGGCACCCCCTCACCCCTGCCCTCTCCCCCAAGGGGGAGAGGGAGTGTGGTTGCTCCTCAAGCCGCTTTTTTCTGCTGCTGCTCGGCCGCCTTGGCCAGCTCCGCCAGCACCTCATCGGCATGCGCCTTGGGCGCCATGGGGAAACCCAGGCGCGCGCGGCTGTCCAGGTAACTCTTGCCCACGGCGCGCGCCAGGTTGCGGATGCGGCCAATGTAGGCGGCGCGCTCGGTAACGCTGATCGCACCGCGTGCATCCAGCAGATTGAAGGTGTGCGCGGCCTTAAGCACCTGCTCGTAGGCCGGCAGCGCCAGCTGCTCGCCCATCAAATGCTGGGCCTGCTTTTCATGCGCGCCAAAGGCGGTGAACAAAAACTCGGCATCCGAATGCTCGAAGTTGTAGGTGGACTGCTCGACCTCGTTCTGGTGGTAGACGTCGCCATAGGTCAGGCCATCCGTCCAGGTCAGGTTGTAGACGTTGTCCACGCCCTGCAGGTACATGGCCAGGCGCTCCAGGCCGTAGGTGATCTCGCCCGTGGCGGGCTTGCAGTCGATGCCGGCGACCTGCTGGAAATAGGTGAACTGCGTCACCTCCATGCCGTTCAACCACACCTCCCAGCCCAGGCCCCAGGCGCCCAGCGTGGGGTTCTCCCAGTCGTCCTCGACGAAGCGGATGTCGTTCTTCTTCAGGTCAAAGCCCAGCGCTTCGAGCGAGCCCAGGTACAGCTCCAGGATGTTGGCCGGCGCGGGCTTAAGCACCACCTGGTACTGGTAATAGTGCTGCAAGCGATTGGGGTTGTCGCCATAGCGCCCGTCCTTGGGCCGGCGGCTGGGCTGCACGTAGGCGGCTTTCCAGGGCTCTGGCCCCAATGCTCTTAAAAAAGTAGCTGTATGCGACGTACCGGCGCCGACTTCCATGTCGTAGGGCTGCAAAGCGCGCAACCCTGGTCGGCCCAGTAGGTTTGCAGTTTGAGGATGATTTGTTGGAAGGTGAGCATGGCTGGGGGCGATTCGGTAAGGGCGTGCGGCCGGGCGCACGCGAACCGGTCATTTTAGGCGCTGCAACAGCGCTGGCCTTCCCCCCGGCCTTTCCTCCAGCGGCTCAGCCCAGCGCCCGCTGCGGCGCGGTACGCGCATGCGTGGTGTAGAGCGTCAGGCCGGTGAAGGCCAGGCCACCCACCAGATTGCCCAGCACCACCGGGATTTCGTTCCAGACAAGATAGATGGGAGCTGATGCGGTGGACATCGGCAAGACCATCCACCCGCACCCCACGCTGGGTGAGAGCATCGGCATGGCCGCAGAGGTGGCGCATGGCAGCTGTACCGATGTGCCGCCTGCGCGCAAATAGACCCGCCTTCAAACTGCCCAGACAAGGCCCGAACCGGCAACGGTTCGGGCCTTGTGCTTTGCGTGCCCAAGCAATCGCCGCAGAATACTGTGCATTTGTACAGTATTCATGCAAACCACTGCAAACCCCAAGCTCTACAGCCCGCGCCACCCCGAACGCACGCTGCTGTACCAAACGGTAGCCGAGCACTACGAGACCTGGCTAGAGTTGGCCAGCGCGGGTCAGTTCGACGGCCAGGGCGATCACCACACACCCAAGCCCTATGTGTGCAAGGCGTTTGCAAAATATCTGGAGTGCGGCATCTTTGCCCATGGCTTTGCCCGCGCTCGCTGCGGCGACTGCGGGCACAACTACTTCGTGGCTTTTTCCTGCAAAGGCCGTGGTGTCTGCCCCTCGTGCACCACACGGCGCATGGTGGAGACGGCGGCACACCTGAGCGACCACGTCTTCCCCCGCCTGCCGGTGCGCCAGTGGGTGCTCTCCGTGCCCAAACGGCTGCGGTACTACATGCAGCGCGACAGTGCCACGCTCAATATGGTGCTGCGCATCTTCCTGCGTGTCATTGCACAAAGCCTGCAAGCCCATTGCCCTGGCGCGGCCAATGCAGACAAGGCGAACCTGCACATCGGCGCAGTGGCCTTCATTCACAGGTTCGGCTCCAGCCTGAACGAACACGTCCACTTCCACGTCTGTGTGGTGGACGGGGTGTTTGAGGAAGTGGAGGGCGAGGGCGATGCTGATGCGACCCCTCGAATCTCATCGCCGGGTGTCATCTTTCACGCGGCCAGCGGCATCGATGCGGCGACCGTGGCCCAAGTGCAGACCACCCTGCAAAAACGCATCCTGCGCGCCTTCGTTGCTCGGGGCCTGCTGGAGAACTGTGACGCCAAAGACATGCTGGGCTACAAACACAGCGGCTTCTCGGTGGACGCCGGTGTCTGCATCGAAGCCCACGACCGCGCTGCGCTGGAGCGGCTGCTGCGCTATTGCGCGCGTCCACCGTTTTCCATGGAGCGCCTACGCAAAGAGGGAAGCAAACTGGTGTACCGCTGTGCCAAACAGCGCAGCGAGCCCACCAGTGACAGCGTGGTGGCAAGGCAGATGAGCTGCACCTCACACCGCTGGAACTGATCGACCGCATCGCCGCGCTGGTGCCACCGCCACGCACCCACCGGCACCGCTACTTTGGTGTGCTGGCACCAAACTCGCCGCTGAGAGCGGCGGTAACGGCGCTGGCTCAGCCTGCTGCGTCGCAACCAGCCACGGTGGAGACTGCACAACCTGGCGCGGGCGTACCTGGGGTGGCGGCGCCGGGCAACGCGGCCACACCCACACCCGAACCTGAAGCACGCCCGAAGCGAGCGGCGCATTACTTGTGGGCGGTGCTGATTGCCCGCATCTACGAGGCATTTCCGCTGCTGTGCCCCATGTGCGGTGGGCAGATGCGCATCATTGCCTTCATCACCCACAGCGCCGAAATCCGCCACATCCTGAACCACATCGGGGTGGAGTCTGCCCCCGCACATCACCCCGGCACGCGGGCCACCGCTGTGGGAGGGCTGCGACGCGCCGGTGGATGATGGTGCGCAAGGCGAGCCGGATTGGGATCTGGCAGCTCAACCCGACGAGGTAGACCAGCGCGTCAATTGGTGACCCAGTGAAGCGGCGGTATCCATCGCTGCGGGGAAGCAGCTGCGCGCGCGCCAGGCCCAAATGCATACTGCCTCCCAAGCTCTTGCCATTGAGCGGCAAGCGAGCGCTCAACCTTCCTTGGCCGAACGTGTTTCGAGGCCCAAAACTCGCGCCATACTTGGCCTCATGCGGTTGAATTTCCTATCCGTGACATCGATGCCGTAGAACTCCTGACCTTCCACCGTGTAGTGGGCGGTAAAGCCGCCCAGGAAGACCTGGGCGCAGAACAGCGCCACCACCAGGAACAAATACTTGCCCAGGGCGCGCTGCGACGGGGTGAGCGCCACGCGGGTCAGGGGGTCATGCTTGGGCGGCACCGGATCCTGCTCGTCATGGTCGCGCAGGAAGGCCCAGCCCCAGACCAGAAAGCCCACGCCGGCCATCATGATGATGATGCTCATGATGGACCAGACCATGTTCTCGCTATCCGTCGTCCTCATGCGGTTGAATTTCCTATCCGTATAGATGCTGCAGGCCACGCGCTCGCCCACGCAGCCCGACAGCGCCGCGCAGCGCGGCGGCAGGTGGTCGGTGCCGCGCAGGCGGCAGGTGCGGGCGGCGACGGGCAGCGCCAGGCCATTGGGCACCGCGCCGCCTCCCGCCTGTGTTTCCATGATCGAGAAATCCACCCGGAAGGTGGCGCAGCAGGCGCCGCAGCGCTCGCAGGGGCTGAGATTCGCTGCCATGTTTTTCATGGCAAAGCTCTTGAATGAATACTTAGGTTCTTAGTTCCCGGGGGTATGCACACCGGTGTGATATTCGACCGCGAAATAAGTGGCGCCTGCACGGGTCTGTATTCCGGGAACTATGGTCATCGGTGTGGTTTTGCATTCTAATTTGCATGCCGCGGCCACTTGGCGAAGCGGGCTACCACCGACAAAGGAAGAAATTATGCGTACTGACATGTTCCAGCAGGTGCTGGAAGAGCTCAAAGGTTCGTCTGCCGACGTTGAGGCATCGGCCCTGATTTCCACCGACGGTCTGATGATCGCCTCGGCCCTGCCGGCCGGCATGGACGAAGACCGCGTGGGCGCCATGTCCGCCGCGCTGCTGTCGCTGGGCGACCGCGCAGTGCGCGAACTGGCCCGCGGCACGCTGGAGCGCGTGCTGCTGCAGGGCGAGCGCGGCTACGTGATCATGAGTTCGTCGGGCACCGAAGCCGTGCTGACGGTGCTGGCCAAGCAGAACGCCAAGCTGGGCCTGCTGTTCCTGGACATCAAACGCGCCGCCGAGGCGCTGTCCAAGCTGATCTGAGGAGGGTTTCGCCATGGCTTTCCCCCCGATGCAGCCCGCCGCGGATGCGGACCAGGCGCGCCAGCACACCTACCACGACGGCACCAGCCGCACGGTGCAGGTGAGCGAGCGCGAGATTCCCTACCCCGAAGGTCGCCTGATCATCTCGCGCACCGACCTCAACGGCGTCCTCACGCACGCCAACGACGCCTTCATCGAACTCTCGGGCTACACCCGTGAGGAACTGATCGGCCAGCCGCACGCCGTCCTGCGCCACCCCGACATGCCGCGCGCCACCTTCAAGGACCTGTGGGACACCATGAAGGCCGGCAAGAAGTGGCACGGCTACGTGAAGAACCTGCGCAAGGACGGCTCGCACTACTGGGTGTACGCCACCGCCGTGCCCAACATCCGCAACGGCCAGACCGTGGGCTACACCTCGGTGCGCCGCAAGCCGTCACGCAAGAAGATCGAAGAACTGTCGGCCGTCTACAAAGAGTGGAAAGCTGCCGAAGGGAGCACCTGATGACCTTGAATTTGCTGATTGCCCCCGACTTCGCGCCCGAGCGCTTTGCCGGCTGGCACATGCTGAACACGCTGCTGCAGAAGCGCTCCGGCCTGCAACTGCACCTGCTGACGCCCGCATCGGCCGCCGAACAGGCGCAGCTGATCGCCGAGGGCAAGGTGGATGCGGTGTATGCCAACCCGTTCGACGCGGCGTCGATGATCCGCGACGCCGGCTACCAGGCCATCGCACGGCCGGTGGGCAAGTCGGACGAGATGGTGATTGCCACGGCCGCCGGCTCGGCCGCCAACACGGTGGAAGACCTGCAGCCCGGCTGCAAGATCGCGCTGACCGACAACAAGGACGTCAAGCTGATCGGCCTGCGCCTGCTGGAGCCGGCCGACCTGACCGAGGCCGACATCCAGTGGCAGATGGTGGACACCTACCAGGCCGCCGCGCGCATGGCCATCAAGGGCGAGGTCGACGCCAGCTTCTTCCTGGCCGAGGCCTACCACTCGCTGTCGAAGCTGACCAAGTCGCAACTGAAGGCGCTGATGGAAAGCAAGCTGGCCGACATCACGCATGTGCTGCTCACCAGCGCCAAGGTCGGCGCCGACGCCGAGCGCGTGAAAGAGGCGCTGGTCGGCCTGACGGGCACGCCCGACGGCCAGCCGGTGCTGGACGAGCTGGGCATCGCCGGCGGCTTCGAGCCGATGACGCAGGAAGACGCCGAGTTCATGATCGACCTGATGGACACGCTGCTCGATTGATGCGCAACGCCCAGCACGGCCTGTCCGCCAGGCAGCAGTTCCGCCAGGCAGGTCGCCGGGTGCTGAATGCGCCCGCCGACCTGGCGCTGCACGAGCAGCGGGTGAACGCCGCACTGGGCCTGGAGGGCGCCGAGCCGCTGCAGGGCGCCCTGGCCGACTGGCTGCATGGCTGCGCGCCCGATGCGGCGCGCTTTCAGGCCCTGCTGGCGCGTGCCGACATTCAGCCGCGGCTGGCGCCGTTCGTGCTGCAGGGCCTGCAGGCGCAGGCTGCCAGCGGCCGCAAGCTGCCCGCCGCCAGTGTCTGGGCCACGCGCTGGAGCGTGCTGGTCGCGCCCTCGCTGGACGTGCCGCGGCGGGCGCTGCTGTGCAGCGTCGACGATTCGCGCCGCATCGCCGCCGAGGCGCTGCCGGCGCTGCTGGCGGGCGACGCGCAGGCCGAGCAGGACTTTCTCGCGCACTGCGAGGGCGCCGGCGATTCGCTGGGCTTCATGCTGGTGCGCCGCGCGCTCACACGCGAAGGCCGGGCACTGTCGCCACAATGGGAAGCCGTGTCGCTGGCTTTGCAGAACGGAGTGATCCAAGCATGAAGAACATCCTCCTGATGGGCCTGACCGATCATGAGGCCGCTGCCGTCGAGATCATGATCGGCATGAACTGGCGCGACCACCGTTGCATCACGCTCAAGCGCGAGCTGCCGCTGGCCATCCCCGAGCAGCACGCCGCCGCCCGCAGCTGCGAAGCCTGCGTGCTGGATCTGTTCGGCCTGGGCATGCGCAAGTATTCGCCGGCCAACGCCACGCGCCTGATGGAAGTGATGGCCGGCCGGCCGGCCGTGCTGCTGACCGGGGGCGACGGCGGGGGCTGGCTGGAGGCCAAGCTGCCGCTGGCCAAGGGCCAGCACATCGGCTGGGTCGGCATGCCCTACACCAGTGCCGGCCTGCGTGACGCGATCAAGAAAGTCAAGGAAGCTGCCGAACGCATGGTGCCGCCGGCGGCCGCCGCCGTGGCCGCTGCGCCCGCCGCCATGCCGGGCAGGGCGCGGCCGGTGGTGTCGCTCGACGTCGAGCCCGCGCTGCCCGCGGCGGTGGCCGAAGCCGAGCCCGCGGCCGTGCCGGCCTGGCGCCGCGCCATGGAACTGGCCGACCAGCTCAAGCGCAAGGCGGCGCCGGTGGTCAGCGCGCGGCCGGCGGCCCGCGCTGCCGTGACCGAGGCGGTGCTGGCCAACCCGCCGGCACGCCGCCCGGCAGCGCCCGTCGCGCCGCCACCCACGCCGGCTCCCGAGCCGGCACCCATGCGTGCACGTGCCTCGGCGCCGATGCCGCTGCCGAAGGCGCAAGCATCTTCCGTCTCCCTGGCGCCGCCGGCCACGCGCATGGCCACCGACGCGGTCGGCCTGGGCAAGGGTGCGCTGGCGGCGCTGCTGCAGGTGTTTCCGCTGCTGCGCGACCAGCCGCTGATCGGCTTGACCGAAAAAATCATTGGTCACGACGGCCCGATGCTGCTGCGCATCGGCACCGATGCGGCCTTCGTCACCCACACGCGCGCCGGCTGGCTGGCCTCCGGGCTGCGGGTGTCGGCCCTGCCGAAGCTGCTGCGCACGCCCAGGCTGGTGGAGAGCGTCCGCGCCGAACCGCTCGACCCCGACCACGTCGAGGAGACGGTGCGCCAGCGCTTCGACGGCAAGTTCCACCGCGCGCAGAAGCCGCTGGACGTGATTACCTGGGAGCTGGTGAGCGACGTGATGCGCGACATGAAGCTGCAGCGCCAGGGCGACCTGACGTTCCAGCTGCGGCGCTTTCCCAACTTTCCGATGCTGGCCGGCGTCGGCCCGCTGGACGTGCAGCTGGCCGCCATCTGTGCCCGCATGCCGCAGTCGATCTCGGAGCTGCTGCGCGCGTTTCCGAAGCACGAGCAGGACGTGCTGCGCTTCGTGGTGCTGTGCGTGGTGTCGGGCCTGGCCAAGGTGATTCCGGGCGGGCCGGTGGCGGCCGGCGCCGTGGCGCCGCCGCGCGCGGCGCAGGCCCAGGCGCCGGTGGCCGCGGCGGCGCGCAAGCCCGAGGTGGCGGCGCGGCGCGGCTTCTTCAAATCGCTGATGGACAAGCTGTTCTAATTTTTTGACGCCATGGCCAGTATCTACAAGCTCGTGTTCGCCGGCCCCGTGGGGGCGGGCAAGACCACGGCCATCCAATCCCTGTCGGACATCGAGGTGGTACGCACCGAGGCCAACGCCTCGGACGACGTGAAGACCCTCAAGAAGACCACCACGGTGGCGATGGACTACGGCCTCATGAAGCTCGCCAGCGGCGACCAGGTGCGGCTGTACGGCACACCGGGGCAGAAGCGCTTTGACTTCATGTGGGACATCCTGACCGAGAACGCGCTCGGCCTGGTGCTGATGCTGCGCGGCAACTCGCCCGACCCGGTGGCCGACCTGCGCACCTACGTGACCGAGTTCCGCGACTTCATCGACCGCACCTCGCTGGTGGTCGGCATCACGCATTCCGACCAGGGCGGCTGGCAGACGCGGCAGATGGTGTCGCGCGAGCTGGTGGCCATGGGCTTGCCGCCGACGGCCATGGACACCGACGCGCGCAGCCGCGCCCACATGGCGACGCTGGTCAAGGCGCTGATCTACGGCATCGATCCGTTCAACAACGCGGAAGAGTGATGAACGAAACCCCTGTCAGCGCCGACGCCCCCGCGGACGACCCGTACCTGGTGCTCACGCCCGCCGGTGCGCTGCACGCCTACGGCGAGCGCGTGCCGGACGAGACCAGCGCCATCCTGCAGACCCTGATGCCGCGCGGCGCCTCGCTGCGCCGCAGCGCCTGGCTGGAACTGGCGCCCGAGCACCGCACCGTGCTGGCGCGCGCGCTGTACGAAGGCTGGGTGCACGAGGTGCAGCGCGAGCTGCGCGCACCCGACGTGCGGCTCGACAACTACCTGCCGCATGCCATTGCCGGGCTGTCGGGCACGCGCACGGCGGCGCTGGCCTCGGACGAAGGCTTCTGCCTGGCGCGCGTGGGCTATTCGGAGGAAGAGGCCGAAACCCTGTGCGTGGTGGCAGCCGATTTCTTCGACTTCGCCAAGCGCCAGAAGCAGCGCGGCTGGACGGGCACCGGCCGCGCCGTGTCGTTCCACGAAGGCATCGACATGCTGCTGCCCACCACCACGCTGATGCTGTTCTGGGTGGATGGCACCGGCTACTGGCTGATCCTGGGCGGTGAGCCGCTGCTCAACAACCGCGCCCTGGTCGAGCTGATCTGGGGCATCCGCACCGCGGGCACCAAGTTTGCGGTGCGCGAGACCACGTCGATCGCCAGCCAGATTCTGTCGATGTAAGCGCCGCTGCCGTGGGCGGTGCGCGGCCTATCTCACTCTGATGATGGGGGAGTATCGGTCGCCAGCGCCCGTCTGTCGGGCGCTATCGGCGGCCTATACGGGGAGTATAGGAGTGGGCCGCGTGCGGCAAGCCGGCGAGGCGGCGTCCATCTCGGGCCAGCCCGCGCCCACGATTACCGTGTCAGGCCAGCCGGCCCAGCAGCAGGTACTCCATGAGTGCCTTCTGCACGTGCATTCGATTTTCTGCCTCGTCCCACACCACCGACTGCGGGCCGTCATCAGGGTCAAGAAGGGCCTGTTCCCCTGGGCCGCCTCGGGCCGCGCCATTGCCAACGGGCGTGACGAAGGCTTCACCAAGCTCCTGTTTGATGATTCGCCCGAGGCCCATGGCCACGGCAAGATCCTGGGCGGCGGCATGGTCGGCACGCATGCGGGCGACATGATCGGCGAGATCGCCCTGGCCATCGAGATGGGTGCGGACGCTGTCGACATCGGCAAGACCATCCACCCGCATCCAACCCTTGGCGAATCCATTGGCATGGCGGCGGAAGTGGCGCATGGCAGCTGCACGGATGTGCCGCCTGCGCGCAAGTAAGTCCGCAGCCAAGCTACCCTGACAAGGCCCGAACTGGCGACGGTTCGGGCCTTGTGCTTTGCGTACCCAAACAATCGCCGCAGAATACTGTGCAGTTGTACAGTATTCATGTCAGCCACTACCAAGCCCAAGCTCTACAACCCACGCCACCCCGAACGCACGCTGCTCTACCAAACGGTAGCCGAGCACTACGAGACCTGGCTAGAGTTGGCCAGCGCGGGTCAGTTCGACGGCCAGGGCGACCACCACACCCCCAAGCCCTTCGTGCGCAAAGCGTTTGCCAAGTATCTTGAGTGCGGCATCTTTGCCCATGGCTTTGCCCGCGCTCGCTGCGGCGACTGTGGGCACGACTACTTTGTAGCCTTCTCCTGCAAAGGCCGGGGAGTCTGCCCCTCGTGCACCACCCGGCGGATGGTGGAGACGGCGGCACACCTGAGCGACCACGTCTTCCCCCGCCTGCCGGTGCGCCAGTGGGTGCTCTCCGTGCCCAAACGGCTGCGGTACTACATGCAGCGCGACAGTGCCACGCTCAATATGGTGCTGCGCATCTTCCTGCGTGTCATTGCACAAAGCCTGCAAGCCCATTGCCCTGGCGCGGCCAATGCAGACAAGGCGAACCTGCACATCGGCGCAGTGGCCTTCATTCACAGGTTCGGCTCCAGCCTGAACGAACACGTCCATTTCCACGTCTGCGTGGTGGACGGGGTGTTTGAGGAAGTGGAGGGTGAGGGCAGCGCTGATGCCCCAATGCAAGCCTCTGCGCCAGGTGTCGTATTCCACCCGGCCAGCGGCATCGATGCGGCGACCGTGGCCCAAGTGCAGACCACCCTGCAAAAACGCATCCTGCGCGCCTTCGTTGCACGGGGCCTGCTGGAGAGCAGTGACGCCAAAGACATGCAGGGCTACAAACACAGCGGCTTCTCGGTCGACGCCGGTGTCTGCATCGAAGCCCACGACCGCGCTGCGCTGGAGCGTCTGCTGCGCTATTGCGCCCGTCCACCCTTTGCCATGGAGCGCCTGCGCAAGGCCGGCAGCGAGTTGATCTACCGCTGCGGCAAGCAGCACAGCGAACCCCGCAGCGACTTCTACGCTGACAGACGCGGTGCCAAGGCAGACGAGCTGCACCTCACACCGCTGGAACTCATCGACCGCATTGCCGCCCTGGTACCCCCGCCGGTTGTGTCGCAATAGCGGCGCCGAGGCGGCAAATGGCCGTTGATGTCGATCGGTTTCAATGAGCCAAGCTGTAAAACTGGTCGGCGGCGGACATGGTGTTGCCACTCGGGCAGCGCTGCTGCCCTTTCTTGATCATGTGCATGGTCTCGATGCCGGCGATGATGCGTCTGGCGGACCAGAAAGACTTGAACCCCATCATCGGTCGGGTTCGTCGCTTGATCGCCCGGTGGTCCTGCTCGACGATGTTGTTGAGGTACTTCGACTGGCGCAGTTCAATTGCCACGCCGCTGTCGGCGATCAAGCCTCGCACAGCTGCGGTGTTGGCGCCGCTCTTGTCAATCGTGATCTTTTCGGGGACGTCATGCAAGTCAATGGCACGCTCGAAGAATCGGCGGGCCGCCGCTACATCGCGCCGAGCGGTGAGCAAGAAGTCCACGGTGTACCCGAGCTTGTCGACGGCGCGGTATAGATACTTCCACTGACCGCCGACCTGGATATACGTTTCATCGACTCGCCAGGAGCGCCCCACCGGACGCTGGCGCCGGCGAAACACCTTGGCCAGCACCGGCAACATCTTCAGTGCCCAGCGGTGAACCGTGGCGTGATCGACCTGGATGCCGCGTTCAGCCATCATCTCTTCCAGGTTGCGCAGGCTCAACGGGTAGGCCGCGTACCAGCGAACGCACACCAGCATCACTTCCAGCGGATAGTGCAGCCGTTTGAGGACCCCACGCAGGACCGAATTCTGGAGCTGGAATGACAACGCTTGCATCATCAAATCCTAGCCGTTCCGCTTATTGCGACACAACCTGCAGGCGCGCCCACAGGACCTGGCGGTTGGCCTCGTCTTCCAGCACCTTTTTCTTCACATGCTCCAGGCCGACGCGCGCCACGTAGTGGGTGGTGCGCTCCAGGTACCAGCCTTCTTCGCGGTAGAGCTGCAGGAAGGCGCCGCTGACCTCCATCACCTCCTCGGCGGTTTTCACCTTGGTGAAGAAGTGCGCCACCTCGGTCTTGATGCCGCCGTTGCCGGCGATGTGGATCTCCCAGCCCGAATCCACGCCGATGATCCCGACGTCCTTGATGCCGCTCTCGGCGCAGTTGCGCGGGCAGCCGCTGACCGCCAGCTTGACCTTGTGCGGCGCGTACATGCGCCAGAGCGCGCGCTCCAGGTCGCGCCCGAGTTGGCTGCTGTCCTGCGTGCCAAAGCGGCACCATTCGCTGCCCACGCAGGTTTTCACCGTGCGCAGGCTCTTGCCGTAGGCGTGGCCGCAGGGCATGGCGATGTCGTTCCACACGCCCTGCAGGTCTTCCTTCTTCACGCCCAAGAGGTCTATGCGCTGCCCGCCCGTGACCTTGACGCCGGGGATTTTGTATTTGTCCACCACGTCGGCAATGCGGCGCAGCTCGGCCGCGCTGGTCTCGCCGCCCCACATGCGCGGCACCACGCTGTAGGTGCCGTCTTTTTGGATGTTGGCGTGGCTGCGCTCGTTGATGGCGCGGCTTTGCGGGTCGTCCAGCGCCTCTTTGGGCCAGGTGCTGATCAGGTAGTAGTTGATGGCCGGGCGGCAGCTGGGGCAGCCGTCGGGCGTCTTCCACTCCATGAAGGCAAAGACTTCTTCCTTGCTGATGAGGTGATTGGCGCGGATGGCGTCGCGCAGCGCCTGGTGGCCGTGCTCGGTGCAACTGCACACCGGCTTGGCGGCGCTGGCGGCGGCGTAGGCGCCGCCCACGGTGGCCATCAAAATCTGCTCGACCAGGCCGGTGCACGAGCCGCAGCTGGCGCTGGCCTTGGTGTGCTTGCGCACCTCGTCGACGGTGAACAGGCCTTTTTCCTTGATGGCCTTGCAGATGGTGCCCTTGGTCACGCCGTTGCAGCCGCAGACCTCGGCCTCGTCGGGCATGGCGGCGGCCTGGTTCTGGCCGGCGTGACCGCCGTCGCCCAGGTTGCTTTCGCCAAACATCAGGCTGGCGCGCAGCTCGGCCACGCTGCGGCCCTCGCGCAGCAGCTTGAAGTACCAGCTGCCATCGACGGTGTTGCCGTACAGGCAGGCGCCGACCAGCTTGTCGTCCTTGAGCACCAGCTTTTTGTACTGCCCGGCGCCGGGGTCGCTCATGACGATTTCTTCGGTGCCCGCGCCACCCATGAAGTCGCCGGCCGAGAACAGGTCTATGCCCGTGACCTTGAGCTTGGTCGAGGTCTGCGAGCCCAGGTAGCGGCCTATGCCGAACTCGGCCAGGTGGTTGGCCAGTACCTTGCCCTGCTCGAACAGCGGTGCCACCAGCCCATAGGCCGTGCCCCGGTGCGCGGCGCATTCGCCCACGGCGTAGATGCGCGCGTCGGTGGTGGTCTGCATGGTGTCGTTCACCACGATGCCGCGATTCACATGCAGGCGCATGGATTCGGCCAAGGCGGTGTTGGGGCGTATGCCCACGGCCATGACGACCAGGTCGGCGGGGATCTCGCTGCCGTCCTTGAACCGAATAGCACACACGCGGCCGTCGGCATTGCCCAGCAGCTCTTGCGTCTGCGCCTGCATCAAAAACTGCATGCCGCGCTCTTGCAGCGCCTTTTGCAGCATCTGCCCGGCCACGGGGTCGAGCTGGCGTTCCATCAGCCATTCGCTGGCGTGCACCACGGTCACCTGCATGCCGCGCTTCATCAGGCCGTTGGCCGCCTCCAGGCCCAAGAGGCCGCCGCCAATGACCACGGCGTGGCGGTACTGCGTGGCCGCGTCAATCATGGCCTGGGTGTCGGCAATGTCGCGGTAGGCCAGCACGCCGTCCAAATCCTTGCCGGGGATGGGCAGCATGAAGGGGTTGGAGCCCGTGGCCAGGATCAGCCGGTCATACGGCACGCTGATGGCCTGGCCGTCTTTGCCGCTGGCGTGCACGGTGCGCCGCGCGCGGTTCACTTCGTTCACGGTGCAGCCGGCGTGTACGGTGATGCCGTGCTCCTGGTACCAGGCCCAGTCGTTGAGCACGATTTGCTCCAGCGTTTGCTCGCCGGCGAGCACCGGCGAGAGCAGGATGCGGTTGTAGTTGGGGTGCGGCTCGGCGCCGAAGATGGTGATGTCGTACAGGTCGGGCGCGATCTTGAGCAGCTCTTCGAGCGCGCGCACCCCCGCCATGCCGTTGCCCACCAACACCAGTTTCATTTTTTCCATGGCTCCCCCTTGCCTTGCGTGTGGATCCGGCCAGCGGGCAGTCATGCCGCATATGGCCCATGGCCGCCATCGGCCACGCAGGGTTCAATGCAACGACCGTGCCAACGCGGGCACAGGGGGCAATGGCCAGCGGCTACGGTGTTTTGCCGGGTCTTGGTGCAAGGCCCTGGTGCGGCGCACCAAAAAAGGCCGTTGGCGGCGAAGCGTCCATGCAGGCCATGCCTGCGGCGCGCGCTCGCCCGGGGTCTTGCCCGCGCCCACGGCGGGCACGGGGCGTGGGCATCCCTATCGCTCTCGACTACGGTGCTATCTTTTGCTTCAGCGCCCGCGCCACCGGCCGCGGCAGGCTGGGCAGCGACTTGAGCAGCCAGGGCAGCAGCTTGCGCTTGGCGCCGCTGAGCGACTCGGGCACCAGCGCCTCGATCAGGTGCGGGCCGGGCGTGGCCAGGGCGTATTCCAGCGCCTGGGTGAAGTCCTCGGCCGTGCTGGCGCGCACGGCGTGCACGCCCATGCCCTGGGCGAGCTGGGCGAAGTTCAGGCGCGGCCCGGCCAGGTCGAGCTGGGCGCGCGCCTTGGCGCCGCCTTCGCCCGCGCCCACGCGTTCCAGCTCCACGTTCAGCACCGAGTAGCTGGCGTTGTTGAAGATGATGCTGACCACATGCAGCTGCTCCCGCGCCATGCTCCACAGCGCCTGGATGGTGTACATGGCCGTGCCGTCGCCGATCAGCGCGATCACCGGGCGATCCGGGCAGGCAATGGCCGCACCCACGGCATTGGGCAGGCCCTGGCCGATGGCGCCGCCGGTCAGGGTGATCAGGTCGTGGCGCGGGCAGCCGGCCGTCATGGCGCCCAGCATCAGGCCGCTGGTGATGGCCTCGTCGATGAGGATGGCGCCCTCGGGCAGCAGGTGGCCCACGGCCTTGCAGACCTTGGGCGCCGTCAGCCGGCCTGTGGGGCGGCCGGGGCGCAGCGGCGCCTGCAGCCGTGGCTGGGCCTGCTGCGCGCCCAGGGCAGCGCAGAGCTTTTCCAGGCTGGCCAGCGCGTCCTGCTCGGGCGCGGCCAGGGTGTGCACGCTGCAGCCGTCCGGCACCAGATCGCTCTTTTTGCCGGGGTAGGCAAAGAAGGACACGGGCGCCTTGGCATCGACCAGGATCAGGTGCTCCAGGTCGGCCAGCTGCACGCCGGCCATTTCGGCCAGGTAGGCGATGCGTTCCACCGCCGGCAGGCCGGCGCCGCGCGTCAGGCGCGTGGGGAAGACCTCGGCCAGCAGCGGCACGCCGGCCTGCGCGGCGATGCGCGCGGCGGCCAGCAGGCCGGGTTTGCGCAGCGCCTGGCCGCCCAGCAGCAGGGCGGTCTTCTTGCCGGATCGCAGCAACTGGGCGATGGCCTGCACGCTGGCATCGTCGGCAGCGGGCGCCGCAGGCACGGCGGGCGGGGCGCAGGGCTGGGCGCCTTCGCCCCAGGAGACATCGGCCGGCAGGATCAGCGTGGCCACCTGGCCCGGCAGGCCGCGCGCGGCCTGCACGGCGTCCACCGCGTCCTGGCACAGCGCCTCGGTGCTGGCGCTGGTGCGCACAAAGCCGGGCGAGACGTTCCTGGCCACGGTTTCTATGTCGGACTGCAGCTGCGCGTCGTACTGGGTATGCGTGGTGGCGTGGTCACCGACGATGTTGACCACCGGCACCTTGCCCTTGCGTGCGTTGTGCAGATTGGCCAGGCCGTTGCCCAGGCCGCAACCCAGGTGCAAGAGCGTGGCGGCGGGCTTATCCGCCATGCGCGCGTAACCGTCGGCCGCGCCCGTGGCCACGCCCTCGAACAAGGCCAGTACGGCGCGCATGCGTGGCTCGCTGTCCAGGGCGGCGACGAAGTGCATCTCCGACGTGCCGGGGTTGGTGAAGCAGACCGCTATGCCGGCGTCGGCCAGGGTCTTCATCAATGCTTGTGCGCCGTTCATGGTGAACTCCTTTTTTAATAGCTGCATGCGATTGCTGGATAAGCGATAGCGGCTGTTTTTGTTCAAAATTTAACGGTTACGCCACAGCATGATGTTCAGCATCTTGCTGGCCAGGCCGGCATAGGGCGGCTGCAGGAAGTTGACGGTGCGCAGCGGCCCCTGTTGGAACACCGGGCGCAGCTTGGAGAAGGTCAGGAACCCCTCGTACCCGTGGTAGTGGCCCATGCCGCTGTTGCCCACGCCGCCAAACGGCAGGTGGTGCTGGCCCACGTGCAGCAAGGTGTCGTTGAGCGTGACGCCGCCCGACAGCGTTTGCGTCAGGTAATGCTGCTGCAGCGGGCGTTCGTGGCTGAACAGGTAGAGCGCCAGCGGGTGCGGCCTGTCGTTGATGTACTGCGTGACCTCGTCCCGGTTTTGGTAGCCGAGGATGGGCAGGATCGGGCCGAAGATCTCGCGCTGCATGACCTGCATGCCGTCGTGCACGTTCAAGAGCGCCACCGGCGGCATGATGCGCCGGGCCGCGTCGCCGCTCTTCCCCGGCGCCAGCGGTACGGCCTGCGCGCCCTGGGCGATGGCATCTTGCAGCATGGCCTGCAGCCGGTCGTACTGGCGCTGGTCGATGATGGCGGTGTAGTCGCCATTGCACAGGTCGGGGTAGCGCTCTTGCACGACGCGCTGTGCCTGTTGGATGAAGGCCTGCTCCTGGCCTGCGGGCACGAACAGGTAGTCCACATTGGTGCAAATCTGCCCGGCGTTGAGCATCTTGACCCACAGGATGCGCTCGGCCGCCTTATCGAGCGGGTAGTCGGGCGCGACGATGGCGGGCGACTTGCCGCCCAGCTCCAGCGTGACGGGCGTGAGGTTGGGCGCGCAGTTGGCCATCACGGCGCGGCCGGTCTGCGGCGAGCCGGTGAAGAACAGGTGGTTGAACGGCAGCTGGGTGAACAGCGGGCCTATGCTGCTGCCGTCTTCGCCACGATCGGCAAAGACGCTGACCTTGTCGGCCGCAAAGTAGCGCGGCAACACCTCTTGCAGCAGGCGCGCGAGTTGTGCCGAGTTTTCCGACATCTTCACCATCACCCGGTTGCCCGCCGCCAGCGCGCCAATCATGGGCTGCACGGCCATGGCGATGGGGAAGTTCCAGGGCACGACGACGCCCACCACGCCCAGCGCCTGGGGCTGCACCCAGGCCCTGGCCAGCGGGTACTGGCTGATGTCGAGCGGGCGCTTTTCGCGCCGCATCCAGCGCGGCAGGCGCTTGATGGCGTCCAGCAGCCCTTCCTGCGCCTGCAGCAGCTCGGTCATCAGGGTCTCGAAACGGCTCCTGCAGCCGTAGTCGCGGTTCACAGCGTCGACCAGGGCCTCGCGGTGGTCCACCAGCAGGCGGTGCAGGGCGCGCAGGTCGGCACGGCGTTCGGCCAGGCTGGGGCAGCGCTGCTTTTGAAAGGCGGCGTGCTGCGCGGCGAAGCAGTCGCGCAGGGGCTGGGGGATGTGGGTGGGCACGTTGGGCACGTTGGGCCGTTGAGGCAGCGGGGACAGGTGCTGGGCGTCGTTGTGCATGGGCTGGCCTTTACCCGAAGGAACCGGCGGAAGAGCGGGCGGGAGCGCGGGCGGCGGCGCGCAGCAGGTCGGCGCATTTCTCGCCGATCATGATGCTTGGCGCGTTGGTGTTGCCGGTGGTGATGTTCGGCATGACGGAGGCGTCGGCCACACGCAGCCCGGTGCAGCCGTGCACGCGCAGATCCGGCCCGACCACGGCGGCGGGGTTGTCGGCCGGCCCCATGCGGCAGGTGCCCACGGGGTGGTATTCGGTGTCGGCACTGCGCCGCAGCTCGCGCTCTATGCCGGCGGGGTCGTCGGCGCTGATGGGAGAGAGCATCTTGCCGCGCCAGGGTGCCAGCGCCGCGTCGTTCATGATGGCCAGCGACTTCTGCACGCCCTTGACCAGGCGCGGCATGTCGTCCGGGTGGCTGAAGTAGCGCGGGTCGATCAGCAGGCTCTGGCGCGCGTCGCTGCTGGCCAGGCGCACCTCGCCCCGGCTTTGCGGCCGCGTCAGCGTGACATGCAGGCCAAAGCCGTGGCCCCAGTGCAGCTTGCGGCTGTGGTCCTCGACGATGGCGGCGACGAACTCCAGCTCGATGTCGCTGGCGTGCAAACCGGCTTCGGTGCGAAAGAAGGCCCCGGCCTCGGCCACGTTGCTGGTGATGCAGCCGGTGCGCTGCGCCTGCCACTCGCGCATGCCGCGCAGCAGCGCCATGGCGCCCGAGGGGCAGACGCCAAAGCCGGCGTCGCTGCGCAGGCCCTTCCAGTTCAGCGATGCGGTGATGTGGTCCTGCAGGTTCTGCCCCACGCCGGTCAGCGCCTGCACCACGGCAATGCCCTGCGCCTGCAGCTGATCGGCCGGGCCCACGCCCGAGCACATCAGCAGCTGGGGCGAGCCGTAGGCGCCGCCCGACAGCACGATCTCGCGGCGCGCGCGCACCAGGCTTTGCTGGCCGCCGCGCACGATGTGCACACCCTCGGCGCGCCGGCCCTGCCACTGCAGGCGCAGGCACTGGGCATGGGTGAGCACGGTGAGGTTGCTGCGTCCCAGGTGCGGCGTGAGGTAGGCGCGCGCGGCGCTGCAGCGCTCGCCGCCGCGCTGCGTGACCTGGGCCGGCCAGCAGCCCTCTTGCTGCGCGCCGTTGTAGTCGGGCGTCTGCGCCAGGCCCTGCGCCGCGCAGGCGCGCAGGAACGCCTGCGAGGTGGGAAAAGGGCTGCGCAAATAGGCCACGCCCAGCGGCCCGCCCTGGCCGTGGTAGTCGGTGGCGCCAAAGCATTCGCTGTCTTCGGCGCGCTTGAAATAGGGCAGCACGCTGGCGTAGTCCCAGCCGGGGTTGCCCTCGGCCGCCCAGCGGTCGTAGTCGCTGCGGTGGCCGCGGCAGTAGATCATGGCGTTGATGGCGCTGCTGCCGCCCAGCACCTGCCCGCGCGGCTGAAAGCCCTGGCGCCCGTTCAGCCCCGGCTGCGGCACGGTGGTGTAGTGCACTGAGTTCTTCTTGAGCTGAGCCTCGGCCACAAAGCCCAGTGGCGCGCGCGTGAGGACGCTGCTGTCCGGCCCACCGGCCTCCAGCAGGCAGACCGTGACGGCGGGGTCTTCGCTCAGGCGGCTGGCCACCACCGAGCCGGCCGAGCCGGCGCCGATAACGATGTAGTCAAACTCCATATTGTCTCCTGAATTGCTTTTAATTTGATAGCTGTTTGCGCTTTACCAAAAAGCGCTAGAGTCCATTTTTTATATGATTTGCCGCAGCCTTCGCCGTGAGGATGCAGCCGGGCAGGAAGGTGCCCTCCAGCGACCGCTTTCCGCTGGCGCCGCCGCCGCCAAAGCCCGCCGCCTCGCCCACGCAGTACAGGCCGGGGATGGCTTGTTCTGCCGCATCCAGCACGCGGCTGTGCAAATCGGTCTGCAGGCCGCCCAGGCTTTTGCGCGTGATGAGCTGCATCTGGATGGCGATGAACGGGCCCGCACCTCTCATCTGCAGCGGCGCGGGTTTGCAGGTGCGCAGCCTGTCCGGCCCCCACTGGCGCGCATGCAGGATGCGGCGGATTTGCGCGTCGTCCTCGGGCTTGGCGCCGGGCGCAAAGTTCGCATCAAAAGCGTCGGCCGTGGCTTGTAGCTGCGCGGGGGCTATGTCGTGCGAGGCGGTGAGCGCGTTCATCTTCGCGGTCAGCTCGGCCAGGCTGTCGGCTACCAGGAAATGCGGGCTTTGCTGCTGCATCTGGCGCACCAGCCGATGGTTGCCCAGCAGCGTTTCCTTGAGGAAGGCCAGGAGCTGCCGGTCGCGGATGCGCTGGTTGTGCTCGGCGCCGGAGATGGCGAACTCCTTGGCCGCGATACGCCAGTTGAGCAGGTGCCAGGTCCAGGGCTTCTCTTGGCTTGCCACGCGCTGGCACAGCCAATGCGTGTCAAAGCCGGTGACCAGGGGCTCGGGACCGATGCGCTCGCCCCGGTGGTTCAGCCACAGGGCCGATTTGCACGGAATGGTGGACAGCCCATGGCCGGGGAAGTGCGGGAACGGGTGCGGAAAGCCCGCCGCGTAGTTCCACATCTCGCCAGCGTGGGTGATTTGTGCTCCCAGCTGGTCGGCGGCCAGGTGGTGCAGCCGGCCGTCGGCAAAGGGATGCGCGCCGTTGAGCATGGTTTTGGGCTGCGGCCGGTCGCTGGGCCAGTTGCGCCGCGCCTCCTCATGGCTGCCGTTGATGCCGCCCATGGCCAGCACGACGGCTGGCGCGCGCAAGTGCACCTCGGCACCCGTGGCCTCGTCGATGGCCAGCGCGCCGCTGACCCGCCCAGCGGTGTGTTCGAGCTGCGTCACGCGGTGGCGGTGCAGCAGCGTCAGCTTGCCGCCGCTGCCCGCCGCACGCAGTTGCTCAATCAGGCGCAGCGTCATGCAGCGCGAAGTGCCCCACAGCAGGTGGTAGCGCGCCACGCTGTTGCCCTCGCCGTTCCTGCCGCGCTCGACCAGATTCACGGCGGGCATGAACTTCACGCCCTCTTGCAGCAGCCAGTCGTAAACCTCTGTGGCCGAATGCTCGACGTAGTAACGCGCCCAGGCCTGCGGCCAGCGGCCGTTGGGGTCGAGCTCACCAAAACGCTGCCAATCGGCCAGCGCCCGCGCGGGGCTGTCGGGGATGTTTTTTTTGGCTTGCAGCCGGGTGCCCACCAGCGCCATGCCGCCAAAGGCCCACAGGGCCAGGCCGCCGAAACGCTCGGGGCTGTCGCGATCGACCAGAGCCACGCTGCGCCCGGCGCGCAGCGCCTCCAGCGCGGTGACGATGCCGGCCAGGCCGCCGCCCACGACCACCAGGTCTGCCTGCAATGCTGTCATGTGTTTGTCTCCCTGGGGCCAGCCTGCCCCTTCTTGTGGTGGCGAAGATAGCCGCTAAGATGGCCGGGTGATTGACTTTTCAGGACATCGCACTTGACTTTGCAGGCCACCGTATCCATGGGCTGGGTGGGCACCGTGCTGGCCGCTGCCGAGCGGCAGGGCGTGGCGCGCGGCGCGCTGCTGGCCCAGGCCGGCATTGCGCCCGAAGAACTGACGGCCGAGCGCTGGCCCATCGATCACATCACGCGGCTGTGGCGCGCCGCGGTGCACTGCACGCAGGATGCGGGCTTTGGCCTGAAGGCCGGCGCCGGCGTGGGGCCGGCCAGCTTCAACGTGGTGAGCTACCTGCTGCAGTCCGCGCCCACGCTGCGCGCGGCGCTGGCGCTGGTGCAGAAGTACCAGCGCCTGATCAGCGACGGCGGGCGCTTTCAGACCATCACCGGCCCCGAAGCCTGCTGGGTGGTCTATCACCCCCGCCAGGGCGCGCTGGCCTTCAGCCCGCACCAGATCGAGTCCGTGCTGGCGGCCGTGGTGGTGTTTGCGCGCTGGGTCACCGGCAGCGCACTGCGGCCCCAGCGCGTGCAACTGAGCCAGGCGCGCATCGGCCCGCTGGCCGGCTACCGCGAGGTGTTCCAGTGCCCGGTGGACTTCGAGCAGGCCTTCAGCGGCGTGCTGCTGGCCAACGCCCAGCTCGATGCGCCCCTGCCCCAGGCCAATGCCCAGCTGGCGCAAGCGCACCAGCAGCAGGCGGCCGCGCGCCTGGCGGCCCTGTCCCGGCAGGACGGGCTGGAGCAGACGCTGCGCATGTGGATCGCCAGCCAGCTGCAGGGGCAGGCGCCGGCGCGGGCGCAGGCGGCGCGCGCCCTGGGCCTGTCCGAGCGCACCCTGGCGCGGCGCATGCGGGCCGAAGGCCTGAGCTACTCCGCGCTGCTGGACGGCGTGCGGCGCGACGCCGCCCTGCAGGCGGTGGCGCAGACCACGCGCGCGCTGTCCGACATTGCGCTGGCCCTGGGCTATGCCGAACCCAGCGTGTTCACCCGCGCCTTCAGGCGCTGGACCGGTGCCACGCCCGGCCAGTGGCGCGGCCGGGGGGCGGCGGACATGCGCGCCCAGCCACCGGCCGCCTGACGATTGCAGTACAACAGCCACCCGCCGTCTCCATCCACCATCTCTCAAAGGAACCCAACCCATGCGCGCACTTCAAGGCATGACCTGGCTGCTGACGCTGCAGCTGGTCGGCGAAGCCCTGGCCCGTCTGCTCAGGCTGCCGTTTCCCGGCCCTGTCGTGGGCATGTTGCTGCTGGTGGCGTCGCTGCACTTTCGCGTGCTGCGCGAGCCGGTGCATGCCGCGGCCACCTATCTGCTGTCGCACCTGTCGCTGTTGTTCGTGCCAGTGGGGGTGGGCGTCATCACCCACCTTGATCTGCTGCGCGACTATGGCGTCAGGCTGATGCTGGTCATTGCCCTGTCCACCTGGGCCGGCATGGCCGTCACGACGCTGCTGGTACGCGCGCTGGTGCGCAACCCGCAGGATGCACGCAAGGAGGGATCTACCGATGCCTGATTTTGTCCAGCTCTGGGTTTACCTCTCGTCCGCGCCGCTGTTCGGCCTGACGGCCACGCTGGCCGTGTATGTGGTTGCACACGGGCTGTATGTGCGCTCCGGCCAGGCCCCCTGGGCCAATCCGGTGCTGTGGTCGGTGGTGGTGCTGGGCACGACGCTGATGCTCACCAAGGTGCCCTACCCCACCTATTTTGCGGGCGCGCAGTTCATTCACTTCCTGCTCGGGCCCGCGGTCGTGGCGCTGGGATTTCCGCTGTGGGACAGACGCGAGGAGCTGGCGCGCAACTGGGGCCGCCTGCTGATCGCGGCGCTGGCCGGGGGCGCCACGGCGGCCATCGTGGCGGTGCTGGCGGGCTGGGCCATGGGGCTGACGGGCGAGGTGCTGCGCTCGCTGGCGCCCAAATCCGTCACCGCCCCGGTGGCCATGGGCGTGGCCGAGAAAATCGGCGGCGTTCCGGCGCTGGCGGCGGTATTCGCCGTGCTGGCGGGCCTGGTCGGCGCGCTGTCGGCCAAGGCCTTGTTTCGCATTCTGGGCGTTGGCACCAGCGATGCCGATTGGATCGCGCGCGGCTTTGGCCTGGGCACGGTGTCGCACGGCATAGGTGCTGCGCGCGCCCTGCAGGTCAATGCCGACGCCGGCGCCTACGCCGGCCTGGCCTTGAGCCTGCAGGTGCTGCTGGCCGCGCTGCTGATACCGCTGGTGGCCCGCTACTTCTAGTGCAGTGTTTGATGCTTGATGGAACAAATAAAACCGATGGATTTTTGGTCTGGGCTAGGCGCAAACCGTAGCGATAGCCGTAGCTATCGCGAGGATTTGCAACGCCGTCCGGGCCGAAAAGGCGCGGTTTTATGTTCCAGATAGCGCCGAACACTGCACTAGTGGTCCGCATCCGCTGATGCGGCTCTCCCGCAAGCGGCGACGGGCCCATGCCAGCGCCGGTCGACTGCCGGCCGAGGCGCTGGATGCGCAGCAGGCATCAGATATGCAGCGCCTGCCCCAGCGCACGCAGCGCCGCCTCCTGCACCGCCTCGCCCAGCGTGGGGTGGGCGTGGATGGTGTGGCCCACGTCCTCCAGGCGGGCGCCCAGCTCCAGCGACTGGCCGAAGGCGGCGGCGAGCTCGGACACGCCGCGGCCCACGGCCTGCCAGCCGAGGATGACATGGTCGCTCTTCCTCGCCACCACGCGCACGAAGCCGCCGGTGGCCTCCAGCGTCATGGCCCGGCCGTTGGCGGCGAACGGGAAGGCGGCATCGATGCAATCGATGCCGGCGGCGCGTGCCTCGCCCGGGGTCTTGCCGGCCACCACCACCTCGGGGTCGGTGAAGCACACGGCAGGAATGGCCACGGGGGCGAAGCTGCGGTTCTTGCCGGCGATTTGCTCGGCCACGCATTCGCCCTGGGCCATGGCGCGGTGCGCCAGCATGGGCTCGCCGGTCACATCGCCAATCGCCCAGACATTGCGCATCGAGGTGCGGCAATGCCCGTCGATGGCCACATGGCGCCCGGCCATGGTCAGCTGCAGCGATTCGAGGCCAAAGCCCGCGGTACGCGGCCTGCGGCCGACGGCGACCAGCACGCGCTCGGCGGGCAGGGCGAATTCCTCGGCGCGCTCGTCGCTGCGCACATGCACGCCATGCTCTGCATCCCAGCCCTGCACGCTGCAGCCCAGGTGCAGCACGATGCCGCTTTTTTGCAGCGCGTCCAGCACGGGTTGGGTCAGCTCCTCGTCGTAGCCGGGCAGCACGCGCTGCGCGGCCTCGACCACCGTCACGTCCACGCCCAGCTTGCGGTAGGCCATGCCCAGCTCCAGGCCGATGTAGCCGGCGCCGACGACGACCAGGCGTTTGGGCAGGATGTCGGGCGAGAGCGCGTCCGTCGATGACCAGATCGGGCCTCCAGGGCCGCCAAAGGGCATGCTGGGCAGCTCGACCGGCTCGGAGCCGGTGGCCAGCAGCAGATGCTCGCAGCGCACGCGCACGGCCTCGCCGTCCACCTGCACGATGGCCGTCTTGCCGTCCTCGATCTGCGCCCAGCCCTTCAAGACCTTGACGCCGGCCTTGCGCAAGAGCGCGCCCACGCCGCCCGTGAGGCGGGTGACGATGCCGTCCTTCCAGCGCACGGTTTGCGCGATGTCGATCTGCGGGTCGGCCACGCGTATGCCCAGCTGCGAGCCCGCGGCCTGGTGGCGCGCGGTTTCGAACTGCTCGGCCGCATGGATCAGCGCCTTGGACGGTATGCAGCCAATGTTCAGGCAGGTGCCACCCAGCTGCACTCCTTCAGCCAGCACCGTGGGTATGCCCAACTGGCCGGCGCGTATCGCGGCCACATAGCCGCCGGGACCACCGCCGATGACCAGCAGTTTGGTAGTCAATTCCTTCATCACATCACTCCACAAACAGCAGGGCCGGGGTTTCAAGTAGCTGGCGTATCGCCTGGATGAACTGCGCCGCGTCCATGCCATCGACCACGCGGTGGTCGAACGAGGACGACAGGTTCATCAGCTGGCGCGCCACCACCTGGCCATTGCGCAGCATCGGGCGCTCGACCATGCGGTTGACGCCGACGATGGCCACCTCGGGGTGGTTGATCACCGGAGTGCTGACGATGCCGCCCAGGGCCCCCAGGCTGGTCAGGGTGATGGTGGAGCCCGAGAGCTCGTCACGCCCCAGCTTCCCGCTCTTGGCGCCCTCGGCCACGCGGGCGATGCCGGCGGCGCAGGCCCACAGGTCCAGGCTTTCGGCATGGCGCAGCACCGGCACCATCAGGCCGCCATCGGTCTGCGCGGCGATGCCTAAGTGCACGCCCTCGTGGCGCGTGACCACGCCGGCGTCGTCGTCAAAGCGCGCGTTGATCTGCGGGAAGTCGCGCAGGGCCAGCACCATGGCGCGGGCCAAAAACGGCAGCAGCGTGAGCTTGCCGCGCGTGGCGCCGTGGATCTTGTTGAGCTGCTGGCGCAAGGCCTCCAGCTCGGTCACATCCACCTCTTCGACATAGCTGAAATGCGGGATGCGGCGCTTGGCGTCCTGCATCTTCTGCGCGATCTTGCGGCGCAGGCCGATGACGGGAATCGCCTCCTCGCCATGGCGCTCGACGTACTGCGAGCCCACGGCCGCGGCCTGGCCGCCGCCGGCGGCAAAGGCGTCCAGGTCATGGTGCTCGATGCGCGCGGCCGGGCCGCTGCCGTGGACCAGGCGCAGGTCAATCCCCAGATCCAGCGCGCGCCGGCGCACCGAGGGCGCAGCCAGCGGGCGCTCGCCCTCCTTGCGTGCCACCGCGGCGGGGCGTGCGGCCCGGGCGGGCGCGGCCTTGGGCGCGGGGGCGCTGGCAGGCGGCGCCACCGGGGTCGCCACTGGCGCAGGTACAGCTACTGAAACAGGAGCTGCTTGCGCTTTACTGGTGGGCGTTGGAGCCGAATTTTCCTTTAGATTGCCCTCGCCCTCGACCTCCAGGCGCACCAGTTCGGCGCCCACGGCCATCACCTGGCCCACGGCGCCGCCCAGAGAAATCACCTTGCCGTGCACGGGCGACGGCACCTCGACGGTGGCCTTGTCGGTCATCACGTCGGCCAGATGCTGATCCTCTGTCACGCTGTCGCCCGGCTGCACATTCCAGGTCACCAGCTCCACCTCGGCTATGCCCTCGCCAATGTCGGGCACGCGAATTACATAAATACCCATGATGTCATGCCTCCACTGCGCGCTTCAGGGCCTCGGCGACGCGCGCCGGGCCGGGGAAATACGCCCATTCCTGGGCGTGCGGATAGGGGGTGTCCCAACCCGTCACGCGTTCTATGGGGGCTTCGAGGTGATAGAAGCAATGCTCCTGCACCAGCGCGGTCAGCTCGGCGCCAAAGCCGCTGGTGCGCGTGGCCTCGTGCACCACGACGCAGCGGCCGGTCTTCTTCACCGACTCCAGAATGGTGTCCAGATCCAGCGGCCAGAGGCTGCGCAGGTCGATGATCTCGGCGTCCACGCCGGCCTCGCGCGCGGCGGCCTCGGCCACCCAGACCATGGTGCCGTAGGCCAGCACCGTCACCGCCTTGCCGGGGCGGAACACCACGGCCTTGTCCAGCGGCACGTTGTAGTAGCCCTCGGGCACGCGGCCCATGTCGTGCTTGGACCAGGGCACGACGGGTTTGTCGTGGTGGCCGTCGAAGGGGCCGTTGTACAGGCGCTTGGGCTCCAGGAAGATCACCGGGTCTTCGCACTCGATGGACGAGATCAAGAGGCCCTTGGCGTCATACGGGTTGCTCGGCATGACCGTGCGCAGGCCGCAGACATGGGTGAAGAAGGCCTCGGGGCTCTGGCTGTGCGTCTGCCCGCCATAGATGCCGCCGCCGCAGGGCATGCGGATCACCATGGGGGCGCTGAAGTCGCCCGCCGAGCGGTGGCGCAGGCGCGCCGCCTCGGAGACGATCTGGTCGGTGGCCGGGTAGAAGTAGTCGGCGAACTGGATCTCGACCACGGGCTTCAATCCGTAGGCCGCCATGCCGATGGCCGTGGCGACGATGCCCGATTCGTTGATCGGCGCGTCAAAGCAGCGCGTCTTGCCATACTTGGCCTGCAGGCCCTCGGTGACACGGAACACGCCGCCGAAGTAACCCACGTCCTCGCCGTAGACGATGACGTTGTCGTCGCGACCCATCATCACGTCCAGACCCGAGCGCAGCGCCTGGATCATGGTCATGGGGACGCCGCCCTGGACTTGGTTGTGTTCTGCCATGGCTTAGACCCCCATCTGCTGACGCTGCCGGCGCAGGTGCTCCGGCATGTCCTTGTACACATCGTCGAACATGGTCGCGGCGCTGGGCACGCGGCCATCGAGCAGCGAGCCGTGGCGCTCGGCCTCTTTCTGCGCGGCCATGACCTCGGCTTCGAGCTCCTTGTGCGCGGCCTCGTGCTGCGCCTCGCTCCATTCGCCGATGACGATCAGGTGCTGTTTCAGCCGCTCTATCGGGTCGCCCAGCGGGAAGCGCTGCCAGTCGTCGGCGGGGCGGTATTTGCTCGGGTCGTCCGACGTGGAGTGCGGGCCGGCGCGGTAGGTTTCCCACTCGATCAGGGTCGGGCCGCAGTTGCTGCGGGCGCGCTCGGCCGCCCATTGCGAGGCGGCGTAGACGGCCAGGAAGTCGTTGCCATCGACGCGCAGCGAGGCAATGCCCACGCCCACGCCACGCTGGGCAAAGGTGGTGCCCTCGCCGCCGGCAATGGCCTGGAAGGTGGAGATGGCCCACTGGTTGTTGACCACGTTGATGATCACCGGCGCGCGGTAGACATGGGCGAAGGTGAGCGCGGTGTGAAAGTCGCTCTCGGCCGTGGAGCCGTCGCCGATCCAGGCCGACGCAATCTTCGTGTCGCCCTTGATGGCCGACGCCATGGCCCAGCCCACGGCCTGCGGCACCTGGGTGCCGAGGTTGCCCGAGATGCTGAAGAAACCGGCGCGCTTGTACGAGTACATCACCGGCAGCTGGCGGCCCTTGATGGGGTCGGCCTCGTTGCTCATCAGCTGGCAGATCATCTCGGCCATGGAGACGTCGTCGCGCGCCAGCAGCAGGCCCTGCTGGCGGTAGGTGGGAAAGCGCATGTCCCCGTCCTGCAGCGCCATGGAATGCGCCACGGCGATCGCCTCCTCGCCCAGGCATTGCATGTAGAAGGAGAGCTTTTTCTGCCGCTGGGCAAGCAGCATGCGCGCGTCGAAGATGCGCGTCTTCATCATCGCGCGCAGGCCGCGGCGCATGCGTTCGGGGTGCATGGCGGGAGCCCAGGGGCCTTGCGCCTTGCCATCGTCATCGAGCACGCGCACCAGGCTGGTGGCCAGGTCGGCGGTGTCTGCGGGGGCGGTATCGGGTGGGGGTCTGCGCACGCTGCCTGCGGGCGAGACGGAGAGGTAGGAAAAGTCGGTCTTGCAGCCCGGCCTGCCAGTAGGCTCGGGCACATGCAGCCGTAGGGCTGTGTGCGGGGTCATCCACTATTCTCCTTGTGCCAAATTGTGTCGGGCACAGCGTTAGGAACAGAACAGGGCGCCAGATCGTGGCGCCCTGTCCCTGAAGCGCCAAAAGCGCAACCGTAGATTCTAGGTGGTGGAGTTGTCGCCAGACCCCCGGGTTTCTACCGGGGCGGCAAAAATCAGCGGCCCTGCCAGCGGCGCAACACCAGGCTGGCGTTGGTGCCGCCAAAGCCGAAACTGTTGGACAGCACCTGGGTCAGCTGCGCATCGCGCGTGGCGGTGACCAGCGGCATGCCGTCGAGCTCAGGGTCCGGCGTCTCGACGTTGACCGAGCCGGCGATGAAACCCTTGTTCATCATGATCAGGCAGTAGATCGCCTCCTGCACGCCGGTGGCGCCCAGCGAGTGGCCGGTCAGCGACTTGGTGCTGGAAAACGGCGGCACCTGGTCGCCAAACACGGCGCGCATGGCGCGCACCTCCTGCATGTCGCCCACCGGCGTGGAGGTGCCATGGGTGTTGATGTAGTCGATGGGGCCGGCCAGCCCCTCCATGGCCTGGCGCATGCAGGCCACGGCGCCGTCGCCGGACGGCGCGACCATGTCCTCGCCGTCGCTCGTCGCACCAAAGCCCACGACCTCGGCCAGGATGGTGGCGCCGCGCGCCAGGGCATGTTCCAGGCTCTCCAGCACCACGGCGCCGCCGCCGCCGCCGATCACAAAGCCGTCGCGATGGGCGTCATAGGCGCGGGACGCCTTGTCGGGCGTGGCGTTGTACTTGGCCGACATGGCGCCCATGCCGTCGAACAGCAGCGCCATGCCCCAACTCAATTCCTCGCCGCCGCCGGCAAACATCACGTCCTGCATGCCCCAGGCGATCTGCTGCGCCGCCGCGCCTATGCAGTGCGCCGACGTCGAGCAGGCCGAGGTGATGGAGTAGTTGATGCCCTTGACCTTGAAGTTGGTCGCGAGGCAGGCCGACACCGTGCTGCTCATGCAGCGCGTGACCTGGTACGGACCGACGCGGCGAATGCCCTTCTCGCGCAGCGTGTCGGCGGCCTCGATCTGGTTGGCCGGCGAGCCGCCGCCCGAACCCATGATCAGGCCGGTGCGCGGGTGGCTGACCTGTTCGGGGCTCAATCCGGCCTGTTTGATCGCATCTTCCAGCGCGATCTGCGCGTAGGCCGCGGCGTCGCCCATGAAGCGCAATTGCTTGCGGTCTATGCGCGCCTCGATGTCGATCTCGGGCCGGCCGGCCACCTGGCTGCGCAGGCCCAGCTCGGTGAACTTCTCCACCGCGCGGATGCCGCTCTTGCCCTGGCGCAGCGAGGCCTCGACCGTGTCCAGGTCGTTGCCAATGCAGGAGACGATGCCTGCACCCGTGATGACGACGCGCTTCTTGCTCATGCTGCTTCCTTTGCCCCTTCCTCGCGCAGGAACAGCCCCACGCGCAGGTCGTTGGCGACGTAGATTTCCTTGCCGTCGGCGAGCAGGCGCGCATCGCCTATGGCCATGTTCAGCTTGCGCTTGATGACGCGCTTGATGTCGATCTCGTAGGTCACCAGCTTCACGTCGGGGCCGACCTCGCCGGTGAACTTGACCTCGCCCGCGCCCAACGCGCGCCCGCGCCCGGGCAGGCGCAGCCAGGTCAGGTAAAAGCCGATCAGCTGCCACATGGCATCCAGCCCCAGGCAGCCGGGCATGACCGGGTCGCCCTGGAAGTGGCAGTCGAAGAACCACAGGTCGGGCTTGACGTCCAGTTCGGCCACGATCTTGCCCAGGCCGTGCGCGCCGCCGTCGGCGTCGATATGCGTGATGCGGTCGAACATCAGCATCGGGGGCAGGGGCAGGCGGCCACTGTCGGGGTTGAACAAGCGGCCCTCGCCGGAAGCAATCAGTTGTTCGTAGGAAAAGGAATCAGCCATTGATGCTTGTGATTTTTGTAGAGGGTAGGCCCCACACCGCAGGGCCTTGAAAAGTGTCCATTATCCAGTGTCCCGATAGCCTGGCTAGATATACCTTGCCCTTTGTGCCCGCCGCGGTCAATGCCTGCGCCGGCGCAGCCAGGCCCAGGCGGCCAGGCCCAGGCCCAGCGCCCACAGTGGCGCCAGTCCCCAGCGCGACACCCACCAGGCATAGGGCGTGACGGCGCCGCCGCGCCCCTGCACCTGCGCGTTGAGCGCCTTGCGCTGGAAGGCCGGCAGGCGGTGGGTGACGCGCGCGCGATGGTCTATCACGGCCGTGGCGCCGGTGTTGGTGGCGCGCAGCATGGGACGCTCGAACTCCAGCGCGCGCAGGCGGCTGATGGCCAGGTGCTGGTCGATCGCCACGGTGTCGCCAAACCAGCCGATGTTGCTCATGTTGGCCATGATGGTGGGGGCGCTCGCCGGGTCGCGAAAGCGCGCGCCCAGCTCCTCGCCAAACAAATCCTCGTAGCAGATGTTGGGCGCGATGCGCTCGCCCGCCCAGGGTAGCGAGGGCTGGCCCACGGCGCCGCGGTTGAAGTCGCCCAGCGGGATGTTCATCATCTCGGTGAACCAGCGGAAGAACGGCGGTATGAACTCGCCAAACGGCACCAGATGGTGCTTGTCGTAGCGGTAGGGCGGCTGCTGGCCCGGCGCGAAGCCGAGCACCGAGTTGGTGTAGCCCTGCTCCAGGTTGCCCAGCGGTATGCCCAGCAGCAGCGCCTGGCGACCGCTGGAGAAGCGCTCGGCAATCTCCTCCAGGTAGCCCGGCACCAGTTGCTGGGGCAGCAGCGGGATCGCCGTCTCGGGCGCCACCACCAGGGCGGCATCGGTAAAGCGCACCTGCTCGTAGTACCAGTGCAGGGCCAGGGGTACGCCGCTGCCGGGCTGGAACTTCTCGTCCTGCGGGATATTGCCCTGCAACAGCGTGACGGACAGGCTTTTGTGCTCCTCTGCCGGCGCGCCGCAGCCCTCGACGGCGCAATGGCGCTGCCAGGCCAGGCCCGCCCAGGCGAGCAACAGCAGTGCCAGGCCGGCCCACCAGCGCCACCGGCGCAGGTCCGCCAGTCGCCACCGCGCCAGGCCCATGGCCAGCGCCGCCGCCACAAAGCCCATGCCGTACACGCCGACGCTGCGCGCCAGCACGGCCAGCGGCCCATCGGCATGGGCGTAACCACCCGCGCCCCAGGGAAAGCCGGTCCACCACTGGCCGCGCGCCAGCTCGGCCAGCAGCCACAACGCAGCAAAAATCATAGCTGCCTGCGCCCTGCAGTTGGGCGCCACACGCCAAAACAATGCAGAAACTGCCGCATAGTAACTGGCCAGAAAGAGCGCCAGCGCCAGCACCGCCAGCGCCGCCAGCGGCGCGGCCAGGCCGCCATAGGTGTGCATGGAGATGAACAGCCACCAGAAGGTGCCAACCAGCCAGCTGGTGGCGAACAGCCAGCCCAGCAGGGCCGCACGCCGCGCCGAGCCGGCGCCAAGCAGCACGCGCCCCAGCAGCGCCAGCGACAGGATCTGCAGCCACCACAGCGGCTGCCCGGCCAGGCTACCCGGCCCAGGCCAGGCCAGCGACGCGGCCTGCGCCAGGCCGGCGCCCAACGCCAGCAACCAGGGCAGCGGCCCGCGGCTTGTGGCCGGGGCCTCCAAAAACAAGGCGCGCGTCATCAGGAGTTAGTCGCGCTCTCGTCTGCCGCAGCCGGCGTGACCTTGAACCAGCGCACCAGGCCGCCCTTGGTGTGCAGCACCACGAAGCGCAGGCCGCCCAGCAGCAGCACCTCGCCCTTGCGCGGCACGCGGCCGAGCTCATGCGCGATCAGCCCGCCTATGGTGTCGAAAACCTCATCCGGGTCGCTGGAGCGCAGCGTCACCTCGAAGGCCTCGGCCACGCGCTCCACGGGGGTTTCGCCGCTCACGCGGTAGCTGTGGTCGGGCAGGCCGAAGATGTCGCCCTCGTCCTCGTGGATGTCGAACTCGTCCTCGATCTCGCCGACGATCTGCTCGATCACATCCTCGAAGGTGACCAGGCCGGCAATGCGGCCGAACTCGTCGATGACGATGGCCATGTGGTTGCGCGTGCTGCGGAACTCGCGCTCCAGCGCCTGCAGGCCCTTGCTCTCGGGCACGAACAGCGCCGGGCGCACCAGGGTGCGGATATTCAGGTCGGGCGAGCGCCAGAGCTTGAGCAGGTCCTTGGCCAGCAGGATGCCGATGATGTGCTCGCGCTCTCCCTGGTACACCGGAAAGCGCGAATGCGCCGTGCGCAGCACCTGGTACATCAGCGCATCCAGCGGCGCGTCGATGTCCAGCATGTCCATGCGCGGGGCGGGCACCAGCACGTCGGCGGCCGTCATCTCGGCCATGCGCAGCACGCGCTCGAGCATCACGCGCTCATCGGTGTTGATGACCTGGTTGTCCTCGGCATCGGCCAGCGTGGCGATGAGCTCGGCGGTGGAGTCCGGCCCGGGGCTGATGAACTCGACGAGGCGCTGCAGCAGCGTGCGCTTGTCTTGCCTGGCAGGCGGGCGCGCAGGATAGGGGTCGGACACGGGCGGCGGGTGCAGGGCGTGCAAAGTGGTGGGACAGGGGCCCAAGGATAGCGGATCGCCCCGGCCGCGATCCGCCGCGCGGTGCTACTCGGCCGCCTGGTGGCGCCCGTCCTGCACGCCCTGGCGGATTTCCTGCATGTCGGCCAACAGGCTCCAGAACTGGCGCGCCTGCTTCTTGAGCTGATAGTCGACCTCGCCGAAATGCTCGGCCACGATCTTGGACATGCGCGTGTCCAGCCCCGCGGGCGGCAGCTGCAGATAGGCCTGGGACTCGGAGCCGTCCTGGTGCACGCGGGCGCCGGCGTTGCGCGCGATCTTCAGCATGGCCGTGTTCTCGGTCAGCGCGTGGATGAACATCATGCTCACGCCGCGGTTGCGCGCCAGGGTCACGGCGCGGTCGAACAGCAGCCCGCCGTAGCCGCGCCCGCGCGCGCTGGCCAGCACCGAGACGCCAAACTCGGCGCAGCTTTGCGTGTCCTCGGACTGGGCATAGGCCACATGGGCCATGGCGATGAGCTGCAGGCGGCGGTTGAAGATGCCGAACACCTCGTCGCGCTCGAAGTCCAGCAGCTCCGCGTAGCGGCGCACCTGCTCGTCGCTGGCGCTGTAGCCAAAGCGCAGGTAACGGTCGCGCTCGGTCAGCGCCAGCAGATGGTTGGCGACGCGTTCGCGATGCTGTGCGCCCAGGGCGCGTATGGGGACGATGCTGTTCATGGCAAAGCCTCGGTGAGCACGCCGCCCGGCGGGCAGCAGCATGTGGCGGCCGGCAAGAAGGGTTGTGCGCAGCCAATGGTGGGGAGAAAGCATGATGCTGTGAATTCTAGGGTTTTCCCTAGTTTTCGCGCATGCACATGTTGCATTGCAGCATACTTTGTCGGGGTTTTGCAACCAGCATCAAATATGGCCGTAGCGCTTGTCCAAAAAGCGCTACAAGCTATATTAATGATAGTATACATTCAGACCGGCACGGCGGTGGTGGCCTTGACGCGGTCGAGCACGAAGCTGGTCTTGCAGTCCTGTACGCTGGGGTGCTTGAGCAGGGTGTCCATGATGAAGCGGCTGTAATGCGCCATATCCTGCACCACCACGCGCAGCAGGTAGTCCATCTCGCCGGTCAGGGCGGCGCATTCCACCACCTCGGGCCAGGTCTGCACGCTGGCGCGAAACAGATCCATGGGGTTGCGCTTGTGGCTCTCGGTGTGCTTTTCCAGGCGCACGTTCAGGTAGGCGGTCAGGCCCAGCCCCACGCGCTCGGGGCGCACCAGGGCCACGTAGCGGTCGATCACGCCCTCCTCCTCCAGCCTTTTGGCGCGGCGCAGCACGGCGCTGGGTGACAGGCCCACCTGCTCGCCGATCAGGTCGTAGGTCTCGCGGCCGTTGTCCTGCAGGCGGCGCAGGATGGCGCAGTCGAGCTTGTCCAGGGCAACGGTGCGTTCGGTCATGGCAAGGGATTTTAATCAGCCAACGCCAAATAGCTGCACATTGCAATGATGTTGCGCAACATTCCTGCACATTGAGAATCGAACCAGGATGCATTCGCCAGAAACATGAGCCAGCAGACGCCTACAGTGGCATGTTTACACCAATCATCGGAGACAAAACCCCATGACCGCAGCCCCGCCCAGCCAAGCCACCCGCGACACCACTGCCTGGGAGAACCCCATGGGCCTGATGGGCTTCGAGTTCGTCGAGTTCACCTCGCCCCAGCCCGGCGTGCTGGAGGCGGTGTTCGAGAAGCTCGGCTTCACCCTGGTGGCAAAACACCGCTCCAAGGACGTGCTGCTGTACCGCCAGAACCAGATCAACTTCATCCTGAACCGTGAACCGCACAGCCAGGCGGCCTACTTTGGCGCCGAGCATGGCCCATCGGCCTGCGGCCTGGCCTTCCGCGTGAAAGACGCGCACAAGGCCTACAAGCGCGCGCTGGAGCTCGGCGCCCAGCCCATAGAGATTCCCACCGGCCCCATGGAGCTGCGCCTGCCGGCCATCAAGGGCATAGGCGGCGCGCCGCTGTACCTGATCGACCGCTTCGAGGACGGCAAGTCCATCTACGACATCGACTTCGAATGGCTGCCCGGCGTCGAGCAGCGCCCAGCGGGCCATGGCCTCAACGAGATCGACCACCTGACGCACAACGTCTACCGCGGCCGCATGGAGTTCTGGTCCAAGTTCTACGAGAGCCTGTTCAACTTCCGCGAGCTGCGCTACTTCGACATCCAGGGCGAGTACACCGGCCTGTCGTCCAAGGCCATGACGGCGCCCGACGGCAAGATCCGCATCCCGCTGAACGAGGAGGCGCGCCAGGGCGGCGGCCAGATCGAGGAGTTTTTGATGCAGTTCAACGGCGAGGGCATACAGCACATCGCGCTGATCTGCGACTCGCTGGTCGAGGTGGTGGACAAGCTGGGCCTGGCCGGCGTACCGCTGGCGCCCGCACCCAACGATGTGTACTACCAGATGCTGGAAAAGCGCCTGCCGGGCCATGGCCAGAACGTGAACGACCTGCAGGCGCGCGGCATTCTGCTGGACGGCACCACGGCCGACGGCACGCCGCGCCTCTTGCTGCAGATCTTCTCCACGCCCATGCTGGGCCCGGTGTTCTTCGAGTTCATCGAGCGCCGCGGCGACTACCGCGAGGGCTTTGGCGAGGGCAACTTCAAGGCACTTTTCGAGTCGCTGGAGCGCGACCAGGTGAACCGCGGCGTGATCGACACCGGCGCCAAGGAAGCCTGACATGGCCGTGCAACCCGCCGTCTATGGCGCCAGCGAGCGCCCGCCTCGCGGCGACTACACGCGCGCCGCCGACGACTACACCTGCGCCCAAAACTGGGCCGCCTACACCGCGCAGGACCACGACACCTACCACCGCCTGTACCTGCGGCAATGCGAGCAGCTGCCCGGCCTGGCCAGCGCGGCCTTCATCGCCGCCCTGCCCCAGCTGGGCGCCAAGGAGCGCATTCCGCGCTTCGATGACATCAACGAGCGCCTGTACAAGGCCACGCGCTGGCAGCTGGTGGCCGTGCCAGGGCTGATCCCCGAGGTGCCGTTCTTCCAGCTGCTGGCGAATCGCAAGTTCCCGGTGACCGACTGGATACGCCGGCCCGAAGAGTTTGAGTACATCGTCGAGCCCGACGTGTTCCACGACCTGTTCGGCCATGTGCCGCTCTTGTTCAACCCCATGCTGGCCGACTACATGCAGCGCTACGGCGAGGGCGGCCTGAAGGCCGCGCGCCTGGGCTCCTGCGAGATGCTGGCGCGGCTGTACTGGTACACCATCGAGTTCGGCCTGATCAGGGAAAGCGCGGGCCTGCGCGCCTATGGCGCGGGCATTTTGAGCTCGCACGGCGAGCTGCCCTACAGCGTACACAGCCCCGAGCCCCAGCGCCTGCCGCTGACATTGGAGCGCACCATGCGCACGCGCTACAAGATCGACAGCTACCAGCAGACCTACTTCGTCATCGACAGTTTCGAGCAGCTGTTCCAGCTCACCGAGGGCGACTTCACGCCACTGTACGAACGCCTGCGCGGCCTGCCCGAGTTCGCGGCCGACGAGCGCAACCCGTAATTGGGGTCACGTAATTGGGGTCAGATTCCAATTAACCCAACCGGAGACTACCCCGGCGCCCGATAGATGCGCGCACCCTGCGCGCCGGAAGATGGCCCATAGGTCACGCCCTGCACGGGGGGCAGCAGCGACGCCGCCTGCCGCTCGGTCAGGGCCAGCACGCGGGCCAGCTGGTCGCGCACCAGGGTCAGGCGCGTGGCGATGGACTGGATGCGCTCGGCAGCAGCGGCAGGCAGGCCGGCACCTGCGGCCTGCGCCAGGCTGGTGGCCACCTGGCGCAGTTGCGCGGCCGTTTGCTCCAGAGCCTGGGGGTCGGAAGACAAAAGCGCAGCCTGCATGTCCTGCAGCTGCGCTTCGATAAGGGAAAGGGTGTTGTCGATAGACATGGGGCAAGTCCAGAGCCGACCACCCCGTCAGGCAGGCAGCACTCAGCCGCGCGAGCGCGACAGGGTTTCCTCGGCGTTGGCCAGCAGCTTGTCGGCGACGGCCTCGGCGTTGACCTTGAAAGTGCCGTTCTCTATGGCCGCCTTCACGGCCTTGACCTTGCCGGCGTCGAAGTCGGCGCTGCTGCGGCTGGCATCCGCGCCACGCACCGTGGCCGACAGCGTGACGGGAACCCCCGCCGCGGTGCGCGACGCACCCTGGGCGGCGGCCTCGGCGGCCGGCGCGGGTGCGGCCGCCTTGGCCTGCTGCCTGGCGGCTGCGGCCTGCGACAAGAGATTCGCGGTGTCCGGGTTGTTTCCTATTTTCATCACACTCTCCACTACCCCGATCTGCTGCGGGGCCAGTAGCCATGTTTTCGGCCAGTGGTGGGCGGACTTTAGCGCTTTGTGCGGCTCAATGGTTCACAGAGTGGCCTCTATTGTCCCATCTTCCTGAACAATGCCCGATACAAAGCGGCCATTACTCATGCGTACACGCACATTCTGCCCCTGCGCGCCGGCGCTCAGCGCCTGGCCCGAGGCTGTCACGGCATAGCCCTGCCCCTGCACCACCACGCGCACCGAGGCGCCGGACTGAAACAGGTCGGGCGCGCGCAGCATGTTCTGGCGCAGCGCCTGGCCCGCCTGCAGCGGCCGCGCCGCAATCAGACCCACCCAGGCTTCGGGCCTGGCGACGATGGCGGCGCTCTCGGCGGCCCAATCGACCTCGGACTCGATGGCGTCACCCTCCTTGAGCACAGCGCCCGCGGCCACGCCGCCCGCCAGCACCCAGGCCGGGCCGAAGGCCTTGACGGTGATGGGCAGGTACACATTCCAGCGCACCGCCCCCTCCACGCAGCGCAGCCCCAGCCGGGTGCGCCCCCACAGGCGGGCGCCGGCGGGCAGATGCGGCTCGACACGCGCGCAGGGCGCCAGGCGCAGGCGCGGATCGAGCTGCCCTACGCTGACCTCCATGCGCAGCGGCAATGCGCCCTGATCCTGGGCCAGGGCCGCATCCAGCCAGCGCTGGGTGATGGCGCCCAGCTCGGGCGTCTGCTCCTGGGCACGCGCCGGCACGGCCAGCGCCGCCAGGCCAGCCAGGCAAGCCCAGGCCAACCAGGTGGCGGCACGTTGTCGGCGGAATGGTGAATGCGGCATGGCGTGACTCCGGCAAACGACGCGACAGGCGCCGTTTCTCAGCCGTCACTGTAGGCGCGACCCCACGGCGATAACACGCAAACAAAGGGCCAATGCCCGCGTTCTTCGGGCTTTAGAAAAGCGGGGCGATTTCCATAATCGACGCACGCCACAAAAGCCCCCGGGCCGTGGCGCCGCAAGCCCCCAACCACAAGGACTGCAGGCCCCCATGCTCGACAAGCTGACCCAGCGACTGGACTTTCACGGCAACGCGCTGCTGCTGCGTGCCGAGCGCCAGCGCACCATTGCCAGCAACATCGCCAATGCCGACACGCCGGGCTTTGTGGCGCGCGACTTCAAGTTTGCCGACGCCATGCGCGCCGTGGACGAGGGCCGCAGCCCCGGCACGCTCACGCGCCAGAGCGTGAGCGATGCGCGCCATATCCCGCTGCCCGCCGCGCGCACGGGCAGCGGCGACAGCACGCTGGGCTATGCCGTGCAGACCCAGCCCAGCCTGGACAACAACACGGTGGACATGGATAGAGAGCGCGCCGCCTTCGTAGACAACGCCGTGCGCTACGAGGCCACGCTGCGCTTCATCAACGGCAACGCCAAGACCATGCTCAGCGCCATCCAGGGTCAATAAGGAGCCTTCGCATGTCGATGTTTTCCATCTTCAACGTCTCGGGCAGCGCCATCAGCGCGCAGTCGCAGCGGCTGAACGTCGTCGCCAGCAACCTGGCCAACGTGGACGCCGTGGCCGGCCCCGACGGCCAGGCCTACAAGGCGCGCCAGGTGGTGTTCCAGACCACGCCCATGGGATCGGACGGCGCCGCCGGCGTGCGCGTCACCGGTATCCAGGAGAGCGACACGCCCGGCCGGCGCGTGCATGACCCCATGAACCCCATGGCCGACGCCGAGGGCTATGTGACGCACGCCAACGTGAACGCGGTGGAGGAGATGGTGAACATGATCTCGGCCTCGCGCTCGTACCAGAACAACGTCGAGGTCATGAACACGGCCAAGTCGCTGCTGCTCAAGACCCTGCAGATGGGCCAATAAGGCCGGGAGGACAAGCATGAACATTTCCCCCATCGACACCAGCGCGCTGGACAACGGCGCCAACACCACGTCCAAGACGCGCGACTCATCGACCGACCCGAGCGCGATGCAGGACCGCTTCCTGAAGCTGCTCGTCGCCCAGCTGAACAACCAGGACCCGATGAACCCGCTGGACAACGCGCAGATGACCACGCAGATGGCGCAGATCAACACCGTCACCGGCCTGCAGACGCTGAACCTGACCATGCAGACCATGGCCGAGCAGTTCAGCACCATGCAGCAGATCCAGGGCATTTCGCTGATCGGCCGCTCGGTGCTGTCCGAGGGCGACCGCATGAGCCTGGACGACAAGACCGGCAAGGGCATGTTCGACCTGGCCGGCGCCGCCAGCAGCGTCAAGGTGGAGATCGTCACGCCCGGCGGCGTGGCCGTGGACACCATAGACATGGGCGCGCAGGAGGGCGGGCGGCTGAACTTTGAATGGGACGCCAGCAAATACCAGGGCAACGCGGCCGAGCTGCGCTTTCGCGTCACCGCCGCCAATGGCGAGACCGCGGTCAAGGCCACGCCGCTGACCCAGTCGCAGGTGCTGGCCACCGGCTCCAAGTCCGGCGCGCTGACCCTGACCCTCGCCGACGGCAGCACCGTCAACTACGCCAACATCCTCGGCGTGCTCTAACGCCATCACGCCAGCCACCCCTCACCGACAAGGAGCACACCATGGGTTTCCAGCAAGGCCTCTCGGGCCTCAACGCCTCCAGCAAGAACCTGGACGTGATCGGCCACAACATCGCCAACTCGGGCACCGTGGGCTTCAAGGCCTCGCGCACCGAGTTTGCCGCCATGGTGGCCAACGCCATCGGCACGGCCGGCTCGGGCAACGCCGGCATAGGCGTGCAGGTGGGCGCCGTGGCCCAGCAGTTCACGCAGGGCAATATCTCGGTGACCGGCAACAACCTGGACGTGGCCATCAACGGCAATGGCTTCTTCAGAATCCAGCAGCCCGACGGCAGCACGGCCTATACGCGCGCCGGCAACTTCAAGCTGGACGACAAGGGCAACGTGGTCACCAACAACCACGGCAAGGTCATGGGCTACCCCATGGATCCCGTCACCAGAACCCGCACCGCCAGCACGCCGCAGCCACTGTCCTTTCCGACGGGCGTACCCATCCCGGCCAAGGAGAGCACGACCATCAAGGCCTCGTTCAACCTGGACGCGCGCGCGCCCGACGCCGCGGGCAATGCCGCGGCCACGCCACCGGTGGCGCCGACGCCGCGCTCGACCTATGGCACCTCGATCAATGTCTATGACAGCCAGGGCGTGGCCACGCCGGTGAGCCTGTATTTCCAGAAGAACGGCGCCAACACCTGGGACGTCTACGACAAGCTCGACGACCCGAACGCCACGCCGCCCATCGTGGCCACGCCCATTGGCCAGATCCAGTTCGACAACAACGGCAACATCATCGGCCCCGCCGCCACGCCACCCGCCACGGGTTTTCAGATGCCGGTGACCATCGCTCCACCCACCCCAAACCCGAACAACCTGCCGGCCTACACGGTGCAAGTCAACCTGGACGGCGTGACCCAGTTCGGCACCAAGTTCGCCGTCTCCGAGCTCACGCAGGACGGCTACACCGCCGGCCAGCTCACCGGCATCAATATCGGCAACGACGGCACCATCATGGCCAGCTACTCCAACGGCGTGACGCGCGCCGAGGGCCAGGTGGCGCTGGCCAGCTTTCGCAACACCCAGGGTCTGGCGGACATCGGCAACAACCTCTGGCAGGAGACCTTCGAGTCCGGCCAGCCCGTCATGGGAGTCCCCACCGAGGGCGCCTTTGGCGCGCTGCGCTCGGGTGCGCTGGAGGACTCCAACGTCGATCTGACGGCCGAGCTGGTGAACATGATGACCGCGCAGCGCGCCTACCAGGCCAACGCGCAGACCATCAAGACGCAGGACCAGGTGCTGTCCACGCTCGTCAACCTGCGCTGAAGACGCCTGAGCAGGAGACCCCGCCATGGATCGCATCATCTACACCAGCATGACCGGCGCCAGCGCCGCCGCGCACCGGCAGGCGGTGCTGTCCAACAACCTGGCGAATGTCTCCACCCAGGGCTTTCGCGCCGAGATGGCCAACTTCCGCTCGGTGCCGCTGCAGGGCAGCGGCTCGACCACACGCGTGTTCGCGTTGGAGGCCACCTCCGGTCATGTGGACACCCCCGGCCCGGCGCAGACCACCGGCCGCCCGCTGGACGCCATGGCCGTGGGCAATGCCTGGTTTGCCGTGCAGGGCCTGGACGGCACCGAGGCCTATACCCGCGCCGGCCATTTCGAGCTCAACGCCGAGGGCCAGCTCACCACCCCCGGCGGCCTGGCCGTGCTGTCCGACGGCGGCGCGCCCATCACCGCGCCGCAGGGCGCCGAGCTGAGCCTGGGCGCCGACGGCACCATCAGCGCCCAGATACCTGGCCAGCAGCCGCAGAACCTGGGGCGCATCAAACTGGCCACGCCCGATGCACAAGACCCGCTCAAACGCGGCGACGACGGCCTGTTTCGCACCACCTCGGGCGAGCCCATGGGCAATGACAACCAGGCGCGCATGGTGTCCGGCGCGCTGGAGGGCTCGAACGTGAACCCGGTCGAGGCCATGGTCGGCATGATCGCCGCGGCGCGCCAGTTCGAGCAGCAGATGCGCCTGATGCAGACCGCCGAGAACGACGACAAGAGCGCCGCCCAGCTGCTCAGCCTGAACGGCTAAACACCGAGGAGAACACCATGATCAATTCCCTGTGGATCGCCAAGACCGGCATGACCGCCCAGCAGACGCAGCTGGACGTGATCTCGCACAACCTCTCCAACGTCTCCACCACCGGCTTCAAGCGCAACAACGCGGTGTTCGAAGACCTGATCTACCAGAACCTGCGCCAGGTGGGCGCCCAGACCAGCGAGGAAAACCAGCTCCCCACCGGCCTGCACTTAGGGCTGGGCGTGCGCACCGTGGCCACCAGCCGCAACTTCACCCAGGGCAGCCTGCAGCAGTCGAGCAACAGCCTGGACGTGGCGATCAACGGCAACGGTTTCTTTGAAGTGCAACTGCCCGACGGCACCATTGGCTACACGCGCGACGGTTCGTTCCAGCTCGACTCGCAGGGGCGCCTGGTCACCTCCGGCGGCCTGCCGGTGGCCAACGGCATCACCGTGCCGCAGGGCGCGACCAGCATCAGCATCAGCGAGAGCGGCGTGGTCAGCGCCACGCTGGCCGGCAACCCGCAGCCGCAGCAGCTGGGGCAGCTGGCCATGTCCAGCTTCATCAACGCCGCCGGCCTGCAGCCCGTGGGGCAGAACATGTACAAGGAGTCCGCCGCCTCCGGCGCGCCGCAGCAGGGCCAGCCGGGCACCAACGGCCTGGGCGTGATGCGCCAGGGCTTTCTGGAGACCTCCAACGTCAACGTGGTGGAGGAGCTGGTGACCATGATCCAGACCCAGCGCGCCTACGAGATGAACTCCAAGGCCATCCAGACCAGCGACCAGATGCTGGCCAAGCTGTCGCAGCTGTAAGGGAGCCGCCATGACCGCCGCCGCGCGCCTTGCCGCCACCGCCGCCCTGGCCCTGCTGACGGGCTGCGCCACGTTGAACCCGCCGCCGCCGGTGGATCTGCTGCCCACCACGCCGCCGCCCGTGGCCGCCACCCCGAGGCCCCAGGTGGCGACCACCGGCAGCCTGTTCCACGCCGCCAGCTACCGCCCGGCGTTTGAAGACCGGCGCGCGCGGCTGGTGGGCGACATCGTCACCATCCAGATCGTGGAGAAGGTGACGGCCAAGCAGAACTCCAGCTCCAACGTCGATCGCAGCTCCGAGACCTCGGCCGGCGTCTCTGCCTTCCCCTTCCTGAAGGCGAATGTGCTGGGCAAGCTGGGCCTGGGGGCCAAGAGCGAGAACGCGTTCTCGGGCAAGGGCGGCACGGAGAACAGCAACACCTTCACCGGTTCCATCACCGCCACGGTGGTCGAGGTGCTGCCCAACGGCCATCTGGTAGTCGCCGGCGAGAAGCAGATCGGCGTGAACGAGAACGTGGACGTGCTGCGCTTCTCGGGCACGGTGGATCCGCGCTCGCTGCAGCCGGGCAGCGTGGTGGCCTCCACCCAGGTGGCCAACGCCCGCGTGCAGTCGCGCGGGCGCGGCGCGCAAAGCGAGGCCCAGGCCATGGGCTGGCTGTCGCGGGCGTTCAACTCGGTGGCGCCGTTTTAGGGGTTAATTGGGGTTTAATTGGGGTCGGATTCCAATTAATTTGGGTTTAATTGGGGTCGGATTCCAATTAATTTTGGCCTCTAGCGCTTGGTGGTATTGCGTGGGTAGCTCTTCTTTTTGATTTTGGCTGGCCGGGTCTCGCCCCGGCGGGCGACCTCCTTTCTTGCTCGTGCAAGAAAGGAGGCAAAGAACACGCCCCCAAGTCTGCGACCCCTTCGCTGCGCTACGGGGCAAACCTGGGTCGGGGCGCTTGCGGGGTGTGCCGCAGAACTCACTGCGCGCTACGCGCTTCGTTCAGACAACTGCGGCAAATCAGTCTACGCAAGCATGCGCGCTTCGACGCGCATGCTCACCCCGCAAGCGCCCCGCCCCAGGCGCAGCCCCAGGGGGTTGAATAGCCCGACACGGGCCATCGCTGCGCTCGGCCCCGCGCGGGGCACGCCTTTTGCCGGGCCAAGCACAGCGATGGCCCGTGTCGTCCCCCTCCCTTCTGGCCGTGCCGAGAAGCGCAGGGCGCGGGGCGGGCTGGCGCCGCAGGACGCCAGCCTTCGTGAACTGACTTGCCGCAGTTGTTTGAACGAAGCGCGCAGCGCGCAGTGAGTTCTGCGGCACGCCCCGTGACCGAGCATCGCAGGTTGCCCGTAGCGAAGCGAAGGGACACGGACAGTAGGGTCGTCTTTCTTTGGCCTACCTTTCTTTGACGAAGCAAAGAAAGGTAGGTGCGCCGCCGGGCGCACATCCCGGCCAGCAACATCAAAAAGTAGAGCTACCCACGCAATACCACCAAGCGCTAGAGGCCAAAATTAATTGGAATCTGACCCCCATTAATTCCGATTAGTTCTTGGCGTCGGTGTCCGGCAATTAACGGGCTTTCCGGCATCTTTTCGGCGCTTTGCATGGCGGGGCACACGCCCACAATCATTGCCATGACCACGCTTGCCCTGCCCCTTTCATCGACGGCCATCGGCGCGCTGCGGCAGCTGGCCGTGTTCGGGCTGCTGGCGCTGGCTGCGGCTCAGCCGGCGCATGCGCTGCGCATCAAGGAGGTGGCGGCGGTGCAGGGCGTGCGTAGCAACCAGCTCACAGGCTACGGCCTGGTGGTGGGGCTGGACGGCACGGGCGACCAGACCACGCAGATGCCTATCACCACCCAGGCCATGCAGAACTACCTGCAACAGGCCGGCATCAGCCTGCCCGCGGGCGCCACGGCGCCGCAGCTCAAGAACGTGGCCACGGTGATCGTCACCGCGCAGTTGCCGGCCTTTGCCCAGCCGGGGCAAAGCATCGACGTGACCGTGGCCTCGATGGGCAATGCCAAGTCGCTCAAGGGCGGCACGCTGATTGCCACGCCGCTGCGCGGCGCGGATGGCGAGATCTACGCCCTGGCCCAGGGTAACGTGGTGGTAGGCGGCGCGGGCGCATCGGCAGGCGGCTCCAAGGTGCAGGTCAACCATTTGAGCGCCGGCCGCGTGCCCGATGGCGCCCAGGTAGAGCGCAGCGTGCCCACGCCGCTGCACGAGGGCGAGACCATCAAACTGGGCCTGAACGCATCCGACTTCCAGACCGCGCGCAAGGTGGCGCGCGTCATCAACGAGCGCCTGGGCGGTGGCACGGCCACGGCGCTCGACGGTCGTACGGTGCAGGTACAGGCACCGCAAGACCCCGGTGCGCGCGTGAACTTCATTGCCGAGCTCGAAGAGCTGCCGCTGCCCGATTCCACCCCTGCGGCCAAGGTGGTGATCAACCCGCGCACCGGCTCCATCGTGCTCAACCAGGCGGTGACGCTGGGGCCCTGCGCCATCGCCCATGGCAACCTGTCCATCACCATCAGCAGCACGCCGGTCATCAGCCAGCCGGCACCGCTGTCGCAGGGCCAGACCGTGGTCGCACAAAAGAGCGACATCCAGATCAAGCAGGACGGCGGCAAGGTGCTGCAGGTGCCGGCCTCGCCGCAACTGGCCGACGTGGTGCGCGCCCTCAACACCCTGGGCGCCACGCCGCAGGACCTGCTGGCCATCCTGCAGGCCATCAAGGCGGCGGGCGCGCTGAATGCCGAGCTGGAGGTGATCTGATGAGCATCCCGCTGAACCCCAGCACCACGGTCAACGCCCGCCAGGCGCTGGCCGTCGATGGGCGCTCGCTGAATGCGCTGAAATTCCAGTCCACCCAGGGCGACGCGCAGGCCACCCAGGGTGCGGTGCAAGAGGCCGCCAAGCAGCTCGAATCGCTGTTCATGCGCGAGCTGATCAAGAGCATGCGCGAGGCCACGGCCAAGTCCGGCCTGCTCGATGGCGCCGAGGGCAACCTGGCGAATGACCTGCTCGACCAGCAGCTGTCGGTGCAGATGTCGGGCCTGCCCGGCGGCCTGTCGGACGCCATCCAGCGCCAGCTGTCCAAGCAGCTCGGCGGCGACGGCCAGACCGCCCTGGTGCCCGGCTCCACGCTGAGCCTGGACACCACGCTGCGCAAGGCCGCCCCCGCGGACAACCCGCGCGTGCGTGGCCCCAAGGGGCGCGACGACTTCGTGCAGCACCACCGCGCCGCCGCCGAGCGCGTGGCGCAGGACAGTGGCATTCCCGCCAGCTTCATGCTGGGCCAGGCCGGCCACGAGACCGGCTGGGGCAAAAGCGAGATCCGCAACAAGGACGGCAGCAACGCCTTCAACCTGTTCGGCATCAAGGCCGGCAAGGGCTGGACCGGCAAGGTGGCCGAGGTGACCACCACCGAGTACGTGAACGGCGTGCCGCGCAAGACGGTGGCCAAATTCCGCGCCTACGACTCCTACGAGGACTCGTTCAAGGACTACGCGCGCCTGATCAACGACAGCCCGCGCTACGAGAAGGCGCGCGCCAAGACCCATTCGGCCGTGGCCTTTGCGGCAGAGCTGCAAAAGGCCGGCTACGCCACCGACCCGCAATACGCCACCAAGCTCAGCCGCGCCATCCAGAGCACGCACGGCATAGCGCGCTCGCCGCTGCTGGCCCGGGCCACAGGCACACAGGCCTGACAAGGGGTAGATCATGAGCCTGCTCAGCGTCGGTGCCCGCGCCCTGCTCGCCAACCAGACGGCCCTGCAGACCACGGGGCACAACATCGCCAACGTCAGCACCGCCGGCTATTCACGCCAGAGCGTGCACCTGCAGACGGTGCAGGGCCAGTTCAGCGGTTCGGGCTATATCGGCAACGGCGTCAACGTGGTCACCATCATGCGCAACCACAACGAGCTGCTGACGCGCCAGGCCGCCGCCGCGCAGGCCGTGCAGGCCGGCGACACGGTGCGCGCCGAGCGCCTGACGCAGCTGCAGGACGTGTTCCAGGGCGGGGCCACCGGCCTGGGGGCGGCGATATCCGACATGCTCAACTCGCTGGTGGACGTGGTGGCCGCGCCCTCCGACATCACGGCGCGCACCGTCACGCTGACGCGCATGAACGAGATGGCATCGCGCATGCGCAACAGCGGCAATCAGCTGCACGAGCTCGAATACTCGGTGAACGAGCAGCTGAGCAACAACGCCACGCGCATCAACCAGCTGGCGCAAAGCATTGCCGAGGCCAACGAGCAGGTGGCGCGCGCCAAGGGCAACGGCCAGTCGCCCAACGACCTGCTGGACCGGCGTGACCAGCTGATACGCGAGCTGAACCAATACATACAGACCACGCAGATCCCGGCCGACGACGGCTCCATCGGCGTGTTCATCGGCGGCAGCCAGGCGCTGGTGCTGGGCAACCAGGCGGCATCGGTGTCGGTGGCCGAATCACAGCTGTTCACGGGCAGCAACCAGATGCGCCTGTTCTTCAACCGCCCCGGCGCCACGCCGTCGGAGATGCAGGAGGACATGCTGGGCGGCGGCGAGATGGTCGGCCTGCTGAAGTTTGCCAACAACGACCTGGTGGAGGGGCGCAACCTGCTCGGGCGCATGGCGCTGGCCATAGGCATGAGCATGAACGCGCAGAACAGGCTGGGCCTGACGCTGGACGGCAAGCCCGGCGGCGACCTGTTCACCGTGCCCGCCGGCGCCAATGGCTACACCAGCAGCGCCGGCCTGGCGGGCAGCAATGTCAGCTACGCCGACCCGACGCGCTTCGCCGCCTCGGACTACGAGGTGCGCTTTACCGGAGCCAATGCGGGCCAGGTGGTGCGCCTGTCCGACGGCAAGACCACAGGCTTCACCAGCCTCACGGATCCGAGCCTGCAGAACATCGACGGCCTGACGTTCAACCTCACCGGCGCGGGCGCGGCGGGCGAGCGCATCCTGTTCAAGCCCTTTGCCGACGCCGCGGCCAACATCAAGTCCCTGGTCAACTCGCCGCGCGATCTGGCGGCGGCCAACCCCATCAACGCCGCCATGGGCACGTCCAATGGCGGCACGCTGCAGCTCGCGGGCCTCAAGGCCACCGGCATGCCAGCGCTCACACCGCCGGCCATCGGCACCCCGGTGACGCTGAGCTTCAACGGCTCGGGCTTTACAATCGCCGGCACGACCGGCACGCCCGTGGATATTTCGACCAATCCGCCCACGCCCATCGCTGCCCTGCCCTCGCCTCCCGCGCCGCCCGCAACCTACGGTTTCACCTCGGGCCAGGCGATCAACATCGACGGCTGGTCTGTCACGCTGCAGGGCACGCCCAAGAACGGCGATACGGTGAACATCGGCAACGCCAAGGATCCGCTATACGGCGACATCTACACCCGCAACGCCGGCAATGCCTCGGCGCTGATGGCGCTGCGCGACGTGAAGATGTTCGACGAGTCCAAGCTGTCCGACGGCTACGCCGGCCTGATGGCCCAGATCGGCACGCGCACGCAGAGCGCCAGCTACGCCGCCGAGCTGTCCAACTCGATTGCCAGCAACCTGGAGGCGGATCGCACGGCCGTCTCCGGCGTCAACCTGGACGAAGAGGCCGCGCGGCTGATCCAGTACCAGCAGGCCTACCAGGCCTCGGCCAAGATGCTGCAGATCGCGCAGAACATCTTCGACAACCTGATCCAGAGCATGGGACGCTGAGATGAAGACCAACCCCCTGAGCGGCTGTGCCGCTTCCCCCTTCTCTCGCATCGCTACGCGCTGCGGGAAGGGGGACGCCGCCAGCGCGGCGGGGCGGCCCTTGCGCGGCGGCCCTCGCCTGGGTTGCGCCAGTTGCATGGATCATGGGTCGCGCGCAGCGCAATGAGTCATCGATAGGAATACCGCCATGAGCAGCTCCTTCTTTCGCGTCAGCACCGCCAACATGTACGACAGCTCGGTGCGCAACCTGAGCACACGGCAAAAGACCCTGGTGGATCTGCAGGAGAACCTGACCTCCGGCAAGCGCGTGGTGCGCCCCAGCGACGATCCCGTGGCCGCCGCCCAGGCCGAGCGCGCCCTCACCCGCATCAGCCGCATACAGACCGAGCAGCGCGCGCTGGAGGTGCAGCGCAACGCCATCACCCAGGCCGAGACTACGCTGGGCGACGCCATCGGCCTGGTGCAGGAGATGCGCCAGCTCATGGTGGGCGCCGGCGGCGGCGCGCTGAAGAACGAAGACCGCAAGACCTACGCCAACCAGATCCAGAGCCTGCAGGAGCAGCTGCGCGACGTGATCAACCGCAAGGACACCAACGGCATCCCGCTGCTGGGCGCCCTGGGCAGCGCGCTGCAGCCCTTCACCGGGCCACTGACCGGCAGCCCCGACTACCAATTCATAGGCCAGCCCGGCCAGGCCAGCAGCGACAGCACCAGCATCGCCACCACGGTGGACGGCCATGCGGCGCTGATGTTCGACCCGGTGCGCGACGGCATCTATGGCGCCAGCGTGACGCAGGCCCCGGGCAGCTCCCTGGTGACCAGCGCCGTCACCACCTCCAACCGCGACGTGCTGGCTGGCGCCGGCTACGAGCTGCAGATCGGCGGCGTGACCACCAGCGGTGGCAACACGCAGGTGCAGTACAGCCTGACGAAGAACGGCGTTGCCGTCCCCGGCGGCCCCTTCACGGCATCCGCCGTCACCGGCCAGCCGATACCGATCACCATCACCGACGGCGGCGTTTCGGTGATGAACTTCAGCCTGCAGGGCACGCCCGTCGTGGGCGACAAGGTGGGGCTGCAGCCTAGCCCCAGCCTGATGAGCTCGATCGACAGCGCCATCAAGGGCATCACCAACGCCACCAGCAGCACCCAGGCCGCGCAGACCGTCAGCCAGGCGCTGGCCCACATGGACGCCGGCATCGAGCGCCTGAGCAATATCCGCGGCTACGCCGGCGAGCTGCTCAACCGCGCCGACCGCATCACGGGCGACCAGGAAAGCCGTTCCATCCAGCTGGAGGCCGACCGCTCGCGCGCCGAAGACCTGGACATGCTCAAGGGCATCTCCGACTTCCAGAACGCCAACGTCGGCCTGGAGGCGGCCCTCAAGTCCTATGCCCAGGTGCAGCGCCTGTCGCTGTTCAACTACGTCAACGGATAGGGCCTGGAGCATGTTCGAAGGCGCGACAATCGCAGCCATCATCTCCATTGCCTGACCCCACCCCATGGTCCAATCCGTCCTAGGCAGCCTGGTACTGGGCTACCGCCCTCTATGGAATGCCGCGCGCAAGCTCGCCGGCGTGCAGCTGTACGTGCATGGCCATGGCAGCCAGCGGGTCGATGCCGCGCACCTGCTGCGCACCCTGCAAGAGCTGTGGAGCGCCGCGTCCGCGCCGCTGCTGCTGTCGCCGCGCTCGCAGGCGCTGCTCATCGATCTGCTGCAGCACGCCCCGCGCGGCGCGCCCTGGATAGCGGTGCCGGGCGACTGGCTGGCGCTGCCCGCCGTGCGCGAGAACGTGCAACGCGCCCATGGCCGCGGCCTGCGCCTGGTGTGGAGCGGCACCTTGAGCCGCCTGCCCGACGCCGACACCGCGCGCCTGTTCGACAACAGCCTGCTGCAGCTGTCCGGCAGCGATGCCGCCGCCGCGCTGCAGGCAGCCGGCGGCAAGCAGCCCAGCCCGCTGATCGCCGGGCAGATGTACGACAACGTGGCCAGCCGCGCGCTGCTCTCGCAATGCCTGGACCAGGGCCGTGCCCTGGCCGTGGCCGGCTGGCCCATGGAGGATGTGCTGCACAGCCTGCGCCACCAGCCGCTGGCGCCGGCGCACGAGGTGGTGCAGAAGCTGCTCAAGGCCATAGACGATGACCAGTCGATAGACCGCCTGGAGCAGATCCTGGGCCAGGACCCGCTGCTGGCCCACCGCTTCCTGGTCTATACCAATTCGGCGGCGCTGGGCCTGCGCACGGGGGTGGATTCGCTGCGCCGCGGCCTGGTGATGATGGGCTACGGTTCGCTCTCGCGCTGGCTGTCCGACCAGCTGCCGCATTGCGCCACCGAGCCCGACCTGCGCCCGATACGCAGCGCCATGGTGCTGCGCGCGCGCCTGACCGAGCAGCTGCTGCAGGCCGGCGCCGGCACCGAGCTGCGCGGCGAGGTGTATCTGGCCGGCCTGTTCTCGCAACTCGACGAGCTGCTGCACGAGAACCTGGGCGCCATATTGCACCGCCTGCCGCTGTCCGAGCGCATCTACAACGCCGCCGTGCTGCGCACCGGCGCCTACGCCCCCAGCCTGGAGCTGGCCTGCGCGCTCGAGGGCGACAGCGCCGGCGCCATCGTCCAGCTGTGCGAGGCGCATGAGCTGGAGCTGGAAGACATCAACCGCGCGCTGCTGCGCGTGCTGTCCGAGCTGGCGGTGGAGCGGCCCGCCGGGCATTGAGGCTTTTTTGCCTGACTGGCGACATGCCTCAGATACGGTGGCGGCCCTCACCCCCACCCTCTCCCAGAGGGAGAGGGAGTAAAAACCGGCGCAACCGATCGCCCTCGCCCCTTTGGGGAGAGGGAGGGGTGAGGTCCCTCTGCGGCATGTACATAGTCAGGCCTTTTAGGCCCACAGCGCCCGTACACTGGGCGCAAACAGCTATCAAATCATGAGTTCACCAGACTCCCCCGGCACGCCGCCGCACCATGCGGGCGCCGGCCGCGCCGGTTTTTCCTCCAGCCTGGGCGTGCTCGCCGCCACGCTGGGCTCGGCCGTCGGGCTGGGCAATATCTGGAAGTTCCCCTCGCTCACCGGCGCCAACGGCGGGGCGGGCTTTTTGCTGGTCTATCTGCTGTCCACGCTGCTCATCGGCCTGCCGCTGATGGTGGCCGAGATCGCCATCGGCCGCCAGGCGCGCGCCAACCCGATCTCGGCGCTGCGCCAGCTCGCGCCCCGCGGCGCGCCCTGGTGGCTGGTCGGCCTGGGGGGCATGGCGGCGGCCTTCCTGATCCTGTCGTTCTACTCCGAGGTCGTCGCCTGGGTGTTTGCCTATGTGGCCAAGGCGCTCGCCGGCAGCCTGCTGTCCGCCGACCCGGCGCAGACCCAGGCCAGCTTCGACGCCCTGGTCACAGACCCGGTGCAGTCGCTGCTGTGGCAATGGGTGGTGCTGGCCTTCATCGGCTCCATCCTGCTGCTGGGCGTGACCAAGGGCATAGAGGCGGTGACCAAGAAGCTGATGCCGCTCTTGTTCCTGCTGCTGCTTCTGCTGTGCGGCTACAGCCTGACGCTGCCGGGCGCGGGCCTGGCGCTGTCGTTCCTGTTCGCGCCCGAATGGCACAAGATCACGCCCGCCGTAGTGCTTACCGCCATGGGGCTGGCGTTCTTCAAGCTGTCCATCGGCATGGGCACGATGATGACCTACGGCAGCTACTTCACGCCCGGGCAGAACATTCCGGCCACCGCCACGCGCGTGATGCTGGCTGACCTGTCGGTGTCGCTGCTGGCCGGCATGGCCATCTTTCCGGCGGTGTTCAGCTTCGGCTTCGCGCCCTCGGCAGGGCCGTCGCTGGTGTTCATCACCATCCCCGCGGTGTTCGCGCAGATACCGGGCGGCCAGGTGCTGCTGGCGGCGTTCTTCATCCTGATCGCGATTGCCGCCACCGGCGCCATGCTGTCCATCATGGAGGTGCCGGTGGTGATACTGCACGAGCGCTGGGGCCTGGCGCGGCCCCGGGCCACGCTGCTCACGCTGCTGATCCTGATGCTGCTAGGCACGGGCTGCGCCCTGAGCCAGAGCCTGCTGGCCCATATCCGCCCCGGCGGGCGCACGCTGTTCGACTGGGCCGACTACCTCTCGTCCAACCTGCTCATGCCCATGGGCGGCATCGCCATCGCCCTCTTCGTCGGCTGGGCCTGGGGTGAGCAGGCCTTTGCCGCGCAGCTGTCCAACCAGGGCCAGCTGCACAACCGCGCCCTGGCGCGCGCACTGAGCCTGCTGCTGCGCTGGGTCACGCCGGTGCTGATCGGGCTGGTCATGCTGGCCGGGCTGGGGGTGTTTGGCAGCGCCTGATGTCCGGGGCGCTTGCACCACTGGCGATGGCGCCGCATCATGGCCGGCCCGTCAGCCGCCAACAGGAGATGCCATGCCAGCCACCCTCAGCCCCACCCCACTGTGCCAGCTGCTGGGCTGCCGCCTGCCGCTGCTGCTGGCCGGCATGGGCGGCGTCTCGCGCCATGAGCTGGTGGCCGCGGTCACCGAGGCCGGCGGCTTTGGCTTCCTGGGCATGGTGCGCGAGCCGCTGGCGCTCATCGAGCGCGAGGTGGCCCAGTTGCGCGCACGCACCGACCGGCCCTTTGGCGTCAACCTCATCCCCGCCGGCACGCCCGCCGCGCTGCTGCAGAGCCAGGTGGATCTGTGCATTGCGCTCGGCGTGCCCGTGGTCGGCCTGTTCTGGGACGTGGACCGGCCCCTGATCGCGCGGCTGCGCGCCGCCGGCATCACCGTGGTGCACCAGGTGGGCTCGCTGCAGGACGCGCTGGACGCCCAGGACGCCGGCGCCCAGGCCCTCATCGCCCAGGGCGTGGAGGCCGGCGGCCATGTGCGCGGGCGCCAGCCGCTGATGCAGCTGCTGGCCGAGCTGCTGCCCCACGCGCGCGTGCCCGTGGCCGCCGCCGGCGGCCTGGCCGATGGCCGTGACGTGGCGCGCGTGCTGGCCCAGGGCGCCCAGGCCGCCGTGCTGGGCACGGCCCTGATCGCCACGCCGGAATCCTTTGCCCACGACTACCACAAGCGCCGCCTGGTCGCCGCCCGCGCCAGCGACACCGTGCTGACCGAAGACTTCCACATCAACTGGCCGCCCCACGCCGCCGTGCGCGTGCTGGCGAGCAGCGTCACCCGCGGCGAGCGCGGCGACCCCTTCAGCGCCGCCGCCCGCACCACCATTGGCGAAGAAGAGGGCCGGCCCATCTACCTGTTCAGCACCGACTCGCCGCTGCGCTCCATGACGGGCGATTTCGAAGGCATGGCCCTGTACGCCGGCCGGGGCGTGGATCGCATCGGCGACGTAGAGCCCGCGGGCGAGCGCGTGCGGCGCATTGCCGAGGATGCGGCGCAGGAGCTGCACCCGGCCTGCTGACCCGGCAACAAAGGGTTGACCGTCATCCCGGCGAAAGCCGGGATCCAGGGGCACCCTTGGCCAGCGCGGCCGTTGAATCCCTCTCCGCTCGCTGGCCAGGCGGCTTATTTCACCGACGCCACCACCCGCTGCCACGCCCGCCAGAACGCCGGCTCCTGCGTGTTACCAAAGTTGATGCGCATCAGCGTGCAGGGCTGGCGCGTGGCGTGGAACAGGGCGCCGGGGGCGATCAGGTAGCCCTCGTCCAGCAGGCGCTGGGCCAGCATGTCGGTGTCCACGCCGGTGTCCACCCAGCCGAACATGCCGGCGGGCTCGGCGGCGAAGCGGCAGCCGGCCGCCAGGGCCAGCTGCACGCTGCGCGTGCGCGCCTGGGCGATGCGCTGGCGCATGCGCTCGGCGTGGCGGCGCAGCTGGCCCTGGTCTATGCACAGCGCCAGCGCCTTTTCCAGGATGGCGGGGGTGGTCAGGGTGGACAGCAGTTTGGTGTCCAGCATGCGCTCCACCAGGTCGGGCGGCGCCGCCAGGTAGCCTATGCGCCAGTTGGGCGCCAGGATCTTGGCGAAACCGCTCACATAGATGGTGCGGCGCAGGCCGTCGAGCATGGACAGGCGCGTGGCGCGCTCGGGCGCGATATGGCCGTAGGTGTCGTCCTCGACGATGTGAAAGTCGTGCCGCTGCGCCAGCTGCAGCACCTGGTGCGCGCCGGCCGGCGACAGGCTGTAGCCCGTGGGGTTGTGCAGCACGCTGACGCTGACGAACAGCCTGGGCGCGTGCAGCTCGCAGTAGCGCGCCATGACGGCCAGGTCCGGCCCCTCGGGGCCGCGCGGCACGGGCAGCACGCGCATGCCCAGGGCTTCGAGGCGCGCGAACTCCACGCTCCAGCCGGGCTCCTCCACCATCACCGGGTCGCCGGCCTTGAGCATCGTGCGGCTGACGATGTCCAGCGCCTGCGTGGCGCCCACGGTGGTGATGATCTGCCCGGGCCGGGCGGGGATGTGGATGTCGGCCATGCGCCGCGCCAGCGCCTGGCGCAGGCCGGCGTCGCCCATGGGCTCGCCGTAGCTCAGCGAGCCGCCCTGCAGCGCCGGGCCGGCGGTGATCTTGCGCACGGCGGCGCTCAGGAAGCGCGCCTCTTCCAGCCAGGCCACGGGCAGCACGCCCGAGCCAGGCTGGGGCTTGTTCGAGACCTGGTGGAACATGCCGCGGATCAGCGCCGTGGCGTTGATCCGCGAGCCCGGCAGGCACAGGCCCATGGGGCCCAGTGGGGATGCCGCTGTTGCTTCTGAAAGAATAGCTGTCTGCGCTTGCCCATCCTGCCCTAGCGGCATTTTTTGCACTATGTCGCGCACATAGAAGCCGCGCTGGCGCCGAGCCTCCACCAGCCCCTGGGCCAGCAGCTTGTCGTAGGCCGCGACCACGGTGTGGGGGCTCACGCCCTGCTGGCGCGCGCATTCGCGCACCGAGGGCAGACGCGCGCCGGCGGGCAGCAGGCGCGTGCGTATGCGCTCGGCAAAGCGCTCGGCGAGTTGTTCGGTCAGGCTGCGGTCGGGGCTGCGGGTAAGCATGGCTGTGTCAGTGGATGAACCGGTACAGTTGCTTCATGTGTGGGTTTGACTGTACCGGTACTGTAATGGCGTCTGCCCCTACAGTACAGCCTTCCTGCCCCTGCCCCACAACGCCCCATGCCCCTGGTTGAATTCACCGCCCTGCTGGTGCTGGCCACCGCGATGAGCTTCACGCCCGGCCCGAACACCACCCTGTCCACGGCCCTGGCGGCCAACCGCGGGCTGCCGGCGGCGATGCGCTTCGTGCTGTCGGTGCCCGTGGGCTGGAGCGCGCTGCTGCTGCTGTGCGCCGGCGGGCTGGGCGCGCTGGTGCTGGCGCTGCCGGCGCTGCGCTGGGCCATCAAGGCCGTGGGCATCGGCTACCTGCTGTGGCTGGCACTGCGGCTGGCGCGCTCGGGCCAGCTGTCCGAGGCCGACGCCGCGCGCCTGTCGGTCGGCTTCTGGCAGGGCACGCTGCTGCAGTTCGTGAACATCAAGGCCTGGCTGCTGGCGCTGACCATCGTCGCCGGCTGGGTCGTCGGGCAACCGGATCATCTGCAGCGCCTGGCCCTGGTGCTGCCGGTGATGATGGCCTTTGCCTTCGCCAGCAACCTCACCTACGCCGCCGCGGGCGCGCTGCTGCGCCACTGGCTGGCCCAGGGGCGGCGGCTGCTGTGGTTCAACCGCGTGATGGCGGCAGTGCTGGTGGCCACGGCGCTGTGGATGGTGGCGGCATGAACAACGCCGGCTCGCACCGTGATCAAACCCTGGGCCTGTGGCTGGGCGTGCTGGGCGTGGCGATCTTTGCCGTGACCCTGCCGGCCACGCGGCTGGCCACCGGCACGGCCGAGCAACCCCAGCTCTCGCCCTGGTTCGTGACACTGGGCCGCGCCGCGCTGGCGGGCCTGCTGTCGGCGGCCTTTCTGCTCGTCACGCGCTCGCCACGGCCAGAGCGGCAGCATTTCAAACATCTGGGCTGGGCCGTGCTGGGCAACACGCTGGGCTATCCACTGTTGCTGGCCTATGCGCTGCGCAGCGTCACGGCCAGCCATGCCGCGGTGGTCACGGCGCTGCTGCCGCTGGTGACGGCCGTCGTCGCCGTGCTGGTGCTGCAGCAGCGCGCGCGCCTGGGTTTCTGGGTCTGCGCCGTGCTGGGCAGCCTGCTGGTGGTGGCGTTTTCGCTGTTGCGCGGCTGGCAGCAGGGCCATGGCTTCAGCGTCGAGGCGGCCGATGCCCTGCTGGTAGGCGCGGTGGTGGCGGCCTCGGTCGGCTACATCCACGGCGCGCGCATCACCCCGGCGCTGGGTGCCGAGCGCGTGATCTGCTGGGTCTGCCTGCTGGCGCTGCCCGTCACCCTGCCGGCCGCGCTGTGGCTGTGGCCCACGCACAGCGTGGCGCCCTCGGCCTGGGGCGGCTTCATCTACGTGGGCGTGTTCTCGATGTGGGCCGGCTTCTTTGCCTGGTACCGGGGGCTGGCCCTGGGCGGGGCGCTGCGCGTGAGCCAGACGCAGCTGCTGCAGCCGTTTTTTTCCATCCTGGCGGCGATTCCGCTGCTGGGCGAGCCGCTGGACATGGTGACGCTGGGCTTTGCCGCCGCGGTGGTGGCCACGGTGGCCATCGGCAGGCGCATGCCAGTAGGGAATTAGGCTTGCGGTTATGCTGCGCGCGCGACCGGCTACCCCCGCCGGCCGCGCACCGCCGCACAACGGCATTTTTTTTGAGCAGATGGATGGCGCAACACCCGCGCGCCTATTGGAGATAAACCCATGACGAACTGGACCCTGGCCGCACGCGCGGCAAAGATGAACCCCTCGGTGATCCGCGAGATCCTCAAGGTCACCGAGAAGCCCGGCATCATCAGCCTGGCGGGCGGCCTGCCCTCGCCCAAGACCTTCCCGATACAAGAATTTGCCCAGGCCTGCGCCAGCGTGCTCGCGCACGACGGCCAGTCGGCCCTGCAGTACGCCGCCAGCGAGGGCTACCCCGCGCTGCGCGAGGCCGTCGCCAGCTGGCTGCCCTGGGATGTGGACCCGGCCCAGGTCTTGATCACCACCGGCTCGCAGCAGGGCCTGGACCTGGTGGCCAAGGTTCTGGCCGATACCGGCAGCCGCGTGCTGGTCGAAACACCCACCTACCTGGGCGCGCTGCAGGCCTTCACGCCCATGGAGCCGCATATCGTCAGCGTGGCCAGCGACGACCAGGGCCCGCTGGTGGAAGATTTTGTGGCCCAGGCCGGCAGCGGCGCCGATGCGGCCCGCTTCATGTACCTGCTGCCTAACTTCCAGAACCCCACCGGCCGCACCATGAGCGAGGAGCGCCGCGCCGCGCTGTCGGCCAAGGCCGCCGAGCTGGGCATCCCGCTGGTCGAAGACAACCCCTACGGCGACCTGTGGTTCGACCAGCCGCCGCCCGCACCGCTGACGGCGCGCAACCCCGAGGGCTGCATCTATCTGGGCAGCTTCTCCAAGGTGCTGGCCCCGGGCCTGCGCCTGGGGTATGTGGTGGCGCCCAAGGCCATCTACCCCAAGCTGCTGCAGGCCAAGCAGGCGGCCGACCTGCACACGCCCAGCTTCAACCAGCGCATCGTCGCCGAGGTGCTCAAGGACGGCTTCCTGGCGCGCCATGTGCCCACCATTCGCGCGCTCTACAAGCACCAGCGCGACGCCATGCTGGCCGCGCTGGAGCGCGAGATGGCCGGCCTGGGCGTGCAATGGAACAGCCCCGCCGGCGGCATGTTCCTGTGGGTGCGCCTGCCCGAGGGCATGAACGCCATCGAGCTTTTGCCAAAGGCCGTGGAGCGCAACGTGGCCTTCGTGCCCGGCGCCGCCTTTTATGCCGACCATGGCGACCCGCGCACGCTGCGCCTGTCCTTCGTCACGGCCAGCGCCGCGCAGATCGACACCGGCATTGCGGCCCTGGCCGCCACCATCCGCCAGGCGCTCTAGACCATGACCGCGCCGCTGCCCACGCTGGCCGAGATCGAGGCCGCGGCGCAGCTCATCTACCGGCAGTTCCAGCCCACGCCCCAGTACCGCTGGGGTCTGCTGGCCGAGCGCCTGGGCGCCGAGTGCTGGCTCAAGCACGAGAACCACGGCCCCGTGGGCGCGTTCAAGATCCGCGGCGGCCTGAGCTACTTTGCCCAGCTGGCGCAAGACGGCCGGCTGCCGCGCGAGGTCATCAGCGCCACGCGCGGCAACCATGGCCAGAGCATTGGCTGGGCCGCGCGCCTGCATGGCGTGGCCTGCACCATCTGCGTGCCGCATGGCAACTCGGTGGAAAAGAACGCCGCCATGCGCGCGCTGGGCGTCAACCTGGTGGAGCATGGCGAGGACTTCCAGGCCGCGCGCGAGCATGCGCTCCAGCTGGCCGGGCAGCGCGGCGCCCACATGGTGCCCAGCTACCATCCGGCCCTGGTGCGCGGCGTGGCCAGCTACTGGTGGGAATTCCTGCGCGCCGTGCCGCACATGGACTGGGCCTATGTGCCGATCGGCCTGGGCTCGGGCGCCTGCGCCGCCGTGGCGGCCAAGCGCGCCCTGGGCCATGGCGTGCGCCTGGTGGGCGTGGTCAGCAGCGGCGCGCTTACCTATGCCGAGTCGTTTGCCGCCGGCCGCGTGGTCGAGTCGCCCGTCAGCACCCAGCTGGCCGACGGCATGGCCGTGCGCCTGGCCGACCCCGATGCTCTCGCCATCCTCAGGGACGAGCTCGATCACCTGGTGCAGGTCACGGACGAAGAGGTGGCCGCCGCCATGCGCGCGCTGTTCACCGACACCCACAACGTGGCCGAGGGCGCGGGCGCCGCGGCCCTGGCCGGCGCACTGCAGGAAAAGGACATGCTGCACGGCCAATGCGTGGGCCTGGCGCTGACCGGCGGCAATGTGGACGCGGCCATGTTCGCGCGCGTGCTGGGCGCGCTCTGAGATCGCCCTGAAACTATTAAATTGATAGCTGCTGTCGCACACAGGACAAGTGCCAGCGGCCTGTTTTGTCAAAATCGGCGGCATGGGAACCCTCTACCTCGTGCGCCACGGCCAGGCCTCGTTTGGCGCTGCCGACTACGACCAGCTGAGCGCGCGCGGCCGGCAGCAGTCCGAGCGCCTGGGCGCCTACTGGCGCGAACGCGGCCTGCGCTTTGACGCCGTGCTCTGCGGCACGCTGCGCCGCCACGCGCAGACGCTGGCGGGCATAGCCCAGGGCCTGGGCGCCATGCCCGAGCCCCAGCTGCTGCCCGGCCTGAACGAATACAACAGCCAGGCGCTGATAAGCGCCATCCACCCCGCGCCCCTGCCGCGCCCGGACACACCCGAGCTGTACAGGCAGCATTTCCGCCTGCTGTGCGACGCGCTGGCACAGTGGATGGCCGGCACCATCAGCCCGGCGGGCATGCCCGGCTGGGATGGGTTTTCAGGCGGCGTGCGCGCCGCGCTGGAGCAGGTGCGGCGCCAGCATGTGGGGGGTAGCGTGCTGCTGGTCTCCAGCGGCGGGCCGATTGCCGCCGCCGTGGGCGAGGTGCTGCGCACGCCGCCCGAGGTGACGATTGCGCTGAACATGCGCATCCGCAACAGCGCCGTCACCGAGTTCAGCGTGAGCCCCAAACGCCTGATGCTGCAGACCTTCAACAGCCTGGCGCACCTGGACGCGCCCGAATACGCGGGCTGGGTCACTCACGCCTGAAGCGCCGCCTCCCAGTGGCAGCGGTCGCGCCCGTTGTTCTTGGCCTGGTAGAGCACCCGGTCGGCGCGTGCAAACAGCGTCTGCGGGCGGTCTTCGGGCTGCACCATGGCGCCGCCCACGCTCACCGTGACCACATCGGCCACCGGTGAAGCCCCATGGGCCAGCGCGCGTTGGCGCACGCCGGCCACCAGGCTTTGTCCCAGCGCCCGGGCGTGTTCGGCGCTGCTGCCGTACAGCAGCACGGCAAACTCCTCGCCGCCCACGCGCGCTGCTATGTCCAGCGGCCGGCCAATGCAGGCCAGGCCGACCTGCGCCACCTGCTGCAGCACGGCGTCGCCCTGCGGGTGGCCATGGAGGTCGTTGTAGGCCTTGAAGTGATCCACATCGACGATCAACAAGGCCAGCGGCTGGCCCTCGCGCCGCGCCTGGGCCATGACCTGCTCCAGGTGGTGGTTGAACATGCGGCGGTTGTACAGGCCGGTGAGCGCATCGCGCATCGCCAGCCAGTGGGCGTCGCCGCGGTACAGGAACTGCTCGCGCCGCTGGTGCTCGCGCCAGTAGGCGGCAAAGCTGAACACCAGCGCCGCCAGCGCCAGCTCCACGCCCAGGCGCAGCATCTGCGCCTGCACCTCGGGCTGCGGTGCCACCCAGGCCAGCGCACCCACGCAAGCCAGATACAGCGCGGCCATGGCCAGTTGCGCCCACAGGTTGATGGCGAACGGCGAAAACAGGCCCAGCATGATCATCACCAGAACGGCCGTCTCATGCGGCACGCCGAACACCTTGTAGGCATACACCGCAAACGCCGCACCACAGCTGAGCGCCACGCCCAGCCCCATCAGCGCCCCATGCAGCCAGCGCATGGGCGCGCGCCACAAGGCGCCGACCAGCACCAGCGCAATCGCCACCGTGACGGCCACGCGCGTCACGCGCAGGGCGGTCAACAGCGGCTGCTGCCCGGCGCCCAGCCGCGCGGCATCGATGCGCCACAGGTCAAACAGCCCGTAGCCACCCCACAGCAACAGGCAAAGGGCGCTGAACCACAGCACGCGCACATACTCGTCGCTGTGGCTATAGGCGCGGTACTCGGCCTCCAGCGGCGCATCGAAGCGCAGCCAGCGAAAGCCCCGGCGCAGCTGCTGTGCGTACTTGGTGGTGGATGCCTGCAAGGGCGGCCTGATCTGAAGCATGCGGTTGATTCTCCCAATGCGGCCGGTTGTACCACTGTGCTTCATTTTGCGCCTTGATGTGCGCTATCACAGTAGTGCCAAGCCAGCACCGGCCGGCTACGGCGGCCCCGGCCTGGGCGCCAGGGTGGACAGCGGCAGCGCATGCAGCTCGGCCAGGAGCTGCGCCAGCGCGGCGCCCGCCGCCTGCACCACGGCCTGGCCCTTGTCGGCGCTGGCGGCGGCGGCGTTGCCCACGGCGCCGGCGCTGTGGTAGTCCTCCATGGCCCAGCCCATCTTGGCGCTCTTGCCGTTGCCCAGGATGGCATGGCGCTCGGCGCGATCCTGGGATGTCGAGCGCCAGTGGCGCGCGTGCTCCATGTGCACGGTCTCGGGCGCCAGGTGCAGCATCATCGACGTCTCGATCTCGCCGCCGTGGATGCCAAAGCGGTGCTCCTGCGCGCTGAACAGCCCGCTCACCGCGTCCGGCAGCGGCAGGCCGAACCAGCTGCTGCTGTAGACCAGCAGGCCGCAGCGCTGGCGCAGCTCGCGCGCCACGATGTCCATGGGGCTCACGTTGCCACCATGGCCGTTCAACAGCAGCAGCTTCTTGATGCCGGCGCGCGCCACGCATTCGCCCAGCTCGGTCCACAGCGCGATCAGCGTGCTGGGCGACAGCGTCAGCGTGCCGGGGTAGGAGCGGTGCTCGGTGGACAGGCCCAGCTGCTGTGGCGGCAAAAACAGCACCGGCAACTCGGCCGGCAGCAGCGGCAGCGCCGCCTGGATCACGCCGTCAAGCAACGCAGCGTCAACCGACAGCGGCAGATGCGGCCCATGCTGCTCCACCGCCGCCACGGGCAGCACAGCCACGGTCTGCGCGGCCAGGCCCCAGGTACGCGCCTCGGCAAAGTCACGCGTGGACAGGTCGGCCCAGAAACGGGAGGGGTATGACATGCCAGCCATCTTAATGTGGCTCTACCATTGCCCCAAGGAACCAAACGGCGCCCCGCCGCTCCCACCCTGCGACATGCTTCACCGACTTCTACGGCAGATCCTGCCAACTATTGTTTTTATAGCTGTCAGCGCGCTAGCCATGGGCGCCAACAGCCAAATTCAGCTCAAAACCACGGCCATGGCCGGCACCAGCGTGGTCACCACCCCCCAGGTGCGCGCCGAGCTCGTCGCCCAGGCCCCCGAGGGCGTGGCCCCGGGCCGGCCGCTGCAGCTGGGCCTGCTGCTGACCCATACCAAGGACTGGCATACCTACTGGAAGAACCCCGGCGACTCGGGCCTGCCCACGCAGCTGGAATGGCAGCTGCCCGCCGGCCTGGATGCGGGCGAGATCGCCTGGCCCGTGCCCAAAAAGATCTCCATAGGCCACCTGGCCAACTACGGCTACGAGGGTACGGCACTGCTGCCCGTGCCCGTGACCGTGTCGCCGGCCTTCAACCCCGGCCCGCTGGCGCAGGAGGTCACCATCCGGCTCAAGGCCTCGTGGCTGGTGTGCCGCCAGGAATGCATTCCCGAGGACGGGGAATTCACCCTGCAGCTGCCTATACAGGGCACGACCGCCCTGCACGCCGCGGCCTTTGACGCCGCCGCCCGGGCCCATCCGCAAAACCTGCCCGCGCACGCGGACAGCGGCGCGCGCGTGGACGGCGGCGCCGTGCTGCTGCGCGTGGCCGGCCTGCCCGCCGCGCTGCAGGGGCAAAAGCTGGAGGTCTTTCCCGAGACCAGCGGCGTGGTCGAAACCGCCGCCACGCCCACGCAGCAATGGGACGGCGCCACCTGGACGGCGCGCGTGCCGCTGGCGCGCGACCGCAGCGAGGGCCCCGAGCCCATGCCCCTGGTGCTGGCCCACGCCGGCCAGGGCTGGCGCATGGAGCTGCCCGTGGCCGGCGGCTGGCCCGCCGTGGCGCCACTGGCCGCCATGTCGCCGGCGCTCGAGGCCGCGCTCAAGGCCAACGCCGCCAACGCGCAGCCCCTGCCCCTGGCACACACCCCGGCGCCGCTGGCCACCTGGCTGCTGGCGCTGGCCGGCGCGGTGCTCGGCGGCCTGATCCTCAACCTCATGCCCTGCGTGTTCCCGGTGCTGGCCATCAAGGTGGTGGGCTTTGCGCGCCACGCGCAGGACGCGCGCGCGCACCGCGTCAGCGGCCTGGCCTATACCGCCGGGGTGCTGCTGTCGTTTCTGGCGCTGGGCGCGTTGATGCTGGCCCTGCGCGCCGCCGGCGAGGCCGTGGGCTGGGGCTTTCAGCTGCAGTCGCCGGCCGTGGTGGCGGCACTGGCCGCGCTGTTCACGCTGATCGCGCTGAACCTGGCCGGCATGTTCGAGTTCCGCGCCATGCTGCCATCGTCGCTGGCCGGCCTGCAGGCGCGCCACCCGGTGCTGGATGCGTTCCTGACCGGCGTGCTCGCCGTCGCCGTGGCGTCGCCCTGCACGGCGCCGTTCATGGGCGCGTCGCTCGGCCTCACGGCCCAGCTGCCGGCCGCGCAGGCGCTGTCCATCTTCGCCGCCCTGGGCCTGGGCCTGGCCCTGCCCTATCTGCTGGCCAGCTGGCTGCCGGCCTTTGCCCGCGCCCTGCCCCGGCCCGGCGCCTGGATGGAGACACTGCGCCGCTTCCTGGCCTTTCCCATGTTCGCCACCGTGGTCTGGCTGGTCTGGGTGCTGGGCCAGCAAAGCGGTATCCACGGCGCGGCCGCGCTGCTGGCGCTGCTGGTGCTGCTCGCCATGGCCGTCTGGGCGCTGACGTTGCGCGGCCTCAGCCGGGCCGTGCTTGCTCCACTATCCATAGCTGCCTGCGCTTGGTTCACATGGGCCTGGGGCCCAAAAATCATTGAACTGACGCCCCATGCCAGCGAAACCGCAACCGCGGCCCCGGTAGGCGCATCCGCCTGGCAGGCCTGGCGCCCGGGCCTGGCCGATGAACTGCTGGCCCAGGGCCGCCCGGTGTTCGTGGACTACACCGCCGCCTGGTGCGTGACCTGCCAGTACAACAAGAGCACCACCCTGGCCAAAACCGAAGTGCTGGGCGACTTTGCCGCCAAGCAGGTGGCCCTGCTGCGCGCCGACTGGACGCGGCGCGACCCGGCCATCACCGCCGCCCTCGCCGCGCTGGGCCGCAGCGGCGTGCCGGTCTACGTGCTGCACGCGCCGGGACGCGAGCCGGTGGTGTTCTCCGAGATCCTGAACGCCGACGCGCTGCGCGCGGCCGTGCATGGGCTGTAGACGGCACCCCGGGCAGCCGATATCGTTATGATGCATGTAATAAATTGATACATATTCATGCATGTCTGGCTGCCTCCCGCCCTCCGCAAGCTCACTACCGGCATCGTGCGACGCCCTGCCCGCCGTGGTGCTGGAGCTGCTGCAGGCCAGCGAACAGCTGATAGGCATCTTTGACGCGCAGGACATCCTGCGCTTTGCTAATCCGCCCTTCCAGCAGGCCTACCATGCGCGCCCCGATGGCCGCCGCACCTGGGGCGACATCATGCGCGCCAACTACCTGCAGCAGCGCGGCACGCCGGTGCAGACGCAGGACTTCGACCGCTGGCTGGCCTCGGCGCGCTCGCGCCGGGGCAAGCAGGCCTTTCGCGCCTTCGAAACCGAGCTGCACGACGGCCGCTGGATCTGGATGGCCGAAACCACGCTGGCGGGCGGCTGAATGCTGTGCGTGGCCAGCGACATCACCGCCCTGAGCCAGGACGGCCGCAGCCTGCGCCAGACACGCGACCAGGCCCTGCGCGCCGCGCACACCGACGACCTTACCGGCATCAGCAACCGCGCCCATATGCTGCAGCAGGCCGGCGCCCTCATCGCCCAGGGCCAGCCCCTGGTGCTGGTGCTGCTGGATCTGGACCATTTCAAGGGCATCAACGACCGCTTTGGCCACCCCGCCGGCGACGAGGTGCTGCGCGACTTTGCGCGCCAGCTGCAGGCCAGCACCCGGCGCGACGACGGCTGCGGGCGCATCGGCGGCGAGGAATTCATGATGCTGCTGCCCGGCACCGACCTGCCCCAGGCCCGCGCCGTGGTGCAGCGCCTGCTGGAGCATGTACGCGCCGCCCGCCCGCTGGCCGAGGCACCGGCGCAGGGCAACACCACCAGCGCCGGCCTGGCCCTGCACCGCGCCGGCGAATGCACCGGCGCGCTGTACCGCCGCGCCGACCAGGCCCTGTACCGCGCCAAGCAGGCCGGGCGCGACCGGCTGGTGTGCGACGGCGCTCCTGCATAGCGCGCGAGGCGGTGCTAGTATTACAAACGTAATAACGTTTGTGAGGCACCCCATGCACCAGCTCAAACTCACCCAGATCGGCAATTCCGTCGGCGTCATCCTGCCCAAGGAGGCCCTGGCCCGCCTGAAGCTGCAAAAGGGCGAAACGGTGTTTCTGACCGAATCCCCAGAAGGCTTCATCCTCACGCCCTACGACCCGGCGCTGGAAGAAGAAATCACCGCCGGCCGCGACTTCATGCGCGAATACCGCGGCACCTTCCACGAGCTGGCCAAATGAGCTGGCGCTGGATCAGCAAGCAGGCCCTGCTGCTGCTGCACGCCGAAAGCCTGGCCGAGCACGGCGGCGGCCAGGGCCTGCGGGACGAAGGCCTGCTCGACTCCGCCCTAACCAGGCCGCAAAACCTGGCCGCCTATGGCAATCCCGACCACGCCGCCCTGGCCGCCAGCTACGGCCTGGGGCTGGCCAAGAACCACGCTTTCGTCGATGGCAACAAGCGCGCCGCCCTGCTGGCCACGGGCCTGTTCCTGTACCTCAACGGCTGGCGCCTCACCGCGAGCCAGGCCGACACCACACTGGCCATGCTCAGCCTCGCCGCTGGCGAGCTGAGCGAAGACGCGTTCGCCGCCTGGCTGCGCGCGCACAGCGTGCCGCGTGCATGACGCGCTGCACACCCGCTTGCAACCGTTCAGTTCTTTGATGAAGTAGGATTAAATCCCACCAACTCAGGAGCCCGCCATGCGCACCACGCAGCAAATGAGCATTACCCTGCCCAACGAAATGGCCGACGCGGTCAAGGCCAAGGTGCGCAAGGGCGAGTACGCCAGCGAAAGCGAGGTGATCCGCGATGGATTGCGCGCCCTCATGGCGCGTGATCGCGCCGTCGAAAGTTGGCTGCACCAGCAGGTCGGCCCGGCCCATGACGCGTTGCGGGCCGACCCCTCGCGCGCGGTGACGGCCGACCAGGTGCGTGCGCGCCTGGCCGCCGAGCGTGCCAAGGCCGGTTGAGGCGCAATGCGTCACCGCGTCGTCTTCAGCCCCGAAGCCCTGGAACAGCTGGCCGAACTGTTCCGCTACATCGCCCACGCCGCCTCGCCCGAGGTAGCGGCGCGCTACATCGAGGCCATCGTGAGCTACTGCGAGAGCCTGTGCACCTTTCCCCTGCGCGGAACCCGGCGCGATGACGTGCGGCCCGGCCTGCGCATCACCCACTACAAAAAGAGCGCCGTGATCGCCTTCCATGTGGACGCCGAGGTGGTCGCCATCATCGGGATCTTCTATGGCGGCCAGGACTACGAAACACTGTTGCACGGCGACCCCGAAGACGGCGGCGCCGACGGCTGAACCCGAACGCCCCCCGCTATCATCCCCGCGCATGGGAGATAGCCACCACGCCAGCAACGCGGCCGCGCCAGCCGACGCCGCCGACAACCACGCCGCCGCCACCTTCATCGACCGCTGGCAGGGCACCACCGCCAGCGAACTGGCCACGGCGCAAAGCTTCGTCATCGAGCTGTGCCAGCTGCTCGGGGTGGACAGGCCCCACCCCACGCCCGCGCAGGACTACATGTTCGAACGCCCCATCACCTTCTGGCATGGCGACGGCGCCAGCAGCAGCGGGCGCATCGACTGCTACAAACCCGCCACGCTGCAAAAAATGCTGGCCATCCTCTGTGCCGACATGGACAGGGGCGGCTTCTGCGGCGCACTCGCCAAAGACGTGCTGCACTTCAACGGCTAGCTCTTCAAGGGCGCGGGCCAGGACGGCTACAGCCTGCTGCTCACCCCCGCGCAGATCGACCTGCTGACCCAGGCCGCGCGCGCCAACTGGCGCGAGGTCGAGCCCGCCATCTTCGGCACCCTGCTCGAGCGCGCCCTCGACCCCACCGAGCGCCACGCGCTTGGGGCCCACTACACCCCGCGCGCCTATGTCGAGCGCCTGGTGCTGCCCACCGTCATCGCCCCGCTGCGCGCCGAATGGGCCAACGCCCAGGCCGCCGCCCTGGCGCTGACCTACGAGGCCGACACCCTGGAGGCCGCCGCCCCCGCCGTCAAGACCAAAAGCGACTTTGCCGCCCTGGATCGGCACAACGCCGCCGTGCGCGCCAAGCGCAAGGAAGCCGTACAGCAGGTGCAGGACTTTCTGCACCGCCTGTGCAGCCTGCGCGTGCTGGACCCGGCCTGCGGCAGCGCCAACTTTCTCTACGTCACACTGGAGCATTTGAAGCGCCTGGAGGGCGAGGTGGTGAACCTGCTCGAAGAGCTGGGCCAGCAGCAGGGCCAGCTCGGCTTCGAGGGCGAAACCGTCACCCTGCAGCAGCTGCTGGGCCTGGAGCTGAACCCGCGCGCCGCGGCGCTCGCCGAGCTGGTGCTGTGGATAGGCTGGCTGCAATGGCATGTGCGCACGCGCGGCCTGGCCAGCGTGGCCGAGCCCGTGGTGCACAACTACGGCAACATCGCATGCCGCGACGCCGTGCTGGCCTGGGACAGCCAGGAGCCGGCCTATGACAGCGCCGGCCGGCTGCTGAGCCGCTGGGACGGCACCACCTACAAAACGCACCCCGTCACCGGTGAACCCGTGCCCGACGAAGCCGCGCAAGTGCCGCAGTGGCGCTACACCGGCGCCCGCAAGGCCGACTGGCCGCGGGCGGATTTCATCGTCGGCAACCCGCTCTTCATCGGCGCCGCCGCCATGCGCGAGGCCCTGGGCGACGGCTACGTGCAGGCCCTGCGCGCCGCCTGGCAAGAGGTGCCCGACAGCGCCGACTTCGTCATGTTCTGGTGGCAGCACGCCAGCGCGCAGGTGGCCGCCGGCCACACGCAGCGCATGGGCCTGATCACCACCAACAGCCTGCGCCAGACCTTCAACCGCCGCGTGGTGCAGGCCGCGCTGGACGCGGGCACGCACCTGCATCTGGCCATAGCCAATCACCCCTGGGTGGACGCCGCCAGCGGCGCCGCCGTGCGCATTGCCATGACAGTGCTGGCCGCCGGGCCGGGCGAGGGCCAGCTGCTGGCCGTGACCGACGAGCAGGCGGGGGAACATGGCGAGGTGGCCGTGCAGCTGCAAGGGCGCACCGGCCTGATCCACGCCGACCTGAGCGTGGGCGCCAACGTGGCCGCCGCCCAGCCGCTGCGCGCCAATGAAAACCTGAGCAACCGGGGCGTGCAACTGTTTGGCGCCGGCTTCATCGTCACCCCCGAGCAGGCCGCTGCCTTACTCCCTCTCCCTCTGGGAGAGGGCGGGGGTGACGGCAAGCAGCAGCTGATCCGCCCCTACCGCAACGGCCGCGACCTGACCGACAGGCCGCGCGGCGTACAAGTCATAGACGCCTTCGGTTGGACAGCCGAGCAATTGCGCGACCAGCAGCCCGCTGTTTACCAATGGCTGCAGGAGCGCGTGAAACCCGAACGCGACCAAAACAACCGCGAAAGCCGGCGCAAGAACTGGTGGTTGTTTGGCGAAACCAACCCCAAGCTGCGCAAACAGCTCGCCGGCCTGCCGCGCTACATCGCCACCGTCGAAACCGCCAAGCACCGCACCTTCCAGTTCCTGGACGCGGCCATCCTGCCGGACAACATGCTGGTCGCCATCGCCCTTCAAGATGCCTACACCCTGGGCGTGCTCTCCAGCCAGCCGCACATCGAATGGGCGCTGGCGACGGGCGGAACGCTGGAAGACCGGCCCCGCTACAACAAAACCCGCTGCTTCGAAACCTTCCCCTTCCCCAGCGAAGACACCGGCCTGACCCCGCTGCTCCATGCACGCATCGCCGAGCTGGCGGAAAAGATCGACGCGCACAGAAAGCGCGTGCTGTCCCCACTCCCTCTCCCGCAGGCGGGAGAGGGCAGGGGTGAGGGTGCAGGCAGCGGGCGCAGCGCCAGCACACCCCCTCACCCCCACCCTCTCCCCCAAGGGGGCGAGGGAGTGAATACCGAAGCAGCGCGCCTGTCAGCGGGCGAGGGAGTAAATACCGCGCCCGGCCTGACCCTCACCGGCCTGTACAACGTGCTGGCCGCCCTGCGTGAGGGCCGCCCCCTGACGCCCAAGGAAAAGACCATCCACGCCCAGGGCCTGGTAGGGGTGCTGCGCGAGCTGCACGACCAGCTGGACGCCGCCGTGCTGGCCGCCTACGGCCTGCCCGAGGGCAGCAGCGGCGACGCCCTGCTGGAGCCGCTGGTGCGCCTGAACGCCCAGCGCGCCCAGCAAGAGGCCCAGGGCCAGATCCACTGGCTGCGCCCGGCCTATCAAAATCCGCAGAAAACGCATTAAAATCAAGAGCTACCAGCGCTTGATACACAAGCGCAAGAACCTGATTTTGATAATGAAAAATCACTATTAAAACAAGAGCAACCGGCGCCAACCCCCTGGCCCGCCACCCTGCCCGAGCAGGTGCGCGCCGTGGCCGACCTGCTGGCCGCCAGCCCTGCGCCCCTGCCCCTGGCGGCGATAGAGGCCCGCTTCAAGGGCCGCGGCCCCTGGAAGCGCGGCCTGCCCACGCTGCTGTCCACCCTGGAGGCCCTGGGCCGCGCGCAATGCGTGCCGCAAGACGGCGCCAGCGCCTGGCGCGCCTGACCGGGAGCGCCGGCGTCCCGCCGGCATGGTTGATGCGCAGTATCACCAGGAATACTATTCAACCCATGAACACCGCCGCAAAGCTGCTTGAAGCCATGCACCACCAGCCGCTGGACTGGCGCATCGAACAGCTTCAGACGGTGGCCCGGCAACATGGAATTGACTAGCGGCACGATGGCGGCAGCCATTGCGTGTTTGTGCGCGCAGACGGCACAACCCTGCCGGTGCCCGCGCACCGCCCGATCAAGCCCATCTATGTGAAGAAATTTCTGGCCCTGGTCAGCGGAGCGTGAGCGATGAAAAACCTGGACGACTACCCGTTTGAGATTCGACCCCTGGCGGCGGCCGAGGGCGGCGGTTTCCTGATCTCTTTTCCGGATTTTTCAGAATGCATCTCGGACGGCGAGACCATAGAAGAAGCAATCGCCCATGGCCGCGTCGCACTGGCCGCCACCATGGCCGCGCTGCAGGCCAAGGGCCTGCCGGTGCCCGCGCCCAAGAGCGGCGGCGTGGCCTCGGGCAAGTTTGTCGCCCGCGTGCCCAAGACAATCCATGCGCAGCTGGCGGCCAGGGCCAAGGCCGAGGGCGTTTCACTCAACACCCTGGTGCTGGCCTTCATCGCCGAGGGCCTGGGGCGGCGCGAGCACCTGGCCTGACAGGGAGCGCCGGCATGGACACGCTGCACCTCTTGAGCGCGCTCAACCATCCCCGGCGCCAGGCTTCGGGATAATCCCGCCCCATGTGTTTTTCGCGCCGTCCCCTTCCCCTGCTCGCCGCCCTGTGCGGCCTGGCCACCCTGTTTGCCTTGCCCGCCCTGGCCGGCTCCCTGCATGGCGACGCCACGCCACGCCCCTTCAGCCAGCCGGCGCCGCTGGCGCAGGAGCTGCGCCACAAGATGGAGCACCCCCTGGTGCGCGAGCTGCAGGTGCGGTTGCGCCATGCCAAGTACCTGGCGCTGTATGACGTGGACGATCGCTTCGGCCTGAAGACGCGCGAGACGGTGCGCAAGTTTCAGAAGGATCACGGCCTGCGCGCCACCGGCATCGTGGACCAGGCCACCTGGGACAAGCTGCTGCCCAAGTCGCACCAGCCCACGGCCGCCGAGCTGAACAACACCGACGTGGGCGCCTGGTTCACCGGCCCCGGGCAGGCGGGCTACATCAAGGAGCTGCAGCACCGCCTGAAGCAGGTAGGCCATTACCAGGGCGCCGTGGACGGCCAGTACCAGCAGGCCACGCAGCAGGCGATTGCCGGCTTTCGCACCCAGGTCGGCCTGCCGGCCAGCACAGTGATGGACGAGCGCACCTGGGCGCGCCTGATCGCCAAGACGCGCAACCCGCGCTACGCCCAGCTGTTCGACAAGCCGCCTACCAGCCAGATGACGCAGGAGCTGGACACGCGCTGCCTGACGGGCAAGGTGGTGTGCATCTCCTGGGAGCAAAAGAAGATGTCGCTGGTGCAGGACGGCCGCACGCTGTTCACGCGCGCGGCGCGCTTTGCCCGGCCGGGCTGGGAGAGCGAGCGCGGCGAGTTCCGCATCTGGTACATGAACAGCGACACGGTCTCGACCATCTTTGGCGAGCGCACGCCCATGCCGTATGCCATCTTTTATGACAAGAACGTGGCCATCCATTACTCGGACGATTTCGACCAGGTGGGCTACGAGGGCGGCTCGCACGGCTGCAGCCAGCTGAACGACTACCAGACCGCCAAATGGCTGTATGAGCAGGTGAAGGTGGGTGACAAGGTGGTGGTGTATTGAGGCTGCGACAATCGGCCCCATGACTACCTCCTTTGCCCCCCTCGCCAACGACACTTTTTTGCGCGCCTGCCGCCGCCAGGCCACCGACTACACGCCCCTGTGGCTGATGCGCCAGGCCGGCCGCTACCTGCCCGAGTACAAGGCCACGCGCGCCAAGGCCGGCAGCTTCATGGGCCTGGCCACCAACGTGGATTACGCCACCGAGGTGACGCTGCAGCCGCTGGATCGCTTTGCGCTGGATGCGGCGATTTTGTTCAGCGACATCCTGACCGTGCCCGACGCCATGGGCCTGGGCCTGTCCTTTGCCGAGGGCGAGGGGCCGAAGTTCGCCAAGACCGTGCGCACCGAGGCCGACGTGGCCCAGCTGGCCGTGCCCGACATGGACAGGTTGCGCTATGTGTTCGACGCCGTCACCAGCATTCGCCGCGCCCTGAACGGCCGCGTGCCGCTGATCGGCTTCTCGGGCAGCCCCTGGACGCTGGCCTGCTACATGGTCGAGGGCGGCGGCTCGGACGACTACCGCCAGGTGAAGACGCTGATGTACAGCCGCCCGGACCTGATGCACCGCATCCTGGCCGTGAACGCCGACGCCGTGGCGCAGTATCTGAACGCGCAGATTGACGCCGGCGCCCAGGCGGTGATGATTTTTGACAGCTGGGGCGGCGTGCTGGCCGACGGCGCCTTCCAGCAGTTCAGCCTGGAATACACCCGCCGCGTGCTGGCGCAATTGAAGCGCACCGGCGTGGACGGCCAGGACGTGCCGCGCATCTGCTTCACCAAGGGCGGCGGCATCTGGCTGCAGGACATGAAGGCGCTCGACTGCGAGGTGCTGGGCCTGGATTGGACGGCCAACCTGGGCCAGGCGCGCGCCATCGTGGGCGGCAGCGCAGGCGGCCCGGGCAAGGCGCTGCAGGGCAATATCGACCCCAACGTGCTGTTTGCCCCACCCGAGGCCGTGGCGCGCGAGGCACGCGCCGTGCTCGACAGCTTTGGCCAGCCGCACACTGACCGCACGACGACCGGGCCGACGCATATCTTCAACCTGGGCCACGGCATCAGCCAGCACACCCCGCCCGAGCATGTGGCGGCCCTGGTGGAGACGGTGCACGGCTACTCGCGCCAGCTGCGTCAGCGGTGAATACCCACTCACATTGACGCGCATGAGGCTATGACTTATGCACATTTACGCCGGGGTGGCCATGGGGCGACAAAGCCCCACGCAGCCCCCGGCGCAACAGCGTCACGAAAATGAAACAGGCGCGCAAGTTATTGATTTATTTAAACAAGCCGGCCATGCCGCTTTTCTGGGCAGGCTAAACAAAGCCCGCTGCGACAAGGGCTTGCGGGCGCCGGGCCATGGATATCAACAATGTTATCCACAGAAATTCTGGACTTCGCCTGAATACCCTGCCAAATCAAGCACTTGCGGCCCAATGTGCAAGAAAGATCGAGTGCAGCGGCATCTGCCTAGCATATTTTGCGGCGACATCCGGCTATTGACAGCGCAGTTGTGCACATGTTTGGCGCAGCGGTGCCTGGCCAGGGCCAAGCGCCGGCAATTGCCGGGCCACGCCTTGGGGCATGACAAAGATCATTGATTCATATGGGGTTTTCTTTATTCGCGGCTGCAAATGGACTAGCACCCGGGCACGCAGCCATGCGGCCTGGCGGGCTGGTCACACGGGCTTTCAACAAAGTTATCCACAGACCCCCGATTGACTGTGGGCAAGGCGGCGCCAGCCGCGCGCTGCTGCCATGAACCTGCCCGCTGCAGCGCCCGCCGCGCATCTGCTGCAGGTGGCGGTGAGCACGCCCGCGCACAGCGCCCTGGGCGACTTGCTGAGCTATGCCTGCGACCGCCCGCTGCCCCCCGGCACCCTGGTGCGCGTGCCACTGGGCCGGCGCGAGGTGCTGGGCGTGGTCTGGGACGCACCCGCCGAACCCCCGCCCCTGCCCGCCGGCATGGCGCCGCGCGCCGTCGCCGGGGTGCTGGAGGGGATGGCCCCACTGGACGCCGCCTGGCGCCGCCTGGTGGCCTTTGCCGCGCGCTACTACCAGCGTGCCCTGGGCGAGCTGGCCCTGGCCGCCCTGCCGCCGCAGCTGCGCGAGCTGACGCCCGAGCAGCTGGCGCGGCGCATGCGCCGCACCAGTCCTGCCTTCCCCCCTCTCCCGCAGGCGGGAGAGGGGGGGGGTGAGGGTTGCAAAAATGGGCACAACGCCCAATCACCCGCTCACCCCTGCCCTCTCCCCCAAGGGGGCGAGGGAGTTGTCGGCTCAATCAGCCTGAGCGCAGAACAGGCAAGCGCCGCAGCCCAAATTGACACCAATCCCGGCCCCTTTCTGCTGTTCGGCAGCACCGGCAGCGGCAAGACCGAGGTCTATCTGCACAGCGTGCAGCAGGCGCTGGCCGCCAGCCCAGCCGCCCAGGCGCTGGTGATGGTGCCCGAGATCAACCTGACGCCCCAGCTGGAGGCGCGCTTTCGCGAGCGCTTTGCGCCGCTGTATGGCGACGCGGCCGTGGTCAGCCTGCACAGCGGCATGACCAACCCGCAGCGCCTGAAGAGTTGGCTGGCGGCGCACGCCGGCGCCGCGCGCATCGTGCTGGGCACGCGCATGGCCATTTTTGCCAGCCTGCCGGGGCTACGGCTCATCGTGGTCGATGAGGAGCATGACGCCAGCTACAAGCAGCAGGAGGGCGCGCGCTACTCGGCGCGCGACCTGGCGCTGTGGCGCGCGCGCGACCAGGGCGCCAAGGTCATCCTGGGCAGCGCCACGCCCTCGCTGGAGAGCTGGCATGCGAGCGACCCGGCCGTGGGCCGCTACCAGCGCCTGGAGATGCCCAGCCGCATAGGCGCGGGCGCGCTGCCGCGCCTGCGCCTGATCGACATGGGCCAGCAGCCGCGCGGCGCAATATTTGCCCCGCCGCTGCTGGCGGCGATTACCGAGCGCGTGGAGCGCGGCGAGCAATGCCTGGTGCTGCTCAACCGCCGCGGCTTCGCCCCGGTGCTGCACTGCCACGCCTGCGGCTGGAAGAGCGACTGCCCACATTGCAGCGCGCACCAGGTGTTCCACAAGATAGACCGCACGCTGCGCTGCCACCACTGCGGCTTTGCCCAGCGCGTGCCGCGCGCCTGCCCGTCCTGTGGCAACCCCGACATCGCCCCCGTGGGCAGGGGCACGGAGCAGCTCGAAGAGCAGCTGGCGCAATTGCTGCGCAACGTCATCACCCCCGAGCGCCGCGCCGCCCGCGTGGCGCGCATAGACGCCGACACGACGAAGGCCAAGGGCGCGCTGGAGGAGCAGCTGGCCCAGGTGCACGCCGGCGATGTGGACGTGCTGGTGGGCACGCAGATGGTGGCCAAGGGGCACGACTTTCGCCGCATCACCCTGGTGGCCGCCGTGCAGCCCGACGGGGCGCTGTTTTCCAGCGACTTTCGCGCGCCGGAGCGGCTGTTTGCCCTGCTGATGCAGGCCGCCGGCCGCGCCGGGCGCGACGCGCGCTATGTGGCCGCGCAGGAGAGCCACCCCGAGATGTGGCTGCAGACCTGGCACCCGGATCACGCCCTCTACGCCGCCCTGCGCCACCACGACTACCCGGCCTTCGCCGCGCAACAGCTGGCCGAGCGCGCGGGCGCCGGCATGCCGCCCTTTGCCCACCAGGCCCTGGTGCGCGCCGACGCGCGCAGCCAGGAGACTGCCCAGGCCTTCCTGCAGGCCGCAGCCGAGGCCGCACGCACCGCCGCCCTGCCGGGGCTGGAGCAGGTGTTCATTTTCCCGCCCGTGCCCCTGGCCGTGCAGCGCGTGGCGGGCGTGGAACGGGCGCAAATGCTGCTGGAGAGCCCCCAGCGCGGCGCGCTACAGCGCTTTCTGGCCGCCTGGCAGCCCCTGCTGCATGCCGAGCGCGCGCGGCACAAGGGGCTGGTGCGCTGGCTGGTGGATGTGGACCCGCAGGGGATTTGAGGGTGAGCCTCAGGCGGGCGCCGACTCCTTCATCGCCTCCCAGCCCAGGCAGGCCAGCCAGACGGTCTTGGGTATTGCCTTCGCACCCGACAGGTAGTAGTTCAGCATGCGGCGCGATACGCCAATAGCATCGGCGGCGCGCTCCTGCGTCAGGCCGTGCTTGTGCATCCAGTTGGCAAGGCGTTCGCTTCCAATGCCGCCGGCCTGTTCGACCGCCATGTTGCGCAGGTTGTCGGCCGCCAGTTCAAGGTCATCGTCAATCCACACCACATATCCACCCCGCGCATCGATGCGCGCCGTGGCAAACAACGCCGGGTCGGCAAGGGCCGCCAGCGCCGGGCGGGCATGGGCCACCTCGGCCAGGTCGACGGGTAGCGTCACGCCATCTGCAAATGTCAGCGTCAGGGCGCAAGGCGGCTTCACTGCCAGGGCGGCGATGGTGTGATGGAGATCGTGGATCATGGGTTGCACTCCTTGAAAACTTGCACGCAATACGCCCGGTTTGCCTCTATCCACGCCAGTGCATCGGCAATTTCAGAGGCCCGCAGCGTGCGGCTGGTGACTGCCAGCGTCGTCAAATCCACCAGCGCATCACGCCTGTCCGCCATCACCACATGCAGATGGGGCGGCAAGTGGTCTGGCACGTTGACGCGGATACTCTTGTTTGGCAACTTGTGAAGCGTTGGTATGCATGTATTTTAGTGCAACCATTGCACAAACATCAACGGAATGAGCCCCCAGGACCAAGCAAGGCCGCTGTGCCAATACCGCTCCTGGCGCAGCGGTTTTGCCGGGTTTCCACCATTGGCAACTGCGCGACCATGCGACACAGTGCAGCCCCGGTTCACAAGACCGCTTTTTTGTTTATGGATTCCCACATGACCTTCCAAGCCTTGCGCATGTCCCTGGTGGCCACCGCCATCGCCGTTGCCGGTTTTGCCGCCGCCCCCACCCTCGCACTGGCGCAGGACGCCAGCGCCGCGGCCGCGGCAGCAGCCAAGGCCGCAGCCATGGCCAAGCCGAATGTGGTGGTGCTGGCCACCGGCGGCACCATTGCCGGCGCAGGCGCATCAGCGGCCAACAGCGCCACCTACACGGCAGCCAAGGTGCCGGTGGACAAGCTGCTGGCCGGCCTGCCGGAGCTGGCGAATGTGGCCAACGTCAAGGGCGAACAGGTGTTCCAGATCGCCTCGGAAAGCTTTGCCAACGACAACCTGCTGACCCTGGCCAAGCGCGTCTCGCAGCTGGCCAAGCAGGCCGACGTGGACGGCATCGTCATCACCCACGGCACCGACACCCTGGCCGAAACGGCGTACTTCCTGAGCCTGACGGTGCACACCGACAAGCCCATCGCCGTGGTCGGCTCGATGCGCCCGGGCACTGCCCTGTCGGCCGACGGCGCGCTGAACCTGCTGAGCGCCGTGAGCGTGGCCGCCTCCAAGGACGCCAAGGGCAAGGGCGTGCTGATCACCATGAACGACCAGATCCAGAGCGCGCGCGACACCAACAAGGACGTGAACATCGAGACCCGAGCCTTCCAGAGCCAGTGGGGCTCGCTGGGCATGGTGGTCGAGGGCAAGAACTACTGGTTCCGCGCCCCGGTCAAGCGCCACACCACGCAGTCCGAGTTCAACATCGACGACATCACCAGCCTGCCCTCGGTGGAGATCGTCTACTCCTACGGCAACGTGCAGCCCACCGCCGTGCAGGCCCTGGCCGCCGCCGGCGCCAAGGCCATCATCCACGCCGGCACGGGCAATGGCTCGGTCGCCAACCGCATGGTCGAGCCGCTGCGCCAGGTGCAGGCCCAGGGCGTGACCATCGTGCGCTCCTCGCGCGTGCCCTACGGCTTCGTGCTGCGCAACGCCGAGCAGCCCGACGACAAGTACGACTGGGTGGTGGCGCACGACATGCGCCCCGAGAAGGCACGCATCCTGACCATGCTGGCCCTGGCCAAGGGCGCCAATACCAAGGAACTGCAGCGCATGTTCTGGGAGTATTGAGACTCCCGCGCATATGTCGTGGCCTTTGCTCATGGTATTGATCAAGGTGTTCGCAGCCGGCCTGCTCGCCCTGTTTGGCGCCTGGTGATGGGCCGTGGCGCTGGCGCTGATCTGGGTGCTGCCTTGGCTGGCTGTTGTAATTTTGACCTCCAACGCTTGGTGGTATTGCGCTTGTAGCTCTTCTTTTTGATGTTGCTGGCCGGGATGTGCGCCCGGCGGCGCACCTACCTTTCTTTGCTTCGTCAAAGAAAGGTAGGCCAAAGAAAGACGACCCTACTGTCCGTGTCCCTTCGCTTCGCTACGGGCAACCTGCGATGCTCGTGCGCGGGGCGTGCCGCAGAACTCGCTACGCGCCTGCGGCGCTGCGCTCAAACAACTGCGGCAAGTCAGATCACGAAGGCTGGCGTCCTGCGGCGCCAGCCCGCCCCGCGCCCTGCGCTTCTCGGCACGGCCAGAAGGGCACCCGTGATACGGGCCATCGCTGCGCTCGGCCCCCAACGGCGCGGGCGCTTCGCGCCGCGCAGCACCAGGCCGAGCGCAGCGATGGCCCGTGTCGGGCTATTCAACCCCCTGGGGCTGCGCCTGGGGCGGGGTGCTTGCGGGGTGAGCATGCGCGTCGAAGCGCGCATGCTTGCGTAGACTGATTTGCCGCAGTTGTCTGAACGAAGCGCGTAGCGCGCAGTGAGTTCTGCGGCACACCCCGCAAGCACCCCGCCACAGGTTTGCCCCGTAGCGCAGCGAAGGGGTCGCAGACTTGGGGGGGTGTTCTTTGCCTCCTTTCTTGCACGAGCAAGAAAGGAGGTCACCCGCCGGGGCGAGTCCCGGCCAGCAAACATCAAGAAGAAGAGCTACTCACGCAATACCAGCAAGCCCTAGAGGCCAAAATTAATTGGAATCTGACCCCAATTAACGCCGGCGCTCCCGGCCGCCAGCGCAATACCAGCAAGCGCCAGCAGCTACCGTTTTAGAACTGCTTGATCTGGCAGCCCTGCCGCTGCAGCGCCTGGGCAAAGGCGTCCGACATCAGGTAGGCGAACTCCACCGGACGCTGGCGACCTATGGCGTCACCCGGCACCTCGGCGGTGGCGGGGTGGCACATCAGCAGGCTGCCGTCACGCGCCTCCTCCAGCCAGGCCTGCATCAGCGCGCCGTACTCCCCGGGCGTGGCCGCGTCAAAGCCATACACGCCGCCAAAGCCCTGGTTCTGCAGCACGCCAGCGCGGCGCAGCAGCCGTGTGGCGCTCCAGCCGCCCAGCAGGGCGATAACAAAGGCCTTGGGGTCGCGCCACAGCCGGCCGGCGGGCGCGGTGGAGCGCACCCAAGGCATGGCGCGGCCGGCGTAGCGCCGCTGCAGCTCGGCCAGCAAGGCGCGCCGCACGCCGGGCAGTTGGTGCACATGCTGGTGGCCGTCGATGAAGTCGGGCGCACTGCCGATGGCGTCCTCGAAGGCGTCAAGCTGGGCGCGCCAGGCGTCCTGCAGCGCGCTGGCGGGCAGACGCCGGGTGTAGGCCGCCGTCAGCACCTGGCCCAGGCTGTGCGCCGCGTGGGCGCCGCCATGGCCCTCGGTCAGGTTGAAATGCAGGCCCAGCTGGATGCGCCCGCGCAGGGGCAATAGCTGCGGCGCGGCCTCGCGCCAGCGCGGGGCGGTGCTCATGCAGCTGGTGGCGGACAGGCGGCCGGCCTGGGCCAGCAGCACCACAGCCTCGTCCACCAGGGGGTGCAGCGCGTAGTCGTCGGCGCACAGGGTGATGCCGCGGGTGCCGGCGCTCATGCCTTGAAGGCCCAGAATTTGCTCAGGACAAAGGTGGCCACCGCCACCAGCAGCAGCACACCGGCCAGGCTCCACAGGTAATGCCAGTGCAACCAGTCAAGCGCCAGGGCATACAGCAGCTCGTTGCCCACGAAGGACAGGCAGGCCACGGCGAAGTAGCGCCCCACCACGGGCCAGCCGCGCGCGCCGGCGCTGGCAAAGGTGAGCAGCGCATGGCCGTTGTAGCTGACGACGAAGGCCGCCAGAAAGGCCAGCACATTGGCCACCAGCGGCGCCATCTGCGTGAGCTGCACCAGCAGCGCCACCAGCGCCAGGTGCGTGGCCGCGGCGCAGCCCCCCACCAGCGCGAACTGCAACGGCTGGGGCAGGCGCGTGAGCTGGCTGGCCAGGGCTTGCGCGCTCATGAGTCGCGCCAGGGGCTGTTGTCCTCGTCGCGCGCGACGAGGTAGGTGGGGCGGCGCTTGACCTCTTCGTAGATGCGGCCGATGTACTCGCCCAGGATGCCGATGGACATGAGCTGTACGCCCGAGAACAGCATGATGCCGGCGGCCAGCGTGGGCCAGCCCTGCAGGTCGGTGCCATGCAGGATGGTGTCCAGCGTGATCCAGGCGCCGTAGACCAGCGCCAGCAGGGCCACCAGGCTGCCGACCACGCTCCACACACGCAGCGGCAGGGTGGTGAAAGAGGTCAACCCCAAGAGCGCCAGCGAGCCCAGGCGGCGCATGCTGAAGCTGGTCTGCCCGCCCGCGCGGTCGTGCGGCACGAAGGGCAGGGCCGCGGCCTTGAAGCCCACCCAGGCGTACAGGCCCTTCATGAACCGGTTGCGCTCGGGCAGGGCGTTCAGGGCGTCGGCCACGCGCCTGTCCATCCAGCGGAAGTCGCCCGCGTTGGGCGGCACCTTGACCTGCTTGCCGGTGTTGATCAGGCGGTAGAACAGGCCGGTGCCGACGCGCTTGGTGCCGCTCTCAAAGCCGCGATCGACGATCACGCCATAGACCATGTCGTAACCCGCCAGCCACAGCGCGTGCATCTCGGGCAGCAGCTCCAGGGGATGCTGGAAATCGGCATCTATCAGCAGCACGGCGCTGCCGCGCGCGTGCGCCAGGCCGGCCGTCAGCGCCGCCTCCTTGCCGAAGTTGCGCGACAGGGCCAGGTAGCGCACCGGCAGATCCTGCGCCAGGCGCAGCGCCACGGCGTGGGTGGCGTCGCGGCTGCCGTCGTTGACGATGATGATTTCAAACTCGGGCGTGAGCCGGCCCGCCGCCTGCGCCAGGGCGCGCACAAAGTCTTCGAGGTTGGCCTCCTCGTTGTGCGCCGGCACCACGCAGCTCAGGCGCAGCGGCGCACGCGGCAGTTGCGCGGGCGGCGCGGCCGGGGCGTAGTCGGCGTGGTAGTCCGCATTCGACGCGGCAGTTGCGCGGGCGGCGCGGCCGGGGCGTAGTCGGCGTGGTAGTCCGCATTCGGCGTGACGCGGTAGGGGGCGGGCGTTTCGGTCATGGTGTCGATTGTCTGTTCAGCGTGCAGGGGCTGCATCCACGTCATACACCGCATAGGCCCAGGCCTGCGGGCGCGGAAAGCGCCAGCCGCCGCGCTGCACCTGCAGCACCCGTGCCTGCACCGGCAGGCCCTGCGCGCCCAGCCAGTCCTGCGCCTGGCGCTGGCAGTCGCTGGCCGGCTGCGGCGCCGCCACCGGCCCCAGCGGGCACAGCAGCAGGCCGTTGCGCCCCTGCCAGGCGCCCAGGGCGGACAGGCGCGCGATCTCGGTACCGGGCACGCCCGGCACGGTGAGCAGATGCGGCTGGGCATAGAAGGCCAGCATGGCGTTCTCGGCCCAGTCGCCGCCCACCCAGTCCAGCCGCTGGCCCGGGTGGCGCTGCTGCCAGGCCTGCAGGATGGCGCGCGCCGCATCCTGCGTGGGCCGGTAATAGCCCTTGTCGCCCCGCAGCGCATTCACCGTGGCCCATGCCACGCCCAGCAGCAGCACCAGCGCCAGCATCGGCCACCAGGCGCGGCCCAGGCGCTGCAGCGCCCCATCCGCTGCGGCGGGGGCCAGCCGCTGCAGGTTGCGCAGCCACAGCAGCGCAAAGGCGTAGCCGATGGGGATCGCCCAGGGCGTGGACAGCTCCACCACCCCGGCCAGGCCGAAGGCCAGCGTCAGCGCCCAGGGCATGCAGGCCAGCCAGAACAACACGTCGTCCCAGCCGCGCGGCAGCCAGCTGCGCGCCAGCAGGCGCAGGGCGGCGCGCGCCCAGGGTGCGCCGTCCTCGCGCGCCTGCACCCGGGCCCAGGCCAGGCACAGCGCCAGCCAGGCCGGCAGCCAGTAGAACAGCGGCGCCAGCGCAAAGCGCGCCACGTAGCGCCACACCACCTGCCCGCCGCCCTGGTCCATGGCGTAGCCCAGCGGCGCCCAGTCGTGCGACGCCACCCAGGCCACGTGCGGGAACAGCGCCAGCGCGAACACCGCCAGCGCCAGATAGGGCCGGGGCGTGGCCAGCCAGCGCCGGCCTTCGCCGTGCAGCAGAACGGGCACCAGGAAGCCGGCCAGGAACACGCCGCTGTAATACTTGCTCAGCATGCAGGCCGCGGCCACCAGCCCCAGCCAGGCGCTGAACCAGGCGCCGCGCCAGCCGCGCTCCTGCCAGCTGGCCAGCAGCAGCGCCGCGGCCCAGGGCCACAGCGACAGCAGCTGGCTGTTGGCGTTGAACTTGCCGGCCAGGTTGGTGTAGGGCAGGCTCCACAAGAGCAGCAGCGCACCCCAGGGCGCCAGCTGCCCCAGCCGCAGGCGCCGCCCCAGCATCCACACGCCGCACAGGCCCGCGAGCACGTTGGCGTAGGACAGCAGCCGGTAGGCCAGGTCGTTCTGCGGGAACACCGCAAACCACAGGCCGACGGCCCAGGCGAAGAACGGCGGATGCTTGTGCGTGCCCCAGCGCAGCGGCTGGGACCAGGCGTAGTTCTCCAGCATGTCGTTGTAGCCGTCCAGGTTGGCACTGGCCAGCCACGAGGCCACGGCCCAGGCCAGACAGGCCGCAACGAGCCACGGCAGGACGCGCGGCGTTCTCAACAGTACCGGATCGACGGAATGGTGCATTTCAGTTCTCCGTAGCGCTGCGCGCTACCCGAATCGCATGAAACTGGCGCGGCCGCCGCTCCCTCCCCCTCTGGGGGAGGGTTGGGGTAGGGGCCAGCGACGCCGAGCACGCCAGCGCCGGGCGAGCCCCCATCCCAGCCTTCCCCCAGAGGGGGAAGGAGTCTGGCGCGCTCATCGTGGGGCTCTGTTTCACTTCAGCTCTCCACGATGCTGCGCATCACCCGCGCCGCATGAAACTGGCGCGCCCCATGCGCGGGCAGCCGAGCAAGGGCCGCCCCGCAGCGAGGGCTGCGTCCCCCTCCCACGCGCAGCGTGAGAGAGGGGGAAGGCGCGAAGCGACTCAGGGGGTGTTTCACTTCATCAGCGCGACGGCCGCAGAAAAGCTGACGAAGGCCAGCGCGGTAGACACCAGGATGATGCGCGCCACGCGCCCGCCGTGCGCGCCGAAGCGCTCCACCAGCAGCGCCACGTTGCTGGCGCTGGGCAGCGCGGCCAGCAGCACGAGCACGGTGAACGTGAACGGCGACAGCGGCGCGCCCAGCGCGATCGCCGCGCGGCCCACGCACCACACGAGCAGCGGGTGCAGCAGCAGCTTGGCCAGCGCCAGCGGCACATAGAGGCGCGGCGGCACGTATTCATGCTGGTTCATCTGCGAGCGCGCCAGCACCGCGCCGATGGTGAACAGCGCCACGGGCGAGGCCGCACCCGCGAGCATGGCCAGGGTCTTGTCCATCGGGCCGGGCAGCCGCCACTGCAGCGCCGACGCCACGCCGCCGAGCACGATGGACCACGGCATGGGGTTGGTGGCCATGCCCCTGAAGGCATTGCGCAGCGCCACGGCCACGCCGTGCGCGCCCGCGCCATCCAGGCGCGACAGCGCGATGCACAGCGACGTGGTGACGACCATGTCCACCGCCATGGTCAGGATCACCGGGCCCGCGCTCTGCTCGCCCAGCAGCGCCACCAGCAGCGGCACGCCCATGAAGCCGGTGTTGGGAAAGGCCGCGACCAGGGCGCCGAAGGCCGCGTCGTTCCAGCCGATGGCGCCGCGCCGGGTCAGCGCGATGGTGCCCGCCACCATGAGCAGCGCGCACAGCAGGTACACGCCGGCCACGGCCGGGTCCAGCAGCTGCGCGACCGGCGTGCCGGCACCGAAGCGGTACAGCATGCACGGCAGCGCGAAGTACAGCACGAAGGTGTTGAGCCCGCCGATGGCGGACACGGGCAGCACGCCCGCGCGCGTGGCCAGGTAGCCGCAGAGGACGAGGGCGAAGAAGGGGAAGGTGACGAGCAGGACGGACAGCACGGGCCGTATTCTCCCTGCCTTCCGTGCCTCACTTCCCCTGGGATTCAGCGCCCGGCGGCGGCAGCGCCTGCTGCCAGCGGCGCAGGAAGTCCTGCCGCTTATGGCGGTCGAGGTAGGTGATCAGGCTGGGCCCGATGCCGATGGGCCGCAGGTTGCCCGCGGCCTCCTGCTGCAGCGCGGCGGCGGTCTGTGCGCCCTGGATGCCGCTGCGCAGCGCGATCAGCCCTGCCTGGCTGGCCAGCAGGCTCTGGCCGCGCCGCGACAGCAGGTAGTCCAGCCAGAGCCTGGCGGCGTTCGGGTGCGCCGCCCGCCGGTGGATGAAGGCGATGCGCGAGCCCACCAGCGTGTAGTCCACCGGGTAGACGAAGCCGATCGCGGGGTGGGCGCGCATCTTCTCGCCGGCGTAGGAGCCGAGCAGGTTGTAGGCCAGCAGGCTTTCGCCCGCGGCAATGCTGTCCAGCATGGCGGCCGTGCTGGTCATCTGCCGGGCCTTGAGCCGCCCCAGCTCGCGCCCCACCTCCCACAGCATGCCCGACGCCCGGGCGTCCTGCGTGGCGACCAGGAAGCCCAGGCCCGAGTTCTCCAGGTCATAGGTGGCGACCCGCCCGTGCAGGCGCTGCGGCTGCGCGCGCAGCAGGCGGATGAAATCGGCATGCGTGCGCGGTACCTCGCCCTTGGCCAGCAACTCCTTGTTGTAGGCGAAGCCCACCGGCTCCAGCGTGGTGCCGTAAGCCTCGTTGCGCCATACGGCCCAGTCCGGCAGCGCGGCGCGCTCGGGCGAGGCATAGGCCAGCGCATGGCCGTCGTTGACCAGCTTCATCTGCAGGTCCATGGCCGAGCTCCACAGCACGTCCGCACCGGGCAGGCCGTCGCTGCTTTCCTGCAGGAAGCGCTGGTAGATGCCCATGCTGTCGCCTTCGTGGTAGCGCACCGCGACACCCGGGTAGAGCGCCTGGAAATCGTCGATCAGCGGCTGCGCCGCCCGCGTGTCGGTGGACGCATAGACCACCACCTGCCCCTCGCGCCGCGCCGCCGCCACCGTGGCCGCATACTCCACGGGGTAACCCTCTTGCTGCGCCGCCTGGGCCACGGCTAACGTCAACAGCAGAAGGCAGGCGCCCAACCACACTCGCAATGACATCGTTCCTCCTGTCGCTGACCCATTATTCCGCAGGCCGGCGCAGAGCGGCCCCACCCTCCCGATGCGAACCCTGTTGATCGAAGACAACCCCAAGCTGGTGCGCACCCTGGCGGCCGAGTTGCGCACCGCCGGCATGGTGCTGGACACCGTGGCCGACGGCCTGCACGCCGACGCCCTGCTGCAGGTGGAGCGCTACGACGTGGTGATTCTCGACCTGGGCCTGCCCAGCCTGGACGGCATCGAGGTGCTGCGGCGCATCCGGGCGCGCGGCGACGACGTGCCGGTGCTGATCCTGACCGCATCGGGCGAAGTGCCCGACCGCGTGCGCGGCCTGAACGCGGGCGCGGACGACTACCTGCCCAAGCCCTTCGACCTGCACGAGCTGGTGGCGCGCCTGCGCGCCCTGGCGCGCCGCCACCGGGGCCGCGCGCATGCGGTTTTCAAGGTGGGCGCGTTGAGCTACGACAGCGTGGCCATGCAGTTCCACATCGCCGGCAAGCCGCTGGAGCTGCCGCGGCGCGAGCATGGCGTGCTGGAAATCCTCGTCACCCGCAGCGGCCAGCCGGTGAGCAAGCGCGACATCAGCGGTCAGCTGTGCTCGCTGGACGACGCCGTGAGCCCCGAGGCTCTGGAGCTGTACGTGCACCGGCTGCGCCGCCGGCTCGAAGGCAGCGGCGCCTCCATCCGCACGCTGCGCGGGCTGGGCTACCGCCTGGAGGCGGTGGACGATGCGCCTGCGTAGCCACCTGCTGCGCTGGCTGCTGGTGCCGCTCATCGCGCTGTGGGCCATCGGCTTTCGCGTGCAATACGCGCGCACGCTGGCGCTGGCCAACGAGGCCTACGACCGCACCCTGCTGGGCTCCGCGCTGGCCATGGCCGAACAGGTGTCGGTGCAGGACGGGCGCCTGGGCGTGGACGTGCCCGATGCCGCGCTGGAAATGCTCGAATCGCGTGCCCAGGACCGCATCTTCTACCGGGTCGGCTGCCTGGACCCGCCGGTGGCCGTGACCGGCTACGACGACCTGCCGGCACCGCCATCCGCATCCGGCCCCGGCGATGGCCAGCCGGTCTTCTTCGACGCCCGCTACCGCGGCGAGCCGGTGCGCATCGTGGCCCTGCGGCGGCCGCTGTACGACCCGCACCTGTGCGGCCAGCTGCTGATCCAGGTGGCCGAGACCCTGGGCGCGCGCCAGGCCCTGTCGCGGCGCGTGCTGCTGGACGCCGGCGCGCTGCAGCTTGCGCTGGTTGCGATGGCCGCGCTGCTCATCACGCTGGGCGTGCACCGCGGCCTGCTGCCGCTCAAGCGCATCCGCGACGAAATCCGCGCGCGCGGACAGGCCGACCTGACTCCCATCCGCCTCGGAAGCGTGCCGCGCGAGGTGGTGCCGCTGATCGAGGCCATCAACCTGCACACCAACCGCCAGCGGCGCCTGAACGAGGCGCACCGCCAGTTCATCGCCGATGCCTCGCACCAGCTCAAGACGCCGTTGACAGTGCTCAAGGCCCAGGCCGCGCAGGCCCTGGCGCAGCAGGACGTTCAGGCCATGCGCGACATCGTCCAGGAGATCCACGACAGCACCGACACCACCTCGCGCATGGTGCACCAGCTGCTGGCGCTGGCGCGCAGCGACCCGGCGGCCACGACCGCACAGGAGCCGGTGGAGCTGGTGGAGCTGGCGCGCACGGTCTGCTTCGACCTGCTGACGCCGGCGCTGGCGCGCGGCATCGAGCTGGGCTTCGACGGCCATGCCCCGGTGACCGTGCCAGGCCAGCCGCTGCTGCTGCGCGAACTGGTGGCCAACCTGGTGGACAACGCCATCCGCTATACGCCCGCGGGCGGGCAGGTGGCCGTGGCAGTGCGCCGCGACGACACAGGCCACGCCTGCATCGAGGTGCTGGACGACGGCCCGGGCATTGCGCCCGCCGAACGCGAGACGGTGTTCGAGCGCTTTTACCGCCTGCATGGCTCCGGGGCCGACGGCTGCGGCCTGGGCCTGGCCATCGTGCGCCAGATCGCCGAGCGGCACGGCGCGCGGGTCACGCTGGGCGACCCGCCCCATGGACACGGCCTGCTGGCCAGCGTGCGCTTTCCTGGCTGACGCAGCACCCGCACCCGCATGGGGAAATCCACGAGAGTTCAATGAAAGCTTGCCGAAAGGTCATGCTTTCTATCATGATGACAACCGACATAAATCGGCCTGATCCAAGGAGACAACACCATGCAAATCACCGGCATGCTACATGGCGCCCGCCTGCTCGAGTTCGCGGGATTTCCTGTTACCGAGGTGCTTGGCCCAGCGGCCAGCGAAGAAGAGATCAAGGCCATGCTTGCCAAGCATGGCTTGATCTTCATCAAGCCCGTCTTCAAGGGCGGCATCGGCAAGAAGGGCAAGGCCGGCCTGCTGGGCAAGGCCAAGGACCTGCAGACCGCGCTGGCCGAAAAAGAGCGCCTGTACTTCGCAGAACACAAGGTCGGCCACAACAAGGCCAAGGCCAACGGCGTGACCTTCGAAGCCGGCGTGCCCGCCGAGCACGAGGTGTATTTCTCGATCACCGACTCCACGCATTTCCGCGCCCCGATGATGACGCTCACGCACATGGGCGGCATGGACATCGAGGAGTTGGAAAAGAAGCACGTGGCGATGGTGCCCTTCGATCCGCTGACGGGCCTGAAGGCCTTCGTGGTGGCCAACGCGCTGACCGAGATCGGCGCGCCCAAGGAGATCATCTCGCCGCTGGTGCAGCAGCTGCCCAAGCTCTGGGAGCTGTACCACAACTTCGGCATGACCACGCTGGAGCTCAACCCCATCCGCATGCGGCCCGACAAGAAGGGACGCCTGACGCCCGTGGCCTGCGACTTCAAGTGCGGCTTCGACCGCGACGACCCGCGCTGGCAGCGCCTGAAGCTGCCGCTGCAGCTGTTCGCCGCCGACTATTCGGCCTTCGAGCAGGAGATCAACACGCTGCGCACCCACCAGGGCCAGAGCGACGTGTACGTGATCAACGACAAGGGCACGGTGCTCGCTCCCACCTTCGGCGGCGGCGCCAACTCGCTGGTCACCGAAATGCTGGGCGACGCGGCCATCATCAGCTCGGACTTCGGCGGCAACCCGCCCTACGAGAAGATGAAGGAGGTGGCGCGCATCTGCTTCAAGCACTGGCTCAAGCAGGCCAACGTGCTGTTCATCATCGGCGGCAAGAGCAACAACACCGACATCTTCGAAACGCTGCGCGCCATGGCCGACGCGCTGCGCGAGCACTTCAGCAAGCACGGCCCCACGCCGCTGTACGTGGTGCTGGGCCGCGGCGGCCCCAACCTGGTGCGCGGCATGGGCGCGCTGCGCGACACCTGCGACGCGCTAGGCCTGCCCTACCGCCTGTTCGGCTTCGACTCCGACATGAGCGAGGTGATCCAGTTCGCCAAGGACGTGGATACGTGGATGCAGGGCGGCGGGCGCGCGCAGATCGCGCGGCGCCTGGGAATCGAAGCACCGGTCGCGGCAGCCTGAGGAGACAACCACCATGCCAAGCAACGTTCAAATGCGCAGTGTCGGCGACTTCAAGTACTACGTCGGCATCAGCTCGCTCACGCAGGTCGCCTCGCGCGATGACCGCGTCTGCGTGCTCAACATCCTGGGCGGCGAATCGAGCGACGTCACGCCCGTGAGCCATGCCTACTCGGGCGGCAACGTGGTCTGCGGCACCGCGCCCGGCAAGGGCGGCTCGGTGCTCGAAACGCCGATCGGCAACATCCCCGTCTACAACAACGTGCGCGACGCGCTGGCTGCGGGTCACCGCTTCAACTGCGGCGTGGTCTACCTGCCGCCCTCGGCGGCGCGCGACGGCGTGGCCGAGCTGATCCGCGTGAACCCCGACCTGCGCAAGATCTTCATCATCACCGAGAAGATCGCGGTGCACGATGCGCGCGAAATCCGCGCCATGGGGCAGCACAACGGCATCGACATCTTCGGCGCCAACGGCCTGGGCGTGGCCGACTCGTGGAACCAGGTGCGCATCGGCGGCGCCCTGGGCGGCGACAAGCCTGGCGATTCGCTCAAACCCGGCTCCGTCGCCATCTTCTCCAACTCCGGCGGCTTCTCGACCACCATCGCGCAGTACCTGCGCATGGCCGGCTGGGGCACGACCACGGTCATCAGCAGCGGCAAGGACGTCTACATCCACTACGCCGCGCCCGAATTCGCGTTCGCGCTGGCCAACGACGCGCGCAGCAAGGCAGCGGTGCTGTACTGCGAGCCCGGCGGCTACTACGAATATGACGCGCACTTCACCAAGCCCGTGGTGGCCTGCGTTGTCGGCCGCTGGAAGAGCAAGCTCACGCGCGCCGTGGGCCACGCAGGCGCCATGGCCGGCGGCAACGACGACGCCCAGGCCAAGGAACGCTGGTTCATGGAGAAGTTCGGCGTTGACGGCATCTTCTCGCCCGAGAACCCGGTGTGTTCGGCCAAGGGCGCGGTGGTGACCAACATCGCCCACATCCCAGCCGCGCTCACCGCCGTGATGCGCAAGAACGCCACCATGCCGGACTTCGCGCCCGAAGGCAGCCTGGCCCTCAAGCCCTGGTTCGGTTCCGACGAGGGGCTCGACCTGCCAGAGGCGCTGCGCATCCCCGTGGTGGAAGCCATCGAGCCCTACGGCGAGCAGATCGCCATCCTGAACACCCAGATCGGCGGTGTGGTGCCGCGCCAGTCCATGAAGGACGCCTCCGGCGCCTCGCAGATGGACGCCAAGACGCAGGTCACCAGCCTGCATGGCACCAGCATGCTCACCGCCGCCACGCTGCCGCTGGAGTCGAACGTGGCACTGGCCCTGGTGCACGACGCGGGCGGCGAGAACGACCGCAAGCTGATTGCGCCCACCATCGCCGCTTACATCAACCTGCACGGCAAGCCCGAGCTGGTCGCCGCGCAAGCCAGCCGCGAGGCCGGCAATGCGCCCAACGCGGTGCTGGCCGCCGCTGCCGCCATCGTCGGCCCCAAGCGCCAGCAGGCAGCGCGCGAGGCACTGCGCAGCATCATCGAGCGCTTCCACGCAGCGGGCCTGGGCAACGAGTTCGGCGCTTCGCTGTCCGACAGTTTCGACATCGCCAAGGTGGATGCCAGCGGTTTGAACCTGACCGGCGACAAACCCGACGCGCAGGCCGAACGTCTGCTGGCGGGAGTCAAGGCGCGCGGCGCGCGCTCGGTGTTCCTGCGCTGGCTGGCCAGCCAGCCCGGCCATCCAACCGAAGCAGCAGCCCTGGCGGCGATTTGCGCCACGCTGGCCTGGGGACCGCTGTCGCGCAAGCGCATCTCGCGCGCCACGGCCGAAAGCTTCCCATGGTGGCTGCAATTGTTCGGCACGCTGATCGGCGCATCGGCGGATGCCAGCAAGCACGAGGCGGGCGCTTTCTGCGGCATCGACGATGCCAAGCTGCTGGGCGAGCTGAGCCTTGGAGAAACCGCCTTCGCCGCTCTGCTGGGCCAGTTGCCCAGCGAAGGCGACCTGTTCGCCTTCCAGACCCTGGTGGGCCTGCTGCTGACCAACGGACCCGGCGCCATCTCGGCCCAGGGCGCCAAGGGCGCGGTTTCGTCCGACGGGCCGGAGCAGCCCGATCGCGTGCAGCTGAACAAGGCGCTGGTGGGCTTCCTGAGCCACACCGGCTATGCGCACGGCGGCAACGGCTACGAGGGCATCGCCTATCTGTGCGAACAGTTCAAGGGCAGCGGCCTGACGGACCCTGCAGCCGCCGAGCACGGCGTCGACCTGAAGGCACTGGCCACACGCGCGGTGGAGCAGTACGCACAGTACAAGGCCGCCAAGAAGGGTTCAGGCAGCCTGGACATCGCCAAGCTGCCCGGCGTGAACCACCCGGTGTTCAAGGACAAGCCCGTCAACTACGACCCGCGCGAGGTGTTCATCGGCAAGCTGTTCGAGCAGCGCGGCGAGACCAACGTGTTCCACCAGTTCTACCGCGCGCTGGTGCAGCAGTTGTTCGATGCCGGCGTCTCGCGCAACGTGTATTGTGTGAACATCGACGCGGTGATCGCGGCACTGTTGCTGAAGATGCTGTGGCAGCCTTTGAATGCAGGGCGGATCGGCGAGCGCGAGTTGGAAACGGCCGCCTTCACCATCTTCCTGTACCCTCGCATGCTGGGCTGCGCCGCCGAGGCGGACGACCACCTCAACCGTGGCCGCAACATGGATACGCGCACGCCGGCATCGCAATGCCGTTTCGTGGCCTGAACCAGCAATAACCAAGAGACCTCTCCATGCTGACCGCACTCGCCTACACCATGATCATCGTCTTCATGGCGTTGATCATGACCAAACGTCTGTCGGCCATGGTGGCACTGATCGTGGTGCCCATCGTGTTCGGCCTCATCGGCGGATTCGGCATGGGGCTGGGACCGATGATGATGGATGGCATCAAAAAGCTCGCACCCACGGGCGTGATGCTGATGTTTGCCATCCTCTACTTCGGCATCATGATCGACGCCGGGCTGTTCGACCCCATCGTCAAGCTGGTGCTGCGCATCGTGGGCGGCAGCCCGACCAAGATCGTGGTCGGCACCTTCCTGCTGGCCGCTGGCGTCTCGCTGGACGGCGACGGCTCCACCACCTACATGATCACCTGCGCAGCCATGCTGCCGCTGTACCAGCGGCTGGGCCTCAACCGCCTGGTGCTGGCCTGCGTGGTGATGATGGCGGGCCAGCTGATGAACATCCTGCCCTGGGGCGGACCCACGGCCCGGGCCGTGAGTGCGCTGCACGTGGAGATGGGCGACGTCTTCGTGCCCATGATCCTGCCGATGATCATCACCGGCGCCTGGTGCACCTTCGTCGCCTTCATCCTCGGGCGGCGCGAGGCTCGGCGCCTGGGCACCATCCGCGCGGACGACCTGCACGGCGGCGACCAGTCCATCGCCGAAGTCACGGGCGGCGACCCGACGCTGGCGCGCCCCAAGCTGCTGTGGGTCAACGCCCTGCTCACCATTGGCCTGATGGTGGTGCTGATCATGGACAAGCTGCCCCTGCAGGTGCTGTTCATGGTGGCCTCGGCCATTGCGCTGATGATCAACTACCCCAAACTGCAGCAGCAGAAGGAACGCCTGGAGACCCACGCCGCCAACATCGTGCCCGTGGTTTCGCTGATCTTCGCGGCCGGCATCTTCGTGGGCATCCTCTCGGGCACCAAGATGGTGGACGCCATCGCCAACAGCGTGATCGCCATGGTGCCCGACTGGATGGGCCCCTACATGGCCGTGGTGACGGCCGTGTTGAGCATCCCGTTCACCTTCTTCATCTCCAACGACGCCTTCTACTTCGGCATCCTGCCCATCCTGGCCAAAACGGCCGCCGTCTACGGCATCGGCCCGGTCGAGATCGCCCGTGCCTCGCTCGTGGGCCAGCAGGTGCACCTGCTGAGTCCGCTGGTGGCCTCGACCTATCTGCTGGTCGGCTTGGCCAAGGTGGAATTCGGCGACCACCAGCGCTTCACGCTGCTGTGGGCGCTGTCCGCAGCCATCGTGATGCTGGTGGCCATGCTGGTGCTGGGCGTCATACCGCTGACGGGGAGCGCCACATGAGCACCGACATCCAGACCATTCTCTATGCGTCCGGCCTGGGCGACGGCTGCGAAACCACGCTGGCCTATGCGATCAATCTCGCCAACCGCCTCGGTGCCCGGCTGCTGGTGCTGACAGTGATCGACGAGGAGCGCGAGCGCTCGCTGATCGACATCGATTCGCATGTGCCGCAGGAGGCGTTGAACCAGTACCACGACGACCGCGCCGCACGGGCCCGTGCGCACATCGACGCACAGATCTCCGCCTTCTACGCCGTGCGTGCCGGCAACGCGCCGCAGCGCCCCATCACCGAGCTGCTGGTCCACGAGGGCGACGACGTGCCGCAAGCCATCCTGGATGAAGCCGAGCGCAGCGGTGTCGATCTGATCCTGCTCGGGTCGCGCGGCGCCGGACTGCTGGCCGGCCTGCTGTTCGGCTCGGTCGCGCAGGAGGTGGCACGCCGCACGCGCAAGCCGCTGCTGCTGGTGCCGTCGGAGGACTGCTGATGCAAGCGATATCCACCGGCCATCCGCTCTCGCGCCGCTCTGCGCTGGGCCGGCTGGCAGTCCTGGGCGCAGCCCCCCTCGCGGCAGGGCATGCGCTGGCGCAAAGCGACATCGAACTGCTGGACTACGCCGTGCGCGGCACGGCCCCGGCAGGCTACCCCGCCGCCTACGCCACCACGGTGCGCGCCGCCGAGGACGAGGGGCGCCTGACCATTCACTCCACCACTGACGAGCGCGTGGCCGCGCCGCTGGTGGCGGACTTCCGGCGCATGTATCCGCGCATCACCGTCACCTACGAAGACCTGAACAGCACCGAGCTGTACCACCGCTTCATCGCCGAGAACCAGCTCGGCCGCGAAGCCGCCGACGTGCTCTGGAGTTCGGCCATGGACCAGATGGTCGCGCTGGCCACCGCCGGGCATGCGCTGGCCTACGGCTCGCCCGAAAAGGGCCACCTGCCCGCCTGGGCCCAGTGGCAGGATCGCCTGTGGGCCACGACCTATGAGCCCGTGGTGTTCGCCCACCACAAGCCCTCGCTGCCCGAGGCCGAGGCGCCGCGCAGCCACGCAGCGCTGGCGCAGTGGCTCGCGAAATCCCAGGGCACGCAGGGTGGCGTGGTGAGCTACGACATCCAGAAATCCGGCGTGGGCTACTTCCTCGCCGTACAGGACGCGGCCGCCAGCGCCGACACCTTCTGGGCCACGGCCCAGGCCCTGAGCGCCGCCCGCCCGCACCTGTTGCTGACCACCGATGCGATGGTGCGCCAATTGGCCGACGGCCGTGCGCGCTTCGGCATGAACCTGCTGGGCGCCTACACCGTGGCCCAGGCGCGCAGCCTGCCCACCCTGGGCGTGATCTTCCCCGAGGACTACACGCTGGTCACGTCGCGCGTGCTGCTCATCAACGGCCGCGCGGCGCATCCCAACGCGGCGCGCCTGTGGCTGGACTACCTGCTGTCGCGGCGCGGCCAGACGGTGATGGCCACCGCCTCGCGCCTCTACGCGCTGCGCGAGGACGCCCAGGGCGAGACCACCGGCGCCGCGCTGCGCCAGCTGCTGGGCAATCGTGCACGCCCCGTGGCCCTGGGCCCCGAATTGGCGGCGCCGCTCGCCAATGCGGCCTACCGCGACTTCATCCTGCGCTGGCGCGCGGCACTGGGTTACACGAAGGGGTAGGCCGGTATCATCGGCGCCCCGTTCGCGCTTTCACGCGCTCCTGTTTGCTCTTCATGTCCGGACTCAACCTCGCCCAACTCCAGGCCGTGCACTACACCGACGGCCCCTGCCTGGTGCTGGCCGGCGCGGGCTCGGGCAAGACGCGCGTCATCACGCACAAGATCGCGCACCTGATCGAGAAGGGCCTGGCGCCGCGGCGCATTGCCGCCATCACCTTCACCAACAAGGCCGCCGCCGAGATGCGCGAGCGCGCCGCCGGGCTGATAGGCCGCGCCGCCAAGGAGGTGCTGGTCTGCACCTTCCACGCCCTGGGCGTGCGCATGGTGCGCGAGGACGGCCATATGCTGGGGCTCAAGCCCAGCTTCAGCATCCTGGATCAGGACGACGTGACCAGCATCCTGAAGGACTGCGCCGGCGGCACCACCGACCTGGCCACGGCGCGCCAGTGGCAGTGGACGATCAGCAACTGGAAGAACCAGGGCTGGGACGCGCGCCGCGCGCTGGCCATGGCCGGCGACGACCATGAGCGCTCCATCGCCCTGATCATGCAGCGCTACGAGGAGCGACTCACTGCATACCAAAGCGTGGACTTCGACGACCTGATCGGCATGCCCATGCGGCTATTGAAGGGCCACCCCGAGGTGCGCGAGAAATGGCAGCGCCTGCTGGGCCATGTGCTGGTCGATGAATACCAGGACACCAACGCCACGCAGTACGAGCTGCTGAAATTCCTGGTGGGCGAACGCGCGCGCTTCACCGCCGTGGGCGACGACGACCAGAGCATCTACGGCTGGCGCGGCGCCACGCTGGACAATTTGAAGAAGCTGCCGCAGGACTTTCCGCAGCTCAAGGTCATCAAGCTGGAGCAGAACTACCGCTCCACCTCGGCCATCCTGCGCGCGGCCAACAACGTCATCGGCCCGAATCCCAAGCTGTTTCCCAAGACCCTGTTCAGCGAGCTGGGCGAGGGCGAGCCGGTGCGCGTGGTGCCCTGCGACAACGAGGAGCACGAGGCCGAGCGCGCCGTGGCGCGCATCCAATCCCTGCGCGCCGCGGCCAACCCGCCGCCGGCCTGGAAGAACTTCGCCATCCTGTACCGTGCCAACCACCAGGCCAAGCCGTTCGAGAAGGCGCTGCGCAAGGCCAACATCCCCTACAAGGTCTCGGGCGGCACGTCGTTCTTTGACCGCGCCGAGATCCGCGACCTGTGCGCCTGGTTCCGCCTGTGGATCAACAACGACGACGACCCGGCCTTTCTGCGCGCCATCACCGCGCCTAAGCGCGGCGTGGGCCACACCACGCTGGGCGCCCTGGGCGAATTCGCCACGCAGCACAAGCAAAGCATGTTCGGCGCGCTGTTCAACGCCATGCTGCCGGCCGTGGTGCCCAAACGCGGGCTGGAGGGGCTGATGGAGTTCGGCCGCCAGATCAACGAGCTGGAGCACCGCGCGCGCCACACGCACGGCGCGGAAGACGCGCGCGCCTTCCTCACCGACTGGCTCAAGGACATAGCCTACGAGCAGCATCTGTACGACGGGGAGGACAGCGAGAAGGTGGCCGCCGCGCGCTGGAGCAATGTGCTGGAGTTCTGTGACTGGATGGCCCAGCGCGCCGGCGGGCAGATCGACGATGCCGCCGGCACCACGGTGGCACCGACAAAAAACCTGCTGGAGGTGGCGCAGACCATCGCCCTGCTCTCGACCATCTCCGAGCGCGAACAGGAGCAGGACATGGTGGTGCTGTCCACCCTGCACGCCAGCAAGGGACTGGAATGGCCGCATGTGATGCTGGTCGGCGTGACCGAGGGCATGCTGCCCTTCAAGCTCGACGATGACGACGGCCGGCAGCAAAAGGTCAGCGACGACATCGCCGCGCGCCTGCAGGAAGAGCGCCGCCTGATGTACGTGGGCATCACCCGCGCCCAGCGCAGCCTGGCCGTCAGCTGGACAAAAAAGCGCAAGAAGGGCCGCGAAATGGTGGCCTGCCAACCGAGCCGCTTCATCGCCGAGATGAAGCTGGACGCCGCCACCACCCGTGAAGACCCGCGCGAGAAGCTGCGCCAGCTGCGCGCCGAATTCGCCGCCAAGGCCCAGGCCGGCGCCGGCACCAACCCCTGATCGCCCATGCGCAAGAAGCCGTTTTTGACCCATTGGCTACAAGCCTCTCACAAAACCGCAAGCCCTCACCCCCGCCCTCTCCCAGAGGGAGAGGGAGTAAAGCCAGCGCGACCTGTCGCCCTCGCCCCTTTGGGGAGAGGGAGGGGTGAGGGGCCGCAGCGACATCTGCATAGCTATATATTTTTGATAGCTGCAAGCGCTTGTTTGATAAGCGCTTGCGCCGAAAATCCTTCACAACCCGCACGCCCCGCCTGCCCAACGGCCGCGCAGATGGAGCAGCCCGAGCTGGTGGGCCGCTGGCAGGCCGACATGCCGGGCCAGGCCGGCCCCATCGTGCTGGAGCTGGCGCCCCACCCCGAATGGGACGGCACGGTCAAGGGCCGCATCCTGCGCCCCGGCTTCAGCGCCATCGTGGTCGGCGACGTGCACCAGGGCCAGCTGACCATGGAAGAGTCGCGCGACGGCAGCAAGGTCAGCGGCAACTGGAGCGGCGAGGTGGTCGATGGCAGCTGCGCGCGCGAGATCCGCGGCGAATGGACGGACGAGGCCGATCGGCCATTTGCCTTCACCCTGCGCAAGCCGCCATGACACGGTTTTTCACCAGCACCCTGATCGCCGCCGCCCTGCCGCTAATTGCCCAGGCCCAGGCCCAGGCCCAGGCGCAAGGCCCCGCCCCCGTGGCCGGCGATGCCGGCTGGCGCGACTGTGCCGCCCTGGCCGACGGCCAGGCGCGCCTGGTCTGCTTTGACCAATGGGCCGGCCGCCAGGCCTGGGCCGCACCCGCGGCATCGGCCAGCGCACAACCCGTGGACGCCGTGGCGCCCACGCCGACCACGCCGCTGGCCGGCCTCAAGCCCGCCAACGCCACCGATGACAGCCCCGGCGACGGCTGCCGTGGCACCGAATACACCACCCTGTCGCGCTTCTGGGAGCTGGAGGCCGGCACCGACTGCGGCGCGCTGCGCTTTCGCGGCTACCGGCCCATGAGCGTGTCCATCGTCGGCTCGGACAGCGTGAACCAGCAGCCCCAGTCGCCCAGCGCCGACCACAGCGCCAGCAAGGCCGTGGACTACCGCAACACCGAGATGCGCCTGCAGCTGTCGGTGCGCACCAAGCTGGCCAAGGGGCTGCTCACCAGCGGCGACTCGCAGCGGCGCGACTCGCTGTGGTTTGGCTACAGCCAGCAGTCGTACTGGCAGCTCTTCAGCCCCGGCATCTCGCGGCCGTTTCGCACCACGGATCACGAGCCCGAAATCCTCTACGTCTACCCCACCGACGCGCAGCTGCCCTGGGGCTGGCGCTGGCGCTACAGCGGCATAGGCCTGGTGCACCAGTCCAACGGCCAGAGCCTGCCGCTGTCGCGCAGCTGGAACCGCGTGTACCTGATGACCGGCCTGGAGCTGGATGACCGCTGGCGGCTCAACGCCCGCATCTGGAAGCGCCTGCCCGAAAGCGCCGCGAACGACGACAACCCCGGCATCAGCAACTACATCGGCCGCGCCGAGCTGGGCCTGGGCTGGAACGTGAACCAGGACCACAGCCTGGCATTCACGGCGCGCCACTCGCTCAGCTCCACCGCGCGCGGCTCGGCGCGGCTGGAATGGCTCTACAGCCTGGGCACCAGCTGGGTCGGCCAAAGCACCAACCTGCGCCTGTACACGCAGCTGTTTTCCGGCTACGGCGACAGCCTGATCGACTACAACCGCAAGCGCACCGTGTTCGGCGTGGGCGTGAGTCTGGTGGACTTCTGAACATCACGTCCGGTTACCGTTTGCCCCGCGCCGCGCCTTGAAGCGCCCCCGGGTCGGGCAGACAATCGCGGGCAGCCACCGTCGCTATCGGCATCGGGGTGGCGATAAGGCTTTGACTATCGGAATGCAGACGCCCAGCCCCGGATAAGGCGCGGGCCTTGCCCGGTTTTCAGGCCTTTGCCCGCGGGTCTTGCCCGCAACAATGCCCACCGGAGGACGAGACCATGGATCTGCAATACGAGCTCAAGGCCGGCAACTACTACCTGTACGACATGCGCGACGCGCCCAGCGCCGCCACCGGCGAGCGCCGCTGCAGGCTCAAGACCGACAGTGTGGCCATCGCCTTCGACCAGCACACCGGCCAGGTGCACCAGCATGGCAGCCCGGCGCGCATCCAGTCCTGGGCCCTGCACCAGCGCCGGCGCCTGCGCGCGGCCGGCGCGCTGGACCAGGCCAACGACATCGTCGTCGTCTCCGGCCCGCTGCCGGTGGACGAGCTGAACAAATGCCTGTGGATCAGCGGCTACTGCCGGCGCATGTTCACGCGCCTGGCCAGCCTGCCGCATGGCAAGCTGCAAGGCCACAATAATCAATGGAAAAAAGCCGCCTAAGGCTTATCAAAAAAGCGTCAACAGCTCACTATTTAATAGCGAACGGGCCCTCTGGCCCGTTCTTCATTCGCCTGCTGCAGGCTCGTCGTCCTCATCGTCCTCGTCATCGTCATCGTCCGGCAGCTCCTGCGGCTCGGCATGCTTGACCACGGTGACCGGCACCGGGCTGATGTGCACCAGGCTTTGCGACACCGATCCCAGGAAGGCCCCGCGCAGGCCGCCCAGGCCGCGCGCGCCTATGAACAGCAGGTCGCAGCCGCAGCGCTCCACCATGTCCACCAGCGTGGCGGCCACCGCACCCAGGCCGATCTCGGTCTCGTAGGGCACGCCGGCGGCGTCCACCAGGGCCACGGCCGAGGCCATCAGATCCTGCGCCGCCTCCACGCTGGCGGCGGCCACCATGTCGGCGCCGCGCGTGGCCAGCTCCATCAGCGTGGCCTCTTCCTGCACATGACCCAGCACCAGCGTGGCCTGCAGGCCGCCGCGGCGCACCAGGGCGATGCCATGGCGCACGGCGTCCAGCGCCAGGTCGGATCCATCAACGGCAATCATGATTCTGTACATGCGTCCTCCTTGTGCTGTGGCTGCCAGTGTAGGCCAGCGGGGTCTGGGAAAATGCCGCCCATGCTGCAATTCGACCTCTTGACAACCGACCCCGCAAGCCACGCCCGCCGCGGCCGGCTCACGCTCAACCACGGCGTGGTGCAGACCCCCATCTTCATGCCCGTGGGCACCTACGGCACCGTCAAGGGCGTGATGCCGCGCAGCCTGCATGAGATGGGCGCGCAAATCATCCTGGGCAACACCTTCCACCTGTGGATGCGCCCGGGGTTGGACATCGTCCAAAGCTTTGGCGGCCTGCACCGCTTTGAGCAGTGGGACAAGCCCATACTCACCGACTCGGGGGGCTTCCAGGTCTGGAGCTTAGGTGCCATGCGCAAGATCACCGAAGAGGGCGTGACCTTTGCCAGCCCGGTCAACGGCGACAAGCTCTTCATGTCGCCCGAGGTCAGCATACAGATCCAGACCATCCTGAACTCCGACATCGTGATGCAGCTCGACGAGTGCACGCCCTACGAGACCAACGGCCACAAGACCACCGAGGCCGAGGCGCGCAAGAGCATGGAGATGAGCCGGCGCTGGGCCGCGAGGTCCAAGGCCGAGTTCGAGCGCCTGGCCAACCCCAACGCGCTGTTCGGCATCGTCCAGGGCGGCATGTACGAGCACCTGCGCCAGGAGTCGCTGGACGCCCTGGTGGAGATGGACTTCCCCGGCTACGCCATCGGCGGCGTGAGCGTGGGCGAGCCCAAGGAAGAGATGCTGGCCATCATGGCGCACACGCCGCACCGCCTGCCCCAGCACAAGCCGCGCTACCTGATGGGCGTGGGCACGCCCGAGGATCTGGTGGAGGGCGTGGCCTGCGGCGTGGACATGTTCGACTGCGTCATGCCCACGCGCAATGCGCGCAACGGCACGCTGTTCACGCGCCATGGCGACCTGAAGATCCGCAATGCGCGCCACAAGAGCGACCACCAGCCGCTGGACGCGAGCTGCCGCTGCCACGCCTGCGCGGGCAGCGAGGGCGTGGCCTGGCAGGACGGCGGGCGCGGCGGTTTCTCGCGCGCCTACCTGCACCACCTCGATCGCTGCGGCGAGATGCTGGGCCCCATGCTCACCACCATCCACAACCTGCACTACTACCTGAATCTGATGCAGGAGATACGCGACGCGCTGGACGCCGGTCGCTTTGCCGAGTTCCGCGCGCGCTTCAAGGCCGACCGGGCGCGTGGCGTTTAGCCCTGCACCAGTTGAACATGATTTGCACTTGCTGACACCCCGGCGTCAATAACCCACGGACACTGTCAACTTTTTGCCAAGGCCAAGCGCCCCTACATGAGCACGCCCCCCATCGCCACGCAGCAGTCCGCCGCCCCCTGGCGCGATCCGCTGTTGCTGCTGGCCAGCGTGTTCGCCGCCTGCCTGCTGGGCATAGCCAGCCGCCCGGCGGGGTATTCCGCCGCCATCTGGCCCGCCAATGCCGTGCTGCTGGGGCTGCTGCTGCGCAACCCGTCCTGGGCACGCGGCCCCACGGCCTGGATATGCGCGCTGGTCGGCTACCTGACCGCCGACATGCTGACGGGTGCGCCCTGGCTGCGCGCCCTGGGCATGAACGGCGCCAACCTGCTGGGCGTGGCGGTGGGCTGGCTGTTCTTCAGGCCGTATGCGGCAAGCATCGTCGGCTTCACGCGTCAGCGCGCCGTATTGACCCTGCTGGCCGGCAGCAGCGTGGCCGCCCTGGGCAGCGCGCTGCCGGCCACCCCGGTGATGCAATGGGCGTTCGCATCCCAGGCGTGGACGGACATGCTGATGTGGCTGTCGTCCGAGATGTACAACCTGCTGCTCTTCCTGCCCCTGGTGCTGGCCGCGCCCCGGGGCTGGTTCTGGCAGTGGGACTGGGCGCGGCTGCTGCGACCGCTGCGGCAGGCAGGTGTGGCGCCCCTGCTGGCCCTGCTGGCCTGCGAGGCCCTGGCCTACTTTGTCAACGGGCCCGGCATGCTGGGCTTTGCGGTGCCCGCGCTGGTGTGGTGCGCCATGGCCTACGGGGTGTTCCCCATCACGGTGCTGAACCTGCTGGTGTGCAGCTGGAAGACGGCCGTGGCCGCCCTGGACACCATCAGCTTCTTGCCCGATCAGCTGGCCGCCGTGACCTCATTCCGCCTGGGCATGGCCCTCTTGTCACTGGCGCCACTGGCCGTGGCGGTGGCGCACCAGCTGCGCTCGCAGACCCTGAGCCAGTTGCAGCAGGCCGTGGATCACGACCATCTGACCGGCGCCCTGTCGCGGCGCAAGCTGATGGAGCAGGGCGCCCGCCTGGTGCAGCGCCTGCACCAGCAGGGCGCGCCCGTGGCCGTGCTGCTGATGGATCTGGACCACTTCAAGCGCATCAACGACAGCCATGGCCACGCCCAGGGCGACACCGTGCTGCGCGAGTTCGCCGCCCTGGTGCAGCGCAACCTGCGCCCGCAGGACCTGTTCGGGCGCATAGGCGGCGAGGAGTTCGCGCTGATCCTGCCGGCCACCGCAGCCAGCCACGCCCAGCTGATCGGCGAGCGCCTGCGCAGCCAGCTGCGCGAACACCCGTTCAGGCTGCAGGACGGCAGCGCGCTGCAGGTCACGCTCAGCGTCGGCCTGCACGCCACCCAGCCGCCCAGCCAGCAGCACAGCCTGGAGCGCCTGCTGGCCTGGGCCGACGCCGCGCTCTACCAGGCCAAGGCACTGGGGCGCGACCAGGTGCGCGGGCATTGGGCGGACCAGGGCTGAAAACCTGCCGCGCCGCAGCGCCGCCCACCCCCGTGGGGGTTATGAATTTTCATAGCTATACACGCTTATTCCATAAGCGCTATAGGCAGTTTTATCGATGTTTTACGCAGCTGCCTGGCCTGGCCGCGCCAAGCCGGCCTATGGGGCTTCATACCCGCCGGCAACGCCGCCCGCCGCCTGGCCGCAGGCCTGGCAGAACCTGGCAAAGGCGCTCTTGCGCGCGTTGCAGTGCCCGCAATGGTCGAACAGGCCCATGCCGCAATGCGGGCAGAAGTCGGTCTTGCCGTCCTTCAAATCCACCGGGCGCTCGCAGCCGGGGCAGACGTTTTTCGCCAGGCGCGCCAGGGCCAGGTCGTAGCCCAAGCCCTGGCGCCGCTGCGGGGCGGGCATGGCCTCGGCGCGCCTTTGCCGCTCCAGGTAGCGGTTCAAGGCGACGATGGCCTGGCGCCCCACCAGCGCCGTGAGCGCTATGCCGACGATGTAGCGCACATAGCCGCCGTAGCTGGGCAGGTAGGGCACCAGTTCGACGAAGAAGGCGAACAGCGCAAAGAAGATGAAGCCCCAGACAAAGGGCCACCAGGTGCCCTGGCGTTTCTTGGCAAACAGCCAGCCGGCGACGGCCAGCAGCGGCAGCGTGAGCGCCAGGCGGTACAGAAACACGCGCAGCTCGACGCGCCGGCGCTCGGCGGCCAGCTTGTCGTGGGCATCGCGCTCCATGGCGTTCAGCCGCTGCTGCGCGGCCTGCCCGCCCTGGCGCGCGTCCAGCAGGGCCTGGTCTTGCGCCTGCACGGCCTGCTGGGCCTGCAGCTCGGTGGCCTTGAGGGCGTCCAGCGCCTGGGTGCGGTCGATGACCTCGGGGTCGTGCTCGGCGCGCTGGGTGGCGCTGCGCGTGGCCAGCCAGTTGGCCAGGGTCTCGCGCTCGGCCTGGGTGGCGCCGCGCGCCCGGGCGTGGCGCAGGCGCGCCTGCTCCAGCGCGGCCTGGGCGTCCTGCTCGGCCTGTTGCGCTTGCTGAATCTGGCCGCGCAGCGCCGTGGCCGCGCCGCTATCCAGAAAGTCGTCCAGCAGCAGCGGCTGCTCCACCTTGGGCAGGTCGCCGACGATGGTGCCGCCCAGGCCGATCAGAAAGCCGGCGAACACCAGCGCCACCAGCCACAGGCCGCGACGAAACCATTTTTCAGACAGACGCAATGCCTTGCCCATGTTGTTCTCCAGTTTTTTTCAACTACTATTTTTATAGCTATTGACGCATTACACAAGGGCGCTACAGGCTATTTTCATTCAAACCTTCGGGCCCGGGCTTGCCAGTGCCGCACCCGCGCGGACAATGGCCGCCATGAGCACAGACACCCTTGCCCCGCCGCCCTGGGAGCGTATCGTGGCCGATGTGGCCGATGCGCTGATCTTCATCGACCGCGCGGGCGTGATCCGTGCCTGGAACGCCGGTGCCGAGGCGCTGTTCGGCTTTGCCGCCGTCCAGACCCTGGGCCAGAGCGTGGACATGATCATCCCGCCGCACCTGCGCGAGGCGCATTGGCGCGGCTTTGAGCGCGCCATGCAGCGCGGCGCCTGCAGCCGCCCGGCCGAGGTGCGCACCACGCGCGGCCTGCACCAGGACGGGCGCAGGCTGTACGTGGACATGAGCTTCTCGGTGGTCAAGGACGCGGCCGGCCAGGTGCTGGGTTCGGCCGCGATGGCGCGCGACGCCACGGCGCGCTATCTGGCCGAGCAGGCCATGCGTGCGGGCGGCTGAGAACTGTCACCCCAGCGCCAGCAGGCCGGCCACGCGCGCGCGCAGCGGCTCGGGCCGCACCTCGGCCGCCGCCAGGGGCGCGCCCACGTTCAGGCCCACGCGCGTGAACATGCCGCGGCGAAACGGCCGCACCATGGCCCCGCCCTGCTCGATGCGGCTGAAGAAAGAGCCCCACAGGTTGGTCAGCGCCATGGGCACCACGGGCGCCTGCACGCCGTCGGCCTGCGCGCGCTCGATGATCTTCATGATGCCGCCCTTGAACTCCTGCAGCTGCCCGTCGCGCGTGATGCCGCCCTCGGGGAAGATGGCCAGCAGGTCACCCGCCTTGAGCACCTGGGCGGCGCGCTCGAACGCGGCCTGGTAGGTGGCGGGGTCGTCCTTCTGCGGCGCCACGGGGATGGCCTTGGCCAGGCGGAACAACCAGCCCAGCACCGGCACGCGGAAGATGCGGTGGTCCATCAAAAAGTAGATGGGCCGCGGGCTGGCGGCCATCAGCAGCACGGCATCGACAAAGCTCACATGGTTGCAGGCCAGGATGGCCGCGCCCGCCGTGGGGATGTGCTCATCGCCGCGCACGCGAAAGCGGTACACGCAGCGCGACAGCACCCAGGCCACGAAGCGCAGCAGGTATTCGGGCACCAGCAAAAAGATGTAGGCCGCCACCACGGCGTTGGCGATGGCCGTGAACAGAAAAATCTGCGGCACCGTGAAGCCCGCCTGCAGCAGCAGCCCGGCCAGAACGGCGCTGACGATCATGAACAGCGCGTTCAGGATGTTGTTGGCGGCGATGATGCGCGCGCGGTGCGTGGCCTGGCTGCGCATCTGGATCAGCGCGTACATGGGCACGCTATACAGGCCGGTGAACAGGCTCAGCAAGAACAGGTCCAGCATCACGCGCCAGTACGCGGGCTGCGTCAGAAAGGCGCCCAGGGCCATGACACCCGAAGGCGGCAGGCCGCGCGAGGCAAAGTACAGGTCACCAGCGAACACGCTCATGCCAATCGCCCCCAGCGGCACCAGGCCAATCTCGATATGGCGCCGGCTCAAGACCTCGCACAGCAGCGCGCCCGTGCCTATGCCCAGCGAGAACACCACCAGCAGGGCCGACGCCACCTGCTCGTCGCCGCGCAGCACATCCTTGGCAAAGCTGGGGAACTGGGAGAGGAACACCGCGCCGAAGAACCACATCCACGAGATGCCCAGCAGCGAGCGGAAGACGACGATGTTGCCGTGCGCCAGCTGGAGGTTGCGCCAGGTCTCGCTCACCGGGTTCCAGTTGACCACCAGTCCCGGGTCGGTGGCCGGCGCGCCGGGAATGAACTGCGCCGCCAGCCGCCCTGCCAGCGCCAGGCCCAGGCAGGCCAGGGCGACGGCGCCATGACCCACGCCGGGCATGGCCACCAGCAGGCCGCCGGCCACATTGCCCAGCAAGATGGCGACGAAGGTGCCCATCTCCACCATGCCATTGCCGCCGGTGAGCTCGCGCTCGCTCAAGACCTGCGGCAGATAGGCGAACTTGACCGGCCCGAACAGCGTGGAATGCAGGCCCATCAGAAACACGCAGGCCAGCAACAGCGCGGCATGGCCGGCCATGAAGCCCAGAGCCGCCAGCAGCATGATGGCGATCTCCAGGTTCTTCACGAAGCGGATGATGCGCGTCTTCTCCAGCTTGTCGGTGATCTGCCCGGCCGTGGCCGAGAACAGCAAGAACGGCAGTATGAACAGCGCCCCTATCACCAGCCCCGCCAGGGACGGCGGCAGCCAGGACACGCCGAGCTGGTAGGTAACCATCACGGTGAAGGCGAACTTGAACAGGTTGTCGTTGGCGGCGCCGGCGGCCTGGGTCCAGAAAAACGGTGCAAAGCGACGCTGGCCGAGCAGCGCAAACTGGTTGGGATGGGGGGCGCTCATGGGGGTGCTGCTGTGGAAGTGCCGCGCATTGTGCGCAAAAACCCGCCGCCGGGCGGCAAACATGCGGGCCAAGGACGAGCTGCCGGGGGCGCCAGGCAGGTTGGCAGATATTCCTATATTGATAGCTGTCAGCGCTTAACCAGAAAGCGCTACAGCCCAATTTTTCATAAATTCACACAGAGCTTTGCGCGCCAGCCATGCAGGCTTCCGTGGCGTTGACACAAGGCGGGCAGCATGGAGTCTCCCGCGGCCAATCCGGCCGCAATCTGCAAGGAGAACACCATGGCCTACCCCCTGACCCACGCATTGGCCCGCCCCCTCGGGCTTGCCGCAGCCACGCTGACTGCACTGCTGGCCCTGGCCGGCGCCGCCCATGCCGCGCCCGGCGTGCCACAGCATCAGACCCACGCCGCGCAGCCCGCGCACTACCGCCCAGCCCCGCCGCCGCCGCGCTATGAACGCGCACCGGCCGCACGCCGTGGCATGGCCTGGTCGCAGGGGTATTGGCAATGGCGCGGCCAGCGCTATGCCTGGGTGCCGGGCCATTGGGTGCAGGCGCGCCACGGCCAGCATTACCGCCAGCCAGGCTGGGAGCAACGACAGGGGCAGTGGCATTTCACCGGCGGCGGCTGGGGCCATGGTGGCCGGCCGGCGCCACAGGGCCCGCGCCCCGGCGGCAGCCATCGGCATTGAAGGGTGGCGCGGTCATGAGGCGCCATAAGCTTATGGCGCCCCTGCATGTGGTTTTGCGCACAATGCCGAACGTCGAACGCGCTTAGGTGATTTCGACGATATCGACTACAAGTCCGGCGCGGCCGGCAACATCGCCAGCGAATACGTGGCCCATGCCAAGCCCGACGGCTACACGCTGGCCTTCGGCACGGCCGCCACGCACGGCAGCAACGCCGCGCTGTACAAGAGCCTGCCCTTCGACGTGGAGGCCGACTTCGTGCCCGTGGGCCCGCTGATCGACGTGTCCAACGTGCTGACCATCAACCCCAGCGTGATCGACGCCAACAACCTCAAGGAGTTCGTCGAGATCGTCAAGGCCAACCCGGGCAAGTACAACTACGCCAGCACCGGCAATGGCGCCGGCACGCACATGGCGTTTGCCGAGTTCAATGCGCGCCTGGGCCTGGACATGGTGCATGTTCCCTACAAGGGCGGGCCCGAGGCCATCACCTCGGTGCTGCGCGGCGAGACCTGCTGCATCATGAACCAGGTGCAGACCGTGCTGGCGCACTACAAGAGCGGCAAGGTCCGCCTGCTGGGCATCACCACGGCCAAGCCCGTGGACGCCGTGAAGGAAGTGCCCACCATTGCCGCCAGCGGCCTGCCCGGCACAAAGGGCTTCGACAGCTCGATCTGGTTTGGCATCTTTGCACCCAAGGGCACCGACCCCACCGTGGTCAACAAGCTCAACACGGCATTGCGCCAGGTGCTGGAGCTGCCAGAAATCCGCCAGCGCTTTGAGTCCCAGGGCAACACCGTGCGCATAGAAACGCCCGAGCAGTTCCGCCAGACCGTGCGCAAGGATCGTGCAAAGTGGGCCCAGGTGGTCAAGGACGCCAAAATCAGCATCAACTGATGCCGCCCGCTCCGCACCCCATGCCTGACACCCCCGCCCTGGGCGCGGCCGGACTGGCCGCCCTTGAAGAACGCCTGGCGCATGACCTGCTGACCCTGAACTGGCGCGCGCGCCCCTGGCTGCCCGCACTCAGCCATGGCGGCCAGCCGGTGATCGACGTCCTCATCATCGGCGCCGGCCAGGCCGGACTGGCGGCCAGCATGGCACTGGCACAGCAGGGCATTGCCGCCGTGCTGCTGGACCGCGCCGCCACCGACTACGAGGGCCCCTGGGCCACCACGGCGCGCATGGAGACGCTGCGCTCGCCCAAGGAGCTGACCGGCCCGGCGCTGGGCCTGCCCTCGCTGACCTTCCGCGCCTGGTTCGAGGCGCAGTGGGGTCGGTCCGCCTGGGACGCGCTGGACAAGATACCGCGCCTGCAGTGGATGGACTATCTGCGCTGGTACCGCCGTGTCACCCGGGCCGATGTGCGCAATGAACATGCGGTGACGGCCGTGCGCCCGCGCGCCGACGCGCTGGTGGAGGTGGATGTGCACACACCGACCGGCAGCGCCACCTGGCTGGCGCGCCGCGTGGTGCTGGCCACCGGCCGCGACGGCCTGGGCGGGGCGCAGATACCGGCCTTCATGGACGGCGTGGGGCACGCCAGCAAGGGTGGTTTGTGGGCGCATTCCAGCGATGTGCTGGACTACGCCACGCTGGCAGGCAAACGCGTGGGCGTGATCGGCATGGGCTCATCGGCCATGGACAGCGCGGGCACGGCGCTGGAATGCGGCGCGGCCAGCGTGGATCTGATCGCACGCCGCACCGCCATGCCCACCATCAACAAGTCCAAGGGCTCGGGCTTGCCCGGCCTGACGCAGGGCCACCACGAGCTGCCCGATGCCTGGAAATGGCGCATACGCCACTACATCAACGTGCAGCAGGTGCCGCCACCGCGTGGCAGCACGCTGCGCGTGTCGCGGCATGCGCACGCGTTCTTCCACTTCGGCTGCGCGGTGCAGCAGGTCACGCAGCAGGGTCAGGCGCTGCAGGTCGCCACATCGCAGGGCCGATTCGCCTTCGACTTCCTGATCCTGGCCACTGGCTTTGCCATCGACTGGGCACAAAAGCCCGAGTTCGCCGCCTTCGCGCCGCATGTGCGCAGCTGGGGCGAGCGCTACCAGAGCCCGCCGGGCGAGGACGACCGCGAGCTGTTCGACTCGCCCGACCTGGGCCCGGTGTTCGAGCTGCGCGAGAAGTCCCCCGGTGCCTGTCCGGGCCTCGATCGCATCCACTGCTTTTGCTACCCGGCGGCGCTGTCGCACGGCACGGTGTCGGGCGATATCCCCGCCATCAGCGATGGCGCCAGACGCCTGGCCAGCGGCATCGCCGGCCTGTTGTATGCCGAGGATGTGGAGCAGCATTTCGCCGCCCTGCAGGCCTATGCCGAACCCGAACTGCTGGGCGACGAATGGACGCCCGCCGACACCCGCCAACGCGTACTGCCCGAATCGCCACCGACATGACCGACACCATCGCCCGGCTCACCCACCTGCAAGACACACCCCAGACCCAGGCCACGCGCCAGCAGCGCGCCAAAGCCATCAGCGCCACCCAGGCCTGCGAAGACCTGCTGCTGGCGCCCGACCTACCCGGCGGCCTGCCGCTGGCGCAGCGCCTGGCCGTGGCCCAGACCGTGTCCGCCGCCAGCGGCGTGACGGCCCTGGGCGAGCACTACGCAGCACAGCTGCAGCGCCTGCCCACGGCCACGCCAGATGCCCGCTGGCAGGCCATGCACCACTTCACGCAGCTGCTGGTCACGCAGCCCGCGGCTGCCGACCGGGCCGTGCTGCTGGCGCTGCCCGCCGCGGGCCTGACCACCGCAGACGTGGTGTTGCTGGCACAGCTCATAGGCTTTGCGGCCTTCCAGGCGCGCCTGGTGGCGGGCGTGGCAGCACTGGCTGCGCTGGGCCCGGCAGGCAGCACTGCGGCCCCGGCCGCGCCCGCCGCCGAGGCGCCCTTCATCCACCCGGCGAATCTGCCCGCGCCGGGCGAACCACTGCGCCTGAACGGCTACACCAGCGAGACACTGGACTGGAAGGCCTGGCTGCCGGTGGTGGACGCGACCCAGGCCAGCGCCGAACAGAACGCCGTGCTGGACGCCAGCCACCCGAAGGCGCGCGTATCCGACTTCTACCTGCTGCTGGTGCACCAGCCGCGCGTGCTGGCCGAGCGCTCCGAGGCCTTCAACGCCATCATGTATGCACCCGGCGGCCTGCCGCGATCCGAACGCGAACTGGCCACCGCCGTGGTCTCGCGTATCAACGGCTGCGTCTACTGCGCTTCGGTGCACGCCCAGCGTTTTGAACAACTGGCCAAGCGCAATGACGTGATCGCACAGGTCTTCATCGACCCCGATCAGGCGGGTACGAATGCGCGCGAGCGCGCCATCGTGCAGGCCAGCGCGGCCCTGACGCGCGCGCCCGGCAGCTTCGGCGCGCACCACCTGGCGGCGCTGCGCGACGCCGGCCTGAGCGATCTGGAGATACTGGATACCGTGCATGCTGTGGCCCTGTTTGCCTGGGCCAACCGCCTGATGCTCAACCTGGGCGAAGCCGTGTACCCTTGACACGCCCATCGGCCACCCAGCCAACGGCAGGCGGGCAGGTTCACGCCGTGTCGGCAGGCGCCACGAACACCGTCAGCAGGCCGGTGTAGCCATAAAGCCAATGCGCGGCAATTTCGCCCGAGGCAAAGAACCCCACCAGGGGCACGTCGCCCAGCGCACGGTGCACGGTTTGCAGCTCGGCACTGGGCCCGCCAAAATGTCGCCCGCCGCGGCCGGAGCAGCTGACATACAGCGCGCCGCAGATGCGCCGCTGCGTCGCCGCCTGCTCATCCGGCAACGCCGGGGACTCGGGCGCAAGCTCTTCACGGATCTCGGCGCAAATGCGCGTCAGGTCGGCACGCGCGGCCGCCATGTGACGCTGGCAGAACGCTAGGTGCATGCCCTCATGCACCCGATCGGCCAGCGCCACGCCACCGCGCGCCACATCCAGCCCGACGATATGGCGCACGCGCGTATCGGCACCAAAATGCCCCGTGCCCTGCAACGCCGGCGCATCCGCATTCGACAGGCCCGCCAGCGTGTGGCGCACCGCGCGCAAGGCGGGCTGCGGGTCGCCATTGAGCTCCACACCCAGAGTCTGCAACAGCACGTCCAGCGCGGGCTGGCCATCCAGGCGCAGCACCACGTTGTCCTGCGCCTGGGTCACGACGGCTTGTGGGCCAATGGGCTGGCAGTCCTGCGTGACACGCGACACCAGGCCCACCTGGTCGGAAAACGCCACCCCGGACAGCCCCCCCGACAGCACTCCACTCGCGGCGCCATCGCCGCCGGCATGCTGCGCAAACGCCAGGCTGGCGCCACGGCTGGCAGCCACGCCGCCAAACAGGTAGCCGCTGCTGGTGCGGCCCGCCATTTCCACCAGCAACTCGGCCAGGTCGGGGGTGCGGCCATCGGCATGCACCAGGGCCGTGTGTGCGGAAAAAGCAGATGCCCCCAGAGGTAGTGGCGCCACACCGGAAAACACGCGGTACTGTTCGGGTGGCAGGTCGCACAACATGATCGACAGCGCAGGTTCGTCGAAGTACTCCACATTGTTGCCGGCTACGCCCACACCCACGGTACCGCTCCAATCGGCCACCGAGGGCAGTTGCTGACCCAGATAGCGCAGCAGCGCAACGGCGTCCGCCACATAGTGATCGGTGATGTAGAGCAGGCCCAGCGAGGGCTTGCGCGCATATTGCGGCTGGGCCATCTGGGCCTGCAGCTGAGCCAACACCAGGGCCGCCGCCATGCGCCATTGCGGGTGGGTGGCATGGGCGTTGGGAAAGAGCTTCATCGATGACCCCGGGGAATGCGCAAGGCCACGGATGCCGCAGCCTGGCCGTTTCAGCGCGGCGCCGCGGCCTTCTTGGTGGCTGTCGCCTTCGATGCGGCGCGTGGCTTGGCAGCCGGCTTGGCCGCAGCCTCGGGTGTCGCCGCGGGCGCTGCCGCCCGGGCCTTGGGTTTGGCGGCTACGGCGCCCGGCATGCCCTGGGTGGCCATCTTCGCTGCCATGTCGGTGGCTGTTTTCAGCGCCCCGCTCGCCATCTCACGTGTGGCCTCGAAGGCTGCATGGTGCGTGCCCGCGTCCTTCATGGCATTGGCCGCCAACTGCTGAAACTGGTTGGTCAACGCTCCCCACCATTGCATCGGATCGACCATGCCCGGCGCCTTGGCCTCGGCCTGCGCCGCGTCGGCCTGAGGCGATGCGGCTTCCGCACTCTTGGGCGCTGCGGCTGGCGCCGGTGCCGCTGGCGCGGGCTGTGGCTCGGGTGCGGCGCTGGCTTGGGGCGGTGCCTTGAACGGTTGCGCGGCACCAAAGGCACCCACCATATCTCCCATGGCCACATTCATGCCCTGCAGCGTGGCCAGGGTCATCTTCTGCACCTCCAGTGCCTGCACCGTTGCCGTGATGGCGCGGGCGTTCTGCTCCAGCCAGAACTGCACCGCCTTGAGCTCCTGTATGCGCTTGTCCAGCTCCTCCACGCTCATCGTCGGTGCCACCCAGCCCGACAGCGCCGCCGGCATGGCAGGCATGCCAGCGGCCGCGCCTTTGGCCAGGTTCTGCAGAAAATCAAAGCCCGGGACGAAGCGCCCGAAACCGAAGGGGGTTGTGTCGCTCATGGCAGCTCCTATGCATCACGTGAAATACGTGGCCGAGAGCTTACCGCTAATGCCCAGTCCTGGCATATCCCTCGGGCCCACCGCCCGGGTACATTGCAAACAATGCACCAACGGTCGGCCTGACGCAGCTTTCGCGGGCAACCGCGCGCAAACCCATGGTATCGCGCACGCCTGTACCACCTAGAATCCACTCGCCGGCCTGGCTGGCATGCATTCAGACATTCCAAAACCATCCAACACCATGGCAACTGCAAAGAAAACCACCGCCCCGGTAAAAAAGACCACTGCCAGCGCCAAGAAGGCTGCAGAACCTGCCAAGACCGCAGCCGCGAAGAAGACCGCGGCGCCTGCGGCACCCAAGCCCGTAAAGGATCCGTTCAACAAAACCACGCTGGTGGCCCACCTCGCCTCGCAGGCAGGCGTCGAGCCCAAGACGGCCAAGGCCGTGCTGGCAGCGCTGGAAACCGCCATCCTGGGCGCCGTGCACAAAAAGGGTTGCGGGGAGTTCACCCTGCCCGGCCTGCTGAAGATCGGCCTGTTGCAGGTGCCGGCGAAAAAGAAACGCTTCGGCAAAGACCCCTTCACGGGCGAAGAGCGCTGGTTCCCGGCCAAGCCCGCATCGGTCAAGATCAAGACCCGCGCCCTGAAGAAGCTCAAGGACGCAACGCTCTGATCGATGCCATGCCTTGACCGAAAAGCAGCCTATGGGCTGCTTTTTTCATGGGCGCGTCAAGCAGCATGTGGCTGCAGATAGAGCTCCGCCAGACGCTTGGTCGCTGCCTCGTGCATCCCCAGCCGATGCTTCAGGTACCGCTGCACACCACCATGGTCATGATCCACAGCCTGCAGCGCGGCCTGCAGAAACTCCGCCTGCACGCGCCAAATCACGTTCAACACCTCCTCGGGCGCTGAACTGACAAGACCAGCCGGGCGCCTGTACAGGCCGTTGGTCAGCAGGTAGTCCTGCATCACCACTTCCCGGGATACCCCCAGGGCAAGCAAAACCAGGGCGGCTGCGAAGCCGGTGCGATCCTTGCCTGCGGTGCAATGGAATACCAACGGCGTGTCCTCGAGCAGCAACTGCTCGAACAGGCTTGCAAACTGGCTGGTGTTGTCCGACACAAAGGCGCGATAGGTGTCCTGCATCAGCCGCACCGCCGTTGGTGCCGTCATTGGCTGGCCAGCCAGAGCCATTTCCTTGGCGCGCTGCACCACGATGGGCTCGATGGGTAGCGCTTGATAGCGTACATGCGGCAGTTCATAGGACAGTGCAGCGCTCTCCGCCTGCCCACGGAAATCCACCGCACGCGCCACGCCCAAACCGGCCAGCAACTGCCTGTCCTGCGGTGTCAGACTGGCAAGGTGGTCAGAACGAAAAATCCGGCGCCAACGGACAAGGCGTCCGTCCTGGCTTGCATAGCCGCCAAGATCGCGAAAATTGGAAGCTCCCGACAGATCCAGAGAGCGAGAGAAGTCAGCCATGCCAGGCAGTCCTTGTAACGTAGCAACCGCTGCGGAATGCGCCCAAACGAAAAAAGGGGCTACGACGATGTCGTAACCCCTTTTCTCTGACTGGTTGCGCGAGAAGGATTTGAACCTCCGACCTTTGGGTTATGAGCCCAACGAGCTACCAGACTGCTCCATCGCGCGGTAGACAGAAATTATAACCTATTTTTAGGCTTCGTTGTTGGTCTCGTCTGCAACTTCGGGACGATCGACGAGCTCAACAAACGCCATGGGTGCATTGTCGCCAACGCGGAAGCCCATCTTCAGAATGCGGGTGTAGCCACCGGGACGGGTCTTGAAGCGCGGGCCCAGGTCGTTGAACAGCTTGGTCACGCTATCGCGATCGCGCAGGCGGTTGAAGGCCAAGCGGCGATTGGCAACGGAGTCGTCCTTGGCCAGGGTGATCATGGGTTCGATCACACGGCGCAGCTCCTTGGCCTTGGGAACGGTGGTCTTGATGGCCTCGTGCTCGATGAGCGAGTTCATCATGTTCTGCAGCATCGCGAGGCGGTGCGAACTGGTGCGGTTGAGTTTACGGAGGCCGTGTCCGTGGCGCATGGTGCTTTCCTTATCAGTAAATTAAATCGGGCAGCCGTATCAGGTACTGCCCGAGGCACTGGCTCTTTCAAAAGAGCCGAAAATTATAGCTTAACGCTTGTCCAAGCCGGCGGGCGGCCAGTTCTCGAGCTTCATGCCCAGTGTCAGACCGCGCGAAGCCAGAACTTCCTTGATCTCGTTGAGCGACTTGCGGCCGAGGTTGGGCGTCTTGAGCAGCTCGTTCTCGGTGCGCTGGATGAGGTCGCCGATGTAATAGATGTTCTCCGCCTTGAGGCAGTTGGCCGAGCGCACGGTGAGTTCCAGCTCGTCTACGGGACGCAGCAGAATCGGATCAAACGTGGCGCCGCTGGGAGGATGTGAACCCCGCGGCTGACCTTCGAAGATCTCGCCGCCATCGAGCTGCGCGAATACGGCCAGTTGCTCGACCAGGATCTTGGCAGAAGCGCGTACGGCCTCCTCGGCCGAAATGGCGCCGTTGGTTTCGATCTCCAGAACCAGCTTGTCCAGGTCGGTACGCTGCTCAACGCGGGCGCTTTCCACCGTATAGCTCACCCGCTTCACCGGCGAGAACGATGCATCCAGCACGATGCGGCCGATGGATTTGGTGGCCTCGTCGGCATAGCGGCGCAGGTTCCCGGGCACGTAGCCGCGACCCTTCTCAACCTTGATCTGCATGTCCAGCTTGCCGCCGGCCGACAGTGTGGCGATGACGTGATCGGGATTGATGATCTCGACGTCATGAGGGGTCTGGATGTCGCGTGCGGTCACGATACCTTCGCCGTCCTTGCGCAGGCTCAGGGTGACCTCATCACGGTTGTGCAGCTTGAACACCACCCCTTTGAGATTCAAGAGGATGTTGACCACGTCTTCCTGCACGCCGTCGATGGACGAGTACTCGTGCACGACTCCGGCAATGGTCACCTCGGTTGCTGCGTAACCCACCATGGACGAGAGCAGGACACGGCGAATGGCGTTGCCCAGCGTGTGGCCATAGCCACGCTCGAACGGCTCCAGCTCGACCTTGGCCCGGTTGTGGCCAAGTTGCTCGACGTTGATTGCCTTGGGTTTCAGCAAATTGGTTTGCATGCAGACTTCCTTCTCAATGCCCCCAGCTCGTTACACCGGTAAGGCTGATGAAGCACCTAAACCGCGATGCCTCGCGGTTCAGGAACGATTTACGCTAACGGTGGCTTCAGGATTAACGCGAGTACAACTCAACGATCAGGGATTCGTTGATGTCCGCACCGAACTGATCACGATCGGGGATTTGCTTGAAGGTGCCTTCGACCTTGTCGGCGCTTACTTCCACCCACGCAGGCATGCCCACCTGCTGCGCCAGTTGCAGTGCCTCAACGATACGGGCCTGCTTCTTTGACTTTTCGCGCACGGCGACAACGTCACCGGCCTTCACCAGGTAGGAGGCAATGTTCACACTTTGACCATTCACCGTGATGGCCTTGTGCGACACCAGCTGGCGTGCCTCGGCGCGCGTCGAGCCGAAACCCATGCGATACACCACGTTGTCCAGGCGCGATTCCAGCAGCGCCAGCAGGTTGGCACCGGTGTTGCCCTTGCGGCGCTCGGCGGCTTCGAAGTAGCGGCGGAACTGCTTCTCCAGCACGCCGTACATGCGCTTGACCTTTTGCTTCTCGCGCAGCTGCAAACCGTAGTCGGAGGTACGCTGACCCGAAGTGCGGCCATGCTGGCCAGGCTTGGAGTCGAACTTGGCCTTGTCGGCGATCGAGCGACGCGCGCTCTTCAGGAACAGGTCGGTGCCTTCGCGGCGGGAGAGTTTGGCCTTCGGGCCGAGATAACGTGCCACTTGTATATCCTTGGAACTAATCAACTACCGCAGAAACCTGCGGGAGCCACCATCGCACCAGGCGATCGGTGGCGGTGGGCTTACTGAAAAAATCAGATGCGGCGGCGCTTTTGCGGGCGGCAGCCGTTGTGCGGAACCGGCGTCACATCCGAAATGGACGTGATGCGGATGCCCAGGGCACCCAGGGCGCGCACCGACGACTCGCGACCAGGGCCGGGACCCTTGATTTCGACGTCAAGGTTTTTGATGCCCTGCTCGATGGCGGCACGACCGGCCACTTCAGAGGCGACCTGTGCGGCAAACGGGGTCGATTTACGCGAACCCTTGAAACCCTGGCCACCAGACGAAGCCCAGGACAGAGCATTGCCCTGGCGATCGGTGATGGTGATGATGGTGTTGTTGAAGGAGGCATGCACGTGGGCAATGCCATCCGACACGTTCTTGCGAACCTTCTTGCGCACACGCTGCGCAGCGTTATTGGCAGGAGACTTGGCCATATTGATCTTTCAGTCTTACTTCTTCAGTGCCGCCGCACCCTTGCGCGGGCCCTTGCGGGTACGGGCATTGGTGCGCGTACGCTGACCGCGCATGGGCAGGCCACGGCGATGGCGGAAACCGCGATAGCAGCCGATGTCCATCAGGCGCTTGATGTTCATCGTGGTTTCACGACGCAGGTCACCTTCGATGGTGAACTGGGCGATCTGGTCACGAATCTTTTCCAGGTCGCCGTCAGTCAATTCCTTGACCTTCTTCGAATAAGCAATTCCGCATGCCTCGCAAATCTTGCGAGCACGGGTACGCCCAATCCCGTAGATGGCCGTCAGGCCAATCTCGGTGTGCTGATGGGGCGGGATGTTGATACCAGCGATACGAGCCATGTGCGTCCTCTAATATTTCCCAATCAACCTTGGCGCTGCTTGTGACGCTGATCCGTGCAGATCACGCGCACAACGCCCTTGCGGCGGATAATTTTGCAGTTGCGGCAAATTTTCTTGACCGAAGCCGAAACTCTCATTGCATTCTCCTAAACTCTTGTCCAATCGTTCCGGCCACTTACTCAATGCGCGCGGAACACAAAACATGTGCCCGCGATGGATCGAAGGGCATCGAAAAACCGTTGCTTCTTTGGCGAACCCGCGACTATAACGCATCCACCAAAGCCACGCCGGTGTCAGGTACCTGGTGTCGTCTTGAAGTTGGCCTTCTTGAGCAGCGATTCGTACTGCTGCGACATCATGTAGTTCTGCACCTGAGCCATGAAGTCCATCGTCACCACCACGATGATGAGCAACGAGGTGCCACCAAAATAGAACGGCACGTTGTACTTCAGAATCAAGAACTCGGGCAGCAGGCACACGAAGGTGATGTACACGGCTCCGGCCAGCGTCAGGCGTACCAGAATCTTGTCGATGTAGCGGGCCGTGTGTTCACCTGGTCGAATCCCGGGAATGAATGCCCCGCTCTTCTTCAGGTTGTCTGCGGTCTCGCGGCTGTTGAAGACCAACGCCGTATAGAAGAAGCAGAAAAACACGATGGCGGCAGCGTACAGCAACACATAGATCGGTTGTCCGGGTGTCAGCGTGGAGGCGATGTCACGCAACCAACGCATGGATTCACCCGCACTGAACCAGTTCACCACGGTAGCCGGCAGCAAGATGATGGACGAAGCAAAGATCGGAGGGATCACGCCTGCCATGTTCAGCTTCAAGGGCAGATGCGACGACTGTCCACCATAGACCTTGTTGCCCACCTGACGGCGCGCGTAGTTCACCAGGATCTTGCGCTGTCCACGCTCGACGAAGACCACGAAGTAGGTCACCAAGCCGACGATGGCCACGATGAAGATGGCCGCCAGGATGCTCATGGCACCCGTGCGCACCAACTCCAGCAGGCCACCGATGGAGCTCGGCAGGCCGGCTGCGATACCTGCAAAAATCAGGATCGAAATGCCGTTGCCCAGGCCGCGCTCGGTGATCTGCTCGCCGAGCCACATCAGGAACATGGTGCCCGCCGTCAGGCTGACCACAGCCGTCATGCGAAAGCCAAAGCCCGGCGCTATCACCAGCCCGGCCGTGCTCTCCAGCGCCACGGCGATGCCGAGCGACTGAAAGATGGCCAGGCCCAACGTGCCATAGCGGGTGTACTGCGTGATCTTGCGGCGGCCGGCCTCGCCCTCCTTCTTCAACTGCTCGAACGTGGGCATCACATAGGTCATCAACTGCATGATGATCGATGCCGAGATGTACGGCATGATCCCCAGCGCGAAGACCGTGAAGCGCGACAGCGCCCCGCCCGAGAACATGTTGAACAGGTTGAGGATGCCACCCTGCTGGCCACTGAACAGCTGCTGCAGCTGCGCGGGGTCGATTCCCGGAACGGGAATATGCGCCCCCACGCGGTACACCACCAACGCGAGCAACAAGAACACCAGGCGCCGGCGCAGATCGCCGAACTTTCCGGTTTTTGCCAGTTGAGCTGCGTTAGTAGCCACAGATGCCTTTCTTCAGAACCAAATCAGGCCAGGCTGCCACCGGCGGCCTCGATGGCAGCCTTGGCACCGGCGGTCGCGACGACGCCCGACAGCTTCACGGCCGTGGAGATCTCGCCACTCTTGATGACCTTCACGACCTTGGCCAGCTCGCTGACCAGGCCAGCCTGCTTCAGTGCCAGCACGTCAACCTCGGCCAGGCCGAGATTGTTCAGGGCCGTCAGAGAAATCTCGGCGTTGAACTTCAGCAGGTGCGACTTGAAACCGCGCTTGGGCAGACGGCGCTGCAAAGGCATTTGGCCGCCTTCGAAGCCCACCTTGTGGTAGCCGCCGGAACGCGACTTCTGGCCCTTGTGACCGCGACCGGCGGTCTTGCCCAGGCCGGAGCCGATGCCACGGCCGACACGGCGCTTGGCGTGCTTGGCACCCGCTGCAGGCTTGATGCTATTGAGTTCCATCATCAACCTTTCAGAGGATTTTGACCAGATAGCTGATCTTGTTGATCATGCCGCGCACCTCGGGTGTGTCCTTGAGTTCGCTGACGCTGTTGAGCTTGCGAAGACCCAGGCCACGCACGGTGGCGCGGTGCGATTCCTTGGTGCCAATCGGGCTGCGCACCAGCTGAATCTTGATGGTTTGTTGCGTTGTCATTGGTCGCCTCCCTATCAGGCAGCGAAGAGGTCTTCGACCGTCTTGCCACGCTTGGCGGCCACTTCGGCCGGCGTTGTGGAATTGGTCAAGGCATCGAACGTTGCACGAACCATGTTGTAGGGGTTGGACGAACCGTGGCTCTTGGCCACGATATCGGTAATGCCCATCACCTCGAACACGGCGCGCATCGGGCCGCCGGCGATGATGCCGGTACCCTTGGGAGCCGGCGCCATCTGCACCACGGCGGCGCCGTGGTGACCCATCACGTTATGGAAGATGGTGCCGTTCTTCAGCGACACCTTCACCATGTTGCGGCGGGCCTCTTCCATGGCCTTCTGCACGGCAGCGGGCACTTCCTTGGACTTGCCCTTGCCCATGCCAACGCGGCCGTCACCGTCGCCAACCACGGTCAGTGCAGCGAAGCCGAGGATACGACCGCCCTTCACGACCTTGGTCACGCGGTTGACCGCGATCATTTTTTCGCGCAGACCGTCGTCACGACCTTCGTCTTGCACCTTGGGGGTAAATTTAGCCATTTTTATCCGCTCCGCTTAGAACTGCAGACCTGCTTCACGGGCTGCGTCGGCCAGGGCCTTGACGCGACCGTGGTAGGCAAAACCCGCGCGGTCAAACGCAACCTTCTCAACACCGGCAGCCTTGGCCTTCTCGGCAATGCGCTTGCCGATCAGCGTGGCGGCGGCCACGTTGCCACCCTTGCCGGCGGCGCCGAGCTGGGCACGCACTTCTGCTTCGGCCGTCGAGGCCGATGCCAGCACCTTGGTGCCGCAGCCAGAAATCACGCTGGCGTAGATGTGGAGGTTGGTACGGTTCACCGACAGACGCGCGACGCCTTGCTGTGCAATGCGGATACGTGTCTGACGGGCACGACGAAGACGCTGCTCTTTCTTGGTCAACATATTGCAGCTCCTTACTTCTTCTTGGTCTCTTTGATCACGACCTTCTCATCCGCATAACGGATGCCCTTGCCCTTGTAGGGCTCGGGAGGACGAACGGCGCGGATCTCGGCGGCCAGCTGGCCCACCACCTGGCGATTCGCACCCTTGATCACGATTTCTGTCGGCGTGGGGGTGGCCACGGTGATGCCGGCGGGCATGTCAAAGTTGACGGGGTGCGAGAAACCCACGTTCAGATTCAGCTTGGAGCCGGAGGCTGCCGCCTTGAAGCCCACGCCGATCAGCGTCAGCTTCTTTTCGAAGCCCTTGCTGACGCCCAGCACCATGTTGTTCACCAACTGGCGCACGGTACCGCTCATGGCATTGGCTTCACGCGAGTCATTGACGGGCTCGAAGCTCAGCTTGCCTTCATTGCTAGAGACCTTCACCAGTGCATTCTGTGCCAGCGACAGCGAGCCGCCTGCACCCTTGACACTGATCTGATCTTCCTTGATGGACACATCCACGCCTGCGGGGATGGTCACCGGGGATTTTGCTACGCGAGACATTTCAGTATTTCTCCTTCATGCCCGCGCTTAAGCGACGTAGCAAAGCACTTCGCCGCCGACACCGGTAGCGCGCGCCTTGCGATCGGTCATCACACCCTTGGGCGTGGTGACAATCGCCACACCCAGGCCGTTCATGACTTGCGGAATGGAATCGCGACCCTTGTACACGCGCAGGCCGGGACGGCTGACGCGCTCGATGCGCTCGATCACGGGGCGACCGGCGTAGTACTTCAGGGCGATTTGCAGCTCGGACTTGCCGGCTTCGGTCTTGACTTCGAAGCCGTCGATGTAACCCTCGTCCTTCAGCACCTGTGCGATGGCAATCTTCACCTTGGAAGAAGGCACCGAAACGGTGGCCTTGGACACCATTTGCGCATTGCGGATGCGGGTCAGCAAGTCAGCGATGGGATCACTCATGCTCATGTTGTATCTCTCCTGCTTCGCTTACCAGCTGGCCTTGGTGACACCGGGGATGTCACCGGCGAATGCCAGTTCACGGATCTTGGCGCGGCCCAGACCGAATTGACGGAAGGTGCCACGGGGACGACCGGTGATTTCGCAGCGGTTGCGTTGACGCGTGGGGTTGGCGTTGCGGGGCAACTTCTGCAGCCCCAGGCGTGCAGCGTCGCGCTCTTCGTCGCTGCGCTTGGCATCGCCGGCAATCGCCTTCAGTTCCGCGTACTTGGCGGCGTACTTGGCGGCCAGTTTTTCGCGCTTGAGTTCGCGCTGGATCAAAGCTACTTTAGCCATACGCTGCCTTTAGTTCTTGAACGGGAAACGGAAGCCGGTCAGAAGCGCCTTGGCTTCTGCGTCGGTCTTGGCCGTCGTGGTGATGCTGATGTTGAGGCCACGCAAGGCATCCACCTTGTCGTACTCGATCTCAGGGAAAATGATCTGCTCTTTGACGCCGATGTTGTAGTTGCCACGGCCATCGAAGGCGCGGCCGGAGATACCACGGAAGTCACGCACACGCGGCAGGGCCACGGTCACGAAACGATCCAGGAACTCATACATCTGCGCGCCACGCAGGGTCACCATGCAGCCGATGGCCTGGCCTTCGCGGATCTTGAAACCGGCGATGGCCTTCTTGGCCTTGGTCACCACGGGCTTCTGGCCGGCGATCTTGGTCAGATCGGCAACGGCGTTGTCCATGATCTTCTTGTCGGCCACAGCCTCGCTCACGCCCATATTCAGGGTGATCTTGGTCAGGCGCGGAACTTCCATGATCGACTTGTAGCCAAACTTTTCCTTGAGTTCGGCCGCGATCTTTTCGCGATAGATTTTTTGCAGTCGTGCCATGTGCTACTCCTTAGGCGGCCTTGATTTCGGCGCCGCTGGACTTGAACACGCGCACACGCGTACCGTCGGCCTGCACCTTGATGCCCACGCGATCAGCCTTGCCGGTAGCGGCATTGAAGATGGCCACGTTGGACTGATGAATCGGCATGGCCTTTTCCACGATGCCGCCGTTGGTACCCTTCATGGGGTTCGGCTTGACATGCTTTTTGACCAGGTTGATGCCTTCGATGACCAGATGGGAGTCATCCTTGCGCAGCGTGACCGTGCCACGCTTGCCCTTGTCGCGGCCGGCGAGCACGATGACCTCGTCGCCCTTGCGGATCTTGTTCATGGTGCGTCCTTCAGAGAACTTCGGGAGCCAGGGACACGATCTTCATGAAACGCTCGGTACGCAGCTCACGCGTCACGGGGCCGAAGATGCGGGTGCCGATGGGCTCCAGCTTTGCATTCAGCAACACTGCCGCGTTGCCATCGAATTTGACGAGCGAACCGTCGCCGCGGCGAATGCCCTTGGCCGTACGAACGACCACAGCACTGTAGATCTCGCCTTTTTTGACGCGACCACGCGGAGCAGCTTCCTTCACGCTCACCTTGATGATGTCGCCAACGCTTGCATAGCGACGCTTGGAACCACCCAGCACCTTGATGCACAGGACGGACTTCGCGCCGGTATTGTCGGCAACGTCTAACCGAGATTCTGTTTGGATCATTTCAATATTCCCAACTTGCACCAGCACATCCCGACAGCCCCAGAGTCCTTCTCAAGGGCCGCCAGGCAGCCAGTCAGTCTTGGGCCCGTCGTCCACGCCGCGAACCATTTCGCAGCGCTTCCACTGGGCAGAAACCTCGCGCTTTTCACGCGAAGCTTTGGATTATGACCCAGCTGGAAATCAAAGTCAACAACTGGCGGCCAAATGCTCAGGTCGGCAGTTGCTGGTACTGCTGCGCCAGGGCCAGGAACTCCGCCAGCCGTGGATCACGGCCCAGCTCTTCCTGCAGGATGGCCGCCACGCGTGGTGCCAGCTCGGCGGCCAGGCGCGCATCCAGGAACAGCATGCGGCTGCGCCGCGCCAACATATCCTCCACGGTGCGGGCGTACTCAAAACGCGCAGCAAAGCGCACCATGGCTTCACTCAGCCCCTCGGCCAGCCATTGTTCCGCACCGGGCAGCTGCCTGACGGCCGCAGCCTCGCTGCCATAGGAATGCAAACCCTGGGCGTCGCAGATGCGCTGGTGTGGCGGCTGCGCCGGCGTGCCCACCATGCGCAACAGGTTGGTCACGCCAGCCGCACGCGCCGGCAGCAGTCCCGCGTCGAAGCATTTTTGCAACACATCCTCGGCCATGGCCCGGTAGGTGGTCCATTTGCCGCCCGTCACGGTGACCAGGCCGCTCTTGCTCGCCAGCACCGTGTGCTCGCGGCTGATGGCCTTGGTGTTGCCACCCTCTTCATCCTGCGGCTTGACGAGCGGGCGCAGGCCAACCCAGATGCTGCGCACGTCCTGCGCCCCGGGTGCGCGGCGCAGGTACTTGGCCGATTCGCCAAGGATGAAATCCACCTCTTCCTTGAAGGCCAACGGCTCACGCGCCAGATCCTTGCGCGGGCTGTCCGTCGTCCCCAGGATGAGTTTGCCGAGCCAGGGCACGGCAAACAGCACGCGACCGTCTGCCGTCTTGGGCACCAGCAACGCGTGGTCTGAGGGCAGAAAATCGCGATCGACGACGATGTGCACGCCCTGGCTGGGCGCGACCATGGGGCGCACCGGCTTGCCCATGGCCTGGCCGTCCTGCTGGCGCAACTCGTCCACCCAGACGCCGGTGGCGTTGACCACGGCGCGGGCCTGCAGCTCAAAGCGCTGGCCGCTTTCAGCATCCTCGCAGACCAGGCCAGCCAGCTTGCCACCCTCGTGCAGCAGGCCGCGCACCGGGCAATAGTTGACCAGCAACGCACCCTTGAGCGCCGCCGTGCGCGCCAGCGCCAGCGCCAGGCGGGCATCGTCAAACTGGCCGTCCCAGTACTTGACGCCGCCCTTGAGCCCGTCAGCGCGCGCCGTGGGCAGGCAGCGCAGTGTTTCCATGCGCCCGAGGAATTGCGTCGAGCCCAGGCCAGCCTGGCCCGCCAGCGCGTCATACATCTTCAGGCCGACGCCGTAGAACGGCGTCTCCCACAGCTTGTACGAGGGCATGACGAAGGCCAGCGGCTGCGCCAGGTGCGGCGCGTTATGCAAGAGCGTGGTGCGCTCGTGCAGCGCCTCGCGCACCAGCGCGATGTTGCCCTGCGCCAGATAGCGCACGCCGCCGTGCACCAATTTAGTGGCGCGCGACGAGGTGCCCTTGGCAAAGTCGTGCGACTCCAGCAACACCACCGAAAAGCCGCGCGCCGCCGCGTCCAGCGCCACGCCCAGTCCGGTGGCGCCGCCGCCGACCACCGCCAGATCGTAGGTATGGGGCTGGGCCAGGCGCGCCAGCAGCTGGGCACGGTCAGTGCCCAGGGGCTGGTCTTGGTTTGCAGTGTTCATATCCGGCTTTCAGTTGGCGGCGCCCAGGCATTGCCGCAATGGTTCGAATATTTTCGTTTAAATTCGTTTTTGATTATATTTCTTCTTATGTGACACTGTGAATCCCCTGCCGCCGCGAGCCACCGCCGTGAACCACAACCCCCGCCAACTCCAGCTGCTCGCTCATGTGCGCCAGCATCACAGCGCCAGCGTGGAGCAGCTGGCCGAGGCCCTGGGCGTGACCCTGCAGACCGTGCGTCGCGACGTGCAGCGCCTGACCGAGGAGGGTTTGCTGACCCGCTTTCACGGCGGCGCGCGGCTGCCGGGCTCCACCGTCGAGAACCTGGCCCATACCCAGCGCGAGAGCCTGCATGCCGAGGGCAAGGCACGCATCGCGCGTGCCGTGGCGGCGCAGGTGCCCAACGGCTGCTCGCTGATCCTGAACATAGGCACCACCACCGAGGCCATTGCGCGCGCCCTGATGCAGCACCGTGGACTGCGCGTGATCACCAACAACCTGAACGTCGCCGCCATTCTGTGCGCCAACCCGGACTGCGAGGTGATCGTTGCCGGCGGCGTGGTGCGTGCGCGCGACCGCGCCATCGTGGGCGAAGCGGCGGTGGACTTCATCCGCCAGTTCCGCGTGGACATCGCCCTCATAGGCATCTCCGGCATAGAGAGCGACGGCACGCTGCGCGACTTCGACCTGCGCGAGGTGAAGGTGGCGCAGACCATCATCGCCCAGGCGCGCGAGGTCTGGCTGGCCGCCGACCACAGCAAGTTCAACCGCCCGGCCATGGTGCAGCTGGCCCGGCTGGCGCAGATCGACCGCCTGTTCACCGACGCGCCGCCGCCCGAGCCCTTCCCCGCCCTGCTGCAAGAGGCCCAGGTGCAATGCACCATTGCCGACGGTTGAGCGTGGTGCGCCAGGCGTTTAGCGACATTCACCACTCACCACTCACCACTCACCGCCCAACCATGACCTACCTGCTCGCCCTAGACCAAGGCACCTCCAGTTCGCGCAGCATCGTCTTCGACCCGCGCGGGCGCATCGTGGCGCAGGCCCAGCAAGAGCTGCCTCAGATCTATCCCCAGCCCGGCTGGGTGGAGCATGACCCGATGGAAATCTGGCGCACCCAGCTGGCCACGGCGCAGCAGGCGCTGCGCCAGGCAGGCATAGGCGCGGCCGATATACGCGCCCTGGGCATCACCAACCAGCGCGAAACCACCGTGCTGTGGAACCGCGCCACCGGCGCGCCGCTGCACCACGCCATCGTCTGGCAAGACCGGCGCGGCGAACCGAGCTGCGCGCAGCTGCGCAGCCAGGGGCTGGAGGCCACCATCCAGGCCAAGACCGGCCTGCTGGTCGACGCCTACTTCTCGGCCACCAAGCTGCAGTGGCTGCTCGATAACGTGCCCGGCGCACGCGCCCAGGCCGAGCGCGGCGAGCTGGCCTTTGGCACGGTCGACAGCTGGCTCATCTGGCAGCTGACCGGCGGGCGCCGCCACGTGACGGACGTGAGCAACGCCAGCCGCACCATGCTGTTCAACGTGCGCAGCAACCAGTGGGACGACGAGCTGCTGGCGCTCCTGAATATCCCGCGCTCGCTGCTGCCCGAGGTGCTGCCGTCCAGCGGCGACTTCGGCGCCAGCGACGCTGGGCTGCTAGGCGCCGCCATACCGATTGGCGGCGTGGCCGGCGACCAGCAAAGCGCGCTGTTCGGCCAGGCCTGCTTCAAGGCCGGCATGGCCAAGAACACCTACGGCACCGGCTGCTTCATGCTGATGCACACCGGCGCCAACTTCCAGACCAGCCGCAACGGCCTGCTCACCACCAGCGCGGCGCAGCCCAGCAGCGCCACGCAGTACGCGCTGGAGGGCAGCGTCTTCGTCGGCGGCGCCGTGGTGCAGTGGCTGCGCGACGGCTTGCAAGCGATTCGCGCCAGCAGCGAAGTGCAGGCGCTGGCCGAGAGCGTACCCGACTCGGGCGGCGTGATGCTGGTGCCGGCCTTCACCGGCCTGGGCGCGCCCTACTGGAACCCGGACGCGCGCGGCACCATCACCGGCCTGACGCGCGGCAGCACGCTGGCGCACATTGCGCGCGCCGCGCTCGAATCGATTGCCTACCAAAGCGCCGCGCTGCTGTCGGCCATGAGCCGCGACGCCGTGGCCAACGGCGGCGCCCCGGTGAGCGAACTGCGCGTGGACGGCGGTGCCTGCGTCAACGACCTGCTGATGCAGTTCCAGGCCGACCTGCTGGGCATTCCCGTGGTGCGCCCGGCCGTGGTCGAAACCACCGCCCTGGGCGCGGCCTACCTGGCGGGCCTGGCCAGCGGCGTGTACGCCGGTCAGGACGAGCTGACCACGCTGTGGCAGGCCGAGCGCCGCTTCATGCCCACGCTGGCGCGCGAGCAGGCCCAGGCGCTGATGGCGCGCTGGGAGCATGCCGTGGCCCAGGCCGTGCTGCCAGCCTGAGGGCGAGATAAAAAACATAGCTGCTCCCGCTTGGTGGACCTTGATTTCAGGCAAGAACAGCCTGTAACTGAATACTGGCAAGCGCAAACAGCTATTGTTTTTGGGACAGGACACCAGTGCACAATGGCGCCCCACGCCCTTTCTGCACGCCCATCCCATGAGCCACAGCCACCAGCCCCTTCCCCCCATCGCCTTCATCGGCGGCGGCAACATGGCCAGCGCCATCATCGGCGGCCTGATCCAGCAAGGCCTGCCCGCCAGCCAAATCGAGGTCGTCGAGCCCTTCGAGCCGGCGCGCGCCGCGCTGCTGCAAGGTTTCGGCGTCAGCGCCCAGCCCACGGCCACGGCGGCGCTGGCGCGTGCTGCCCTGGTGGTTTGGGCCGTCAAGCCGCAGACCTTCAAGGATGCCGCGCAGCAGGCGGCGGCGCACACCCAGGGCGCGCTGCACCTGAGCGTGGCCGCCGGCATTCGTTCCGGCAGCATTGCGCAATGGCTCTCCAGCGAGCGCATCGTGCGCGCCATGCCCAACACCCCGGCGCTGATCGCCCAGGGCATGACCGGCCTGTATGCACGCGCCGCCGTCACTGCGGATGAGCGCACGCTGGTCGAGCAGGTGGTGGCCACCACCGGCGCCTGGCTGTGGCTGGAGCAGGAGTCGCTGCTGGACGCCGTCACCGCCCTGTCGGGATCGGGCCCGGCCTACGTGTTCTACTTTCTGGAGGCCATGACCGATGCCGGCGAAGACATGGGCCTGACGCGCGAGCAGGCGCACCAGCTGGCCGTGGCCACGTTCGCCGGCGCCTCCGAGCTGGCGCGCCGCTCGGACGAACCGCCGGCCGTGCTGCGCCAGCGCGTGACCAGCAAGGGCGGCACCACGCATGCGGCCATAGAGTCCATGGAAGCCGACGACATGGCCCAGCGCTTCATGCGTGCGCTCGACGCGGCCGAGCACCGGGCGCGCGAGCTGGGCGACGAGTTCGGCGCCACCAACTGAAACACATAGCCATCGCCGCGCCACGCCGCCCGCAGGTACAGCCCATACCCCATCTCACCCGTCCCTGGTTCCGCCTGTCCCTGCTGGGCGCCTGCCTGGCCCTGTCGTCCTGCGGCGGTGGCGGCTATGAAACTCCGCCGACGGCGCCCGCACCGCAGCCCCAGCCACAACCGCCGCAAAGCCAGGCCCCATTCACCCCCGGCCCCGGCGACCTGCCGCAGGCCCAGGGCCTCTACCCGTATGCGGCGCCCCAGCTGCTGACGCTGGACCTGCGCTACCAGAGCACCCCCGTCTCCGGCGCTGGCCTGTATTTGGTGGACAAGAACACCTGCGCGCAGCTGGCCAGCCCGCCACCGAGCTACCCCGGCGGCATGGTCACGCTGGACACGGTAAACCTGGACGAGAACAAGGCCGACGACTGCGAGCCCGAGATCAAGGTGCTGGCCACAAGCGGCGACGGCCTGCTCAAGGGCGCCGCCGCCAAGATGCGCCTGCCCGGCAGCAGCACGCGCCTGGCCACGCTCAAGTCCTACCGCGTCAAGTTCGACAAGGGTGCGGACTGGCAGGGCGAGGACACGCTGAACCTGAACAAGCACCCCTACGACCTGACCCGCGTGCGCAACAAGCTGGCCTTCGACCTGATGCGCCAGGTGCCCTACCACCAAAGCCTGCGCACGCAGTTCGTCGAGATCCGCTACGACGCGGGCGCGGGCACGGGTGCCGGCGCGCAACCCATGGGCCTGTTCACCCATATCGAAAAGCTGGGCGGCAAGAGCTACCTGGAGCGCCGCGGCTGGGTCGCCGGCTCCAACGTCTACAAGGTCGCCGCGTTCAACTTCAACCCGGACGCGCGATTGCAGACGCTGGCCGACGGCAAGGCCGGGCCGGGCTTTGAAGAACTGCTGGAGATCGAGAACGATTCCGGCAACCATGGCGCCATCGTGCAGACGGTGAAGGCGCTGGCCGACGATGGCACGCCGTTTGCGACCAGCTTCAACCGCCACTTCGACCGCAACAACTACCTGGCCTGGCTGGCCAGCGCCATCCTGCTGGGCAACTGGGACACGGTGAACCAGAACTTCGGCCTGTACCAGCCGCTGGGCGGCCTTTGCCGACGGCACCCTGGCGCTGCAACCCGCGCCGGTCTCGGGCCGCACGCTGCTGAACCTGGGGGCGCTGCCCGCCGGGCAATACCTGGTGCGTGTGACCGCCAGCGACGCCGACGGCAACCGCAGCAACGCCTTTGACAGCACCAGCTTCGACGGCCAGACCGTGGACGGCGCCATCTGCCTGAACATGCCCGGCGCCACGCCCTGCTGAACGCCTTCAGCGCAGCGCGAACCCCAGGGCCACGCCGGCAAAGATGGCCGCGCCAATCCAGTGGCTCTTGCTGAAGGCGACAAAGCAGCCCGCGCGCGTGCGCGTGCGGATCAGCCGGTAATGCCACAGCACCTGGGCCGCCGCCAGGCCCAGGCCCAGCCACAGCGGCCAGCCCAGCCGCAAGGGCACCAGCACCGCCGCCGTCAGTGCCAGGCAGGCCACGAAGAACAGCATGATGGCGGCCACATCAAAGCGCCCCAGCGTGATGGCCGAGGTCTTCATGCCGATCAGCAGGTCGTCGTCACGGTCCACCATGGCGTACTCGGTGTCGTAGGCCAGCACCAGGAACATGTTCGCCAGCCACAGCACCCAGGCCTGGCCCGGCACGCCGCCCGTCACCGCGGCAAAGGCGATCACGATGCCAAAGTTGAAGGCAATGCCCAGAAACGCCTGCGGCATGGCAAAGAAGCGCTTGGTGAACGGATACAGGATGGTGAAGACCACCGCCGGCACCGACCAGGCCACGGCCTGCCAGCGCGTGGTCAGCACCAGGGCCAGGGCCACCAGCGCCAGCGCCGCGCCCAGCAGGGCCGCCTCGGTCACGCTGACCAGGCCGCTGGTGATGGGGCGCGCCTGCGTGCGCTTCACATGGCGGTCAAAGCCGCGGTCGGCAATGTCGTTGATGCAGCAGCCGGCGCTGCGCATGAGCACCGTTCCGGCGACGAACACGGTCAGCAGATGCCACCCCGGAAAGCCGCCCGCCGCCACCCACAGCGCCACCAGCGTGGGCCAGACCAGCACCAGCCAGCCGGCCGGGCGGTTGAAGCGGATCAGATCCAGGTAGAGCGAGAGCCTGGAGCGCGGCGGCGTGGCGGTCATGAACGGAGTCTTCAAATAAAAAAGGGCCGAAGCCCTTGTGTACAAAGCGTAAAACGCTATTAATCTTCTAGCAAAGAGCGCAGCATCCAGGCCGTCTGCTCATGCACCGTCATGCGCTGGGTGAGCAGGTCGGCGGTGGGCTCGTCGCAGGCCTTGTCGGCCAGGGGAAAGAGCTCGCGCGCGGTGCGTGCCACGGCCTCGTGGCCCAGCACCAGGATGCGCACCATCTCCAGCGCCTTGGGCGGATCGGCGGGTACGTCGTCCAGCGACGACAGCTTGCCAAACGCCGCGTACGAGCCCGGCGCCACATGGCCCAGCGCGCGTATGCGCTCGGCGATCGGGTCAACGGCATTCCACAGCTCGGTGTACTGCTCCATGAACATGGTGTGCAGCGTGTTGAACATGGTGCCGGTCACGTTCCAGTGGAAGTTGTGCGTGGTCAGGTACAGCGTGTAGGTGTCGGCCAGCAGGCGCGACAGGCCCTGGGCAATGGCGGCTCTGTCCTTGTCGCTGATGCCGATGCGGATGCCCGGGGCGGCAATGCCCTGGGCGGAAGCGGGCGTCTTCACGGTCTTGCTGGTTTTTGCGGCTTTGGCCATGGTGCTTTCTCCTTCGGTTGACTTGATAAAGACTGTAGCGCAGCAGGGCTGCCGCACCATGACTTGTGGCAATTGCGGGCATAGCCAACGCGGCCCGCTTCAGCTCAGGCGCTTGACCCCCGGCAGCTCGCAGGCGTAGATGGCGTTGCGCAGCGCGGCGATGGCCTCGTAGCGCGTGAAGCTGCGGCGCCAGGCCAGCACCACGCGGCGCATGGGCGGGGCGCTGCCGTCGCTCTCCTTGATGGGCAGGTAGCGGATATGCGCGTCGTCGCTCTTGCGCCGGCGCACGCCGGTGTGCAGCGCGTCGCGCGGCACCGACAGGCGCGGCACCAGGGTCACGCCCATGCCGGCCGAGACCATGTGCTTGATGGTCTCCAGCGAGCTGCCCTCGAAGGTGCGGCGTATGCCCTCGGCATTGCTGGCAAAGCGCGCGAACTCGGGGCAGACCTCCAGCACATGGTCGCGAAAGCAGTGGCCCGCGCCCAGCAGCAACATGGTCTCGTTCTTCAGCTCCAGGGCCGACACGTTCTTGCGCTCGGCCAGCGGGTGGCTGGATGGCACGGCCGCCAGAAAGGGCTCGTCGTACAGCGGCGCGATGGCCAGGCCCGTGTCGGGAAAGGGCTCGGCAAGGATGGCGCAGTCGATCTCGCCGGTGCGCAGCATCTCCAGCAGCTTGACGGTGAAGTTCTCCTGCAGCATCAGCGGCATCTGCGGCGTGAGCGCGATCGCGTGGCGCACCAGGTCGGGCAGCAGATAGGGGCCTATGGTGTAAATCACGCCCAGGGTCAGCGCGCCGGCCAGCGGGTCCTTGCCGCGCTTGGCGATCTCCTTGATCTCGGCGGCCTGCTCCAGCACGCTTTGCGCCTGGCGCACGATCTCCTCGCCCAGCGGCGTCACCGAGACATCGCCCGCGCTGCGCTCGAACAGCTTGACCTCCAGCTCGTCCTCGAGCTTCTTCACCGCCACCGACAGCGTGGGCTGCGAGACATAGCAGGCCTCGGCCGCGCGGCCAAAATGCTTTTCACGGGCGACGGCGACGATGTATTTGAGTTCGGTAAGAGTCATCTCGTGGCAATAGCGAAAGACTAAAACGCGACATTGTGCAATGCGCGGCCGCGGCGCGGTTGCCGCGCGCCGGCTCACGCCTTCAGATAGTCGGACTTTGTGCCCAGCCAGCGCTGTATGTGCTGCTCGGCCAGCAGCGGGTGCTGGTCCAGCATCTGCGGCGCGGCCTCGCGCGCCCAGTCCAGCAGCGCACCATCGGTGGCCAGGTCGGCAAAGCGCAACAGCGCGTCGCCAGACTGGCGCGCGCCCAAAAATTCACCCGGGCCGCGTATCTCCAGGTCGCGCCGCGCGATCTCGAAGCCGTCTGTCGTCTCCGCCATGGCTTTCAGGCGGCCCTTCGCCGTCTCGCCCAGGCGGCCGCTGTCGCCCGTGGAGTACAGCAGCACGCAGGCCGAGGCCGCAGCCCCCCGCCCCACGCGCCCGCGCAGCTGGTGCAGCTGCGACAGGCCGAAGCGCTCGGCATGCTCGATCACCATCAGGCTGGCGTTGGGCACGTCCACGCCGACCTCGATGACGGTGGTGGAGACCAGCACGCCCATGGTGCCGCTCTTGAATGCCTCCATCACCGCCTTTTTCTCGGCGGATGGCATGCGCGAATGCAGCAGGCCCACGGTGACGCCAGGAAGGGCCTCGCTCAACGCCACATGGGTGGCCGTGGCGTTGGACAGATCCAGCGCCTCGCTCTCCTCGATCAAGGGGCAGACCCAGTACACCTGCCGCCCCGCCGCCACCTGCGCGGCGATGCGCTCGACCACCTGATCCTTGCGGCTGTCGGCGATCAGCTTGGTGACCACTGGCGTGCGCCCGGGCGGCAGCTCGTCTATGGTGGAGACGTCCAGATCCGCGTAGTAGCTCATGGCCAGGGTGCGCGGTATGGGCGTGGCACTCATCATCAGCAGGTGCGGCTCCAAGCCATGGCGAGCCAACTTCTGCCGCAGCGCCAGGCGCTGGGCCACACCAAAGCGGTGCTGCTCGTCGATCACCGCCAGGGCCAGGTTCTTGAACTGCACCTGCTCCTGGATGACCGCATGCGTGCCCACCACCAGGGCCGCCGCGCCGCTGGCGATGCGCTCCAGCATGGCGGCGCGCTCCTTCTTCTTCTGCCCGCCAACCAGCCAGGCCACCTGCTGGCCGCGCTCGGCCAGGAGCGGCTCCAGCCAGCCAATGAGCTTGGTGAAATGCTGCTCGGCCAGGATCTCGGTGGGCGCCATCAGCGCACATTGCCAGCCGGCATCCATGCAGACGCAGGCGGCGAGCGCCGCGACCACGGTCTTGCCCGAGCCCACATCGCCCTGCAGCAGGCGGTGCATGGGCACGGGCCTGGCCAGGTCATGCGCGATTTCTTCGCCCACGCGGCGCTGGGCCGCGGTCAGCGCAAAGGGCAGCGCTGCCAGCAGGCGCTCGTGCAGGGCCGGTGCGCCCGCCGCCTGCGCCGGGCGCAGCTCGGGCGCGCGCAGCAAGGCGCGCTCGCGCTTGGCCGTCAGTTGCGACAGCTGCTGCGCCAGCAGCTCCTCGGCCTTCAGGCGCTGCCAGGCCGGGTGGCTGTGATCCTGCAACGTGGCCAGCGCCACGTCGGGTGATGGGTGATGCAAAAATAATAGCGATTCGCGCAGATTCCACGGTCTTTGTAGCCCGTTTTCCCTATCAAACCGCGCCACGGGCGGCTGCAGTCCTGGCGGCAGGGTCTCGGGCAGCTCCACGCGCGCCATGGCGCTCGCCACGGCGCGGCGCAGATAGGCCTGGGGCAGCTGGGCCACGGTGGGATAGATGGGGGTCAATGCCTGGGGCAGCTCGCCTTCAGCCTTGCGAAAGGCCGGGTGCAGCATCTGCCGGCCCCAGAAGCCGCCCCTGACCTCGCCGCGCACGCGCAGCCGCGCACCCACGGCCATGGTCTTCTGGTGCGATGGGTAGAAGCTGAAGAAGCGCAGCTCGCAGCTGCCGGTGCCATCCTCCACCGTCACCACCAGCTGGCGGCGCGGGTGCAGCTGCACCTCGCTGGCGGTCACCGTGGCCTCGATCTGCACCATGTCGCCCTCGCGTGTGTTCCGCAAAGGGGTGATGCGCGTTTCGTCCTCGTAGCGCAGCGGCAGGTGCAGGGCCAGGTCGATGGGGCGCGTCAGGCCCAGCTTGACCAGGGCCTTTTGCGCGGGGCTTTGATCAACCATTGTCAAAGCCGCGCCGGCGTCCGGGCAAGGGGTTTCAGTGTGGTTTTGAAACAATTAAAATAGGAAGTTACTTTCGTCATCCTGATCAGTTTTCATGCTCAAACGCATCCATGTGCAGCAGCTCAGCCTGGGAATGTACCTGCACGAACTTTGCGGCTCGTGGATGGAGCATCCGTTCTGGCGCACGCGTTTTCTGCTCGAAGACCCGCAGGATCTGCTGCGCATACGCGAAACCAGCATCCAGGAGGTGTTGATCGACATCTCCAAGGGACTGGATCTGGCCAACGCAGCCACAGCACAGGCCGAAGGCGAGGTGAGTGAAGCCCCCCAGGCGTCGCCGGTGCAGGCAGAGCCGGTACAGGCAGAGCCGCCGTCGGCCGCCACACCCATGGCGCAGGAGCTGCAGCGCGCCGCCAGCATTTGCGCCAACGCCAAGCAGGCCGTGATCAGCATGTTCAGCGAGGCGCGCATGGGCCGTGCGGTGGACGCCAGCAGCGCCCCGGGCCTGGTCAGCGAGATAGCGGACTCGGTGACGCGAAACCCCAGCGCCCTGATCAGCCTGGCGCGCATCAAGACCGCCGACGAATACACCTTCATGCACTCGGTGGCCGTGTGCGCGCTGATGGTGGGGCTGGCGCGGCAGATGGGCCTGAACGACGAGGCCACGCAGCAGGCGGGCCTGGCCGGCCTGCTGCACGACCTTGGCAAGGCCCATGTTCCGCTGGCGATCCTGAACAAGCCGGGCAAGCTCAGCGACGCCGAGTTCGCCCTGATGCGCGGCCACCCCGGCGCCGGCCACGCCCTGCTGCAGGGCCAGGGTCTGCCCGCGCCGGTGCTGGACGCCTGCCTGCACCACCACGAGAAGATCGACGGCACGGGCTATCCGCACCGCCTGCCGGCCGAGCAGATCACCACCCTGGCGCGCATGGCGGCGATCTGCGATGTGTACGACGCCATCACCTCGGACCGCCCCTACAAGGCCGGCTGGGACCCGGCCGAATCGCTGCGCCGCATGGCCGAGTGGACGCGCGACCATCTGGACCAGCGCCTGTACCAGGCCTTCGTGAAAAGCCTGGGCATCTACCCCGTGGGCTCGCTGGTGCGCCTGACATCGGGGCGCCTGGGCGTGGTCACCGAGCAGTCGCCCGGCACGCTGCTCACGCCGCGCGTGAAGGTTTCTATTCCACCAAGTCGGACATGCGCATACCGCCCGAGCTGATCGACCTGTCCGCGCCCGGCTGCCGCGAGCAGATCGCCGGGCGCGAAGACCCGGCGCGCTGGCAGTTCCCGGATCTGAACGAACTGTGGTCCGGGCTGCCGCACCAGCCCTGGTGAGCGCCGGCGACGGCAAAAAAACCACCGCCGTTCTGATCCAGCCATAGCGGCCTGCGAGGGGCAAGCTATGGCATCAGGAGCGCGCCGCGCTCGCCACTGCAACGATTTCTATCGAATGCCCGAGAAGTAGCGGTTCAGGCAATATTTCATTAAAACCGCCACGCAGCAAGCGCGAATACCTATATTTTCGAGAGCATTCCAGCGGCATCCCCACCCTCCGCATGCGCCACGCAACGGTTGCGCCCCTGGTGCTTGGCCTGGTAGAGCGCGGCGTCGGCGTGGGCGATCAACGCCGCCGAGCCGCTGGCGCCGTCCGCACCCGCATGGGGCACCTGGCTGCACACGCCGGCGCTGATGGTCACGCAGGGCCCGACCGGCGAGTCGGCATGCGGCAGGGCCAGCGCCTGCACGGCCTGCACCATGCGCTGCGCCAGGGCCGTGGCGCCGGCCATGCCGGTATCGGGCAACACCACCACCAGCTCCTCGCCGCCGTAGCGCGCCACCAGGTCGGCGTCGCGGCGCAGGCAGCCGGCCACGGCGCGCGCCACGGCCTGCAGGCAGGTGTCGCCCTGCTGGTGGCCGTAGCGGTCGTTGTAGCGCTTGAAACAGTCCACGTCGATCATCACCAGGCCCAGTGGCCGCTGGGTGCGGCGCGCCAGGGTGCAGGCCTGCTCCAGCCATTCGTTGAAATGCGCGCGGTTGGCGATGTCCAGCAGCGCATCGGTGCGCGAGAGCAGGCGCAGGCGCTCGTTGGCCAGCTCCAGCTCGCGCGTGCGCTGGGTCACGCGCTCCTCCAGATCCTGGTTGGCGCTGGCCAGCTGGGTGTTCTGCACCGACAGCGCCGAATACAGCCGGTTGATCATCTTCAGCAGCGTCTGCATGCCGTCGTCATGCCTTGCGCGCTGGCGCTCGCGCTCGAAGGCCTCGGCCGCGTCCAGCCCCTGGCGCCGGGACGCGATCTGCCGCGCCATCGACCGGTCTATGCCCAGGATATGCAGACCCAGCCACGCGGTCAGAAAGTCGACCAGCATGGCGCCCAAATCGGCCTGCGTGCCGCGCCGCGCCCACATCACGCGTATCTGCTGCACGAACTGCTGGTGCAGCCGGCAATGCGCCTGGACATGGCGCGCGTCCAGGCCGCTTTGCGCCATCAGCTGCTCCTCTTCGCGGAAGTGGTACTCGGCATAGGCCAGCAGGCGGGCGTAGATATCGGCCAGCAGCGCCTGGCGGTCGCCGGCCGGCGAGAACAGCGCCTGGTTCAGCTCGTTGAACAGATCCACCAACGCATGGTGCTGCGCATCCACCACATCCAGGCCGGTGACAAAGCCATCATCCCAAATGAAAGAGGTATCCATACGCCGTCGAACGATTGCTTGACAAAAGACAAAGTCTATGGGATTTGGAGTGCGATAGCTTGACCTTTCTAAAGTGCCCACGCCGCCACGGGGCCGCGCCGCAGTTGCGACAATCGCCCCCTGCGCCTGCCGCCATGGCCGGCCGCCTTTGTCAAGAATACGCATGTCCCCCAGCCCCCGCATCCATACCCTCAGCGACTTCGACTTCGAGCTGCCCGAGCTGCTCATCGCCCAGCACCCCGCCCCCGAGAGGAGCAGCTCGCGCCTGCTCGACGGGCGCCAGAGTCCGCCCACCGACCGCATCTTCCGCGAGCTGCCCGGTCTGCTGCAGCCGGGCGACCTGGTGGTGTTCAACGACACCAAGGTGGTCAAGGCGCGCGTCTTTGGCGAGAAGGCCAGCGGCGGCCAGCTGGAGCTCTTGATCGAGCGCGTGCTGACGGGCAACGAAGTCGTGGCGCACATGAAGGTCAGCAAAAAGCCCCTGCCCGGCGCCACCATCCACATGGCCGGCGGGCGCCGCGCGGGCGGCTTCGACGCCACCCTGCTCGCGCGCTGGCCCGACGAGAACGGCCCGCTGTTTCACTTCGCCCTGCATGGCCCGGCCGGCGAGAGCGCCTGGGAGCTGATGGAGCGCCACGGCCACCTGCCGCTGCCGCCCTACATAGAGCGCCAGCAAAACGCCGCCCACGACCCGGACGCGGCCGAGGACGCCGAGCGCTACCAGACCGTGTTCGCCCGCGCCCCCGGCGCCGTGGCCGCGCCCACGGCGGCGCTGCATTTCGACGCCGCCGTGCTGGCGCAGCTGCAGCAGCGCGGCGTGGAGACCGCCAACGTCACCCTGCATGTGGGCGCCGGCACCTTCCAGCCGGTGAAGACCGAGAACCTGGCCGAACATCAGATGCACAGCGAGTGGTATGAGATCCCGCTGGCCACGCTGGCCGCCCTGGAGCGCTGCCGCCAGCGCGGCGGGCGGGTGCTGGCCGTGGGCACGACCACCGTGCGCACGCTCGAGTCCTGGGCGCAGAGCGGCCAGGCCCGGGGCGACACGCGCATCTTCATCACGCCGGGCTTTGCATTCCAGGTGGTGGACCTGCTGCTGACCAACTTCCACCTGCCCAAGAGCACGCTGATGATGCTGGTCAGCGCCTTCGCCGGCTACGAGCACATCATGCTGCTGTACCGCCACGCCATCGCCCAGCGCTACCGTTTCTTCAGCTACGGCGACGCCATGCTGCTGCAGCGTAGGGAGAGGACAACCCCCTGAGCGGCTTCGCCGCTTCCCCCTTCTCTCGAATGGCGGCGCCATTCGGGAAGGGGGACGACGCCAGCGCGGCGGGGCGGCCCTTGCGCGGCGCCTGCTGGCCTGGGGTGTGCCAGTTTCATGCGCCGCGCCCCTTCTTCACCCCAAAAAAGCGGTTGCTCACTACGCCGGCGCATTCGGCCGGCTGTTGACGTGGCCCTGGCGCGCGCCTACCGTATGCGCCATGGCCGCCCAACCGTCCACCCGCTCGGCGCAGCAGCAATTGCAGCGCGATGAACGCGCGGCGGTTCTGCGCCGGCGCCGCCATGCCGGCCTGGGCAACGCCCAGGCGCGCCAGCTGCCCACGGTGGGGCTGGCGCTGTCGGGCGGCGGCGTGCGCAGCGCCACCTTTGGCCTGGGCCTGTTGCGTGGCCTCGCGGCGCAGGGGCTGTTCAGGCGCGTGGACTACCTGTCCACCATCTCCGGCGGCGGCTACGTGGGCGCCATGCTGGGGCGACTGATCAGCGCGCTGGGCCTGGCGCAGGCGCAGCAGATGCTGGCCGCGGGCCACTCCGACATGCTCGGCTGGCTGCGCAGCAACGGCCGCTACCTCACGCCCGCCGGCTCGCGCGACGTGGGCATTCTCATCGTCACCTATCTGCGCGCCTTTCTGGCGGTGCATATCGAGGCCTTCTTCGCGCTGGTGCCGGTGGCGCTGGCGCTGACCCTGCCGCATCTGCTGCAGCACAGCCTGGGCTGGCTGCAGGCCACGGCCTGGCAGGGCTGGGCCTCGCCCTGGTTTGCCCTGGCTCTGCTGTGGGCCGCGGCCCTGCTGCCCGGCCTGCTGGTGGGCTACTGGGCGGCGCCCGAGACGCGCAGCCCGGATCCCGCCGGGCGCCGCCTCTACCCCGGCGACGCTTTTTTGCTGGCGGGGCTGATCCTGGTGGCCCTGGCGCTCACGCTGCGCCCGGGCCGGCTGCCACTGCTGCAGGCCTGGCGCCAGGCCGAGCTGGTGCTGCCCCTGCTGGTGCTGGCGCTGTGGTCGGCCGCGCTGGGCCATGCCAGCGCCATGGCCCGCCTGGCGCTGGCCCGCGAGCCGCGCCTGCTGGCCGTGGCGCGGCTGCGCAACCAGCTGACCCGGTGGCTGCGCGGTGCCCTGCTGGCCTGTCTGCTGCTGGCCGGCGCCGGCGCGCTGGACTGGGCCAGCTGGTGGCTGCTGCTGATGCTCTCCAGCAGCCAGCCGTCGGGCTGGGTCTGGGGCGGCGTGGGCGCGGGCGGCGCCCTGCTGTTCGTGCTGCGCGGGCTGGCGCCGGTCTTGCAACAGCTGGCGGCCCAGGCCGAGGCGCGCCACACCATGGCGCTGGGCCCGCTGCTGCTGAACGTTGCCGGCCACCTGGGGGCCCTGGTGCTGCTGCTGGCCTGGCTGCTGGCCGTGCAGTGGTGGGTGTTTGCCGAGGCCCCGCTGGCGCTGCTGCGCGGCTTTCCGGCCTGGATGCGCTGGGCCATGCTGGCGCTGGCGGCCCTGGGGTGGTGGCTGACCACGGCGCGGCTGGCGCAGGCGGCGAATGCCTCCTCGCTGTCGGGCTTCTACCAGGCGCGCCTGGTGCGCGCCTGGCTGGCGGTGGGCAACCGGCGGCGCGGCATCTGCACGCCCTTCACGCCGGCCGATGCCCGCCTGCGCAGCGTGACCGAGGTGGCCGCGGGCGACGACGTGGATCTGGCCTGCCACCACCCCGAGGCCGACGGCGGCCCGCTGCACCTGATAGGCGCCTGCCTGAACCAGACGCGCGACGACGCCTCGGGCCTGTTCAACGCCGACCGCAAGGGGCGGCTGGTGATCGCCTCGGCGCGCGCGCTGGAGGTCGGCACGCAAGAGGTGCTGCGCTGGGACGACGGCGCCGCCACGGCCAGCGCCGGCCGCGCCGCCGGCACGCTGGGCGGCTGGGTGGCCGTCTCGGGCGCGGCGGCGGCGCCGGGCGCGGGCGCCTACACCTCGCGCGGCTGGGCGCTGGTGATGTTTCTGCTCGGCATACGCCTGGGCCACTGGATAGAGTCGCCCCTGCCCCAGGCGCTGACACCGCTGAAGACCTGGTTGTGGCGGCGCGGGCCCAAGCCGCTGATGCTCTGGAGCGAGGCGCGCGCCCGGTTCTTCGGGCCGGCGCGGCCCTGGTGGTATCTGTCGGACGGCGGGCATTTCGACAACACCGGTGTGTACGCGCTGATCAAGCGCGAGTGCGACTTCATCATCCTGTCGGACGCCAGCGCCGACCCCGAGTACCGCTTTGCCGACATCGAGAACCTGGTGCGCAAGGCGCGCATCGACCTGGACGCCGAGATCGAGTTCTACAGCCGCCAGGAGGCCGCGCGCCTGCTCAGCCTGCCCGGCGACAACCTGACCGTGCTCTCGCCCGACGAGCTGGCCGACAACAGCACGCGCCGCGGCGTGCTGCTGGCGCGCATACGCTACCGCCACAGCGACCCGGCGCGCGGCGAGCGCGAGGGCACGCTGCTGGTCGTCAAGCCCAACCTGCATGTCGGCCTGGATCTGGACCTGCTGTCCTACGCCCAGCGCCACCCCAGCTTTCCGCACGAGTCCACGGGCGACCAGTTCTTCGACGAGGCGCAGTGGGAGAGCTACCAACGCCTGGGCCAGGACCTGGGCCAGGCCGTGTACGACCGCTGGCTGGCCCAGCTGCCCGGCTGGGACAGGGTGCAGCTGCACAAGCTGGCCCTGCCCGAGCGCCTGCAGCAGCCGCGCGAGACCCAGGCACCGCCGGCGCCGGACGCCCAGGCGCGCCTGCCGCGCTGGCGCCGCAGCGTGCGTGCGGCGGCCATAGGCACATCGGTCGGCGTGGGCGTGACCGGCACGCTGCTGCTGTCGCTGTGGCAGCTGCAGGAGCAGCTCAACCGCAGCACCGACGCGCGCCAGGCCGAGATCAGCAAGCTGCTGGACGACTCCTCGCGCGAGCTGCTCGAGGTGTCCGGCAGCTGCAGGCGCGTGGGCGCGCACACCCTGGGCCATGTGGAGCAGCTGCGCGCCCTCGACGGCAGCGAGGCCCTGAGCCCGGCCGAGCAGATCACCGTGAAGCGGCTGCTCGACCGCCTGAACGAACAATGCACGGGCAACGCCCAGGCCATTGCCGCCTGCGCCGAGACCGAACGCCAGCACCAGAGGGATTTGTGCGAGGTCGCGCAAAAGAAAATCGGCAGCGGCAGTGCGCTGAACTACTGGCAGCCCCTGCCCCGCCCGCCCGACGCCATCCACAACCTGGCGCAGGCATGGGCGCTGCTGCGCGGCCGCGAACAGTCCGCCAGCGTGGCCGCCGCCCCAGCCGCGTCCGTGTCCACGCCCGCGCCGGCGCCCACGGCGACCAGCACCGAGGCGCCCGCCGCCGGCGCCATGCCCGAACTGATCACCGCCATCAGCGCCGCCGAGGCGGCGGGCCTGCGCGACGACTGCCCGGCCGGCACCCTGCTGTACACGCAGATCTACGACGAAGCGACGCGCGAGCGTGCCGAGCAGCTGCGCCAGCGCCTGCAGCAGGCCGGTGCCGGCGCGCTGCGCATCCCGCGCATAGAAAACGTGGCGCGCACCGCCGCCATGCGCCAGCAGCGCCCGCCCGTGCCCTGGCAGCAACCGACCTTCGTCGTCCACCAGGCCCGGCTACGCCCCTGCGCCCAGGCCCTGGCGCAGCTGGTGCAGCCGCGCTGGTCGCCGGCCAGCCGGCAAAAGGTCTGGGTCACCGGCCTGCCCACTGGCCTCAAGGGCCAGCCGGGCACGCTGGAGCTGTGGCTGCCAGCGCCGGAGCCGGAGCGCACCGGTGCGTATTGAATTCCTAAAATCATAGCTGCTTGCGCTTATCTGACAAGCGTTGACGGCAAATTTCGCCTAAAACGCCACCGCGCAACCATCCTTGCGCGAATCCGAGCCGGCGATGTAGATGTCGCCCTGGCGCAGCACCAGCTGGGCGCCGCCGAAGGCGAACACACCGTTGCCCGCCTCCACCGTCACCTCATGGCCCAGCGCGCGCAGCCCGGCCACCACGGCGGCGTCGAAATGCGGCTCCACGGCCACGCCCTTGCCCCCGGTCACGCGCCAGCGCGGCGCGTCGGCGGCGGCCTGGGGGTTCTGGCCATAGCGCAGCACGCGCAGCGCCATCTGCACATGGCCCTGGCTCTGCATGGGCCCGCCCATGACGCCAAAGGCCATTTGCGGCCTGCCGTCGGCGTGCATGGCAAAGGCCGGGATGATGGTGTGCGAGGGCCGCTTGCCCGGCCCCACCTGGTTGGCATGGCCCGGCACCAGGTTGAAACCATGACCGCGGTTTTGCAGGCTGATGCCCGTGCCCGGCACCACCACGCCCGAGCCAAAACCCATGTAGTTGGACTGGATGAACGAGACCATCATGCCGGAGGCGTCGGCCGCCGCCAGGTACACCGTGCCGCCGGGGCGCGGCGCGCCATAGCTCGGGGCGCCGGCGCGCGCCGGGTCGATCAGCGCGGCGCGCTGGCGCAGGTAGTCGGCATGCAGCAGCTCGGCTGGCGCGACCTGCATGTGATCCATGTCGGCGTTGTACTGGTGCAGGTCGGCCAGGGCCAGTTTCATGGCCTCGATGCTGGCGTGCACCGTCCGTACATCGTCCACCGGGTGGGCGCCCACGCCATGTTCATCGAGCATGCCCAGCGCCATCAGCGCGGCGATGCCCTGGCCATTCGGCGGAATCTCGTGGATCACCGAATCGCCAAAGCGCTGGCTCACCGTGCCCACCCAATCGGGCTGGTGCGCGGCCAGGTCTTCGACGGTCATCGCGCCGCCATGGGCCTGGGCGTGCGCGGCCATCTTCTCGGCCAGCTCGCCGCGGTAGAAGGCCTCGCCCTCGGTCGCGGCGATCAGCTCCAGCGTGCGTGCATGGGCCTCGCTGCGGAAGATCTCGCCGGCGCGCAGCGGCCGGCCGGCGGGCAGGAAGCATTCGGCAAAGCCGGGCTGGTCGCCCAGCCTGGCGGCGCCGAGTTCCCACAGGCGCGCAATCGTCGGCGAGACCGGAAAGCCATGGCGCGCGTAATCGATGGCCGGCTGGGCCAGCCGGGCAAACGGCAGCCGGCCCAGGCGTTTGGACAGCGTCACCCAGGCGGATACGGCGCCGGGCACGGTGACGGCGTTCCAGCCCTTCTCGGGAATGCCGCCCAGGCGCGCAAAGTATTCCGGCGTCCAGGCTGCGGGCGAGCGGCCCGAGGCATTCAGGCCGTGCAGCTGCCTGCCGTCCCAGCAGATGGCGAAACCGTCGCTGCCGATGCCGCAGCCCGAGGGCTCGACCACTGTCAGCGCCATGGCAGCGGCAATGGCTGCGTCCACCGCGTTGCCGCCGGCCTGCAGCATGGCCAGGCCGGCCTGGGCCGCCAGCGGCTGCGAGGTGGCGACCACGTTGCGCCCCAGCACCGCGCTGCGCTGCGAGGCATAGGGCAGGGTCCAGTCGAGGGTCTGTGCGTTGTGCATGGTGCGGGTTTGCGTCAAGCCCCTTGCCGTTCGCGAAACGCGCGCGCCTGGCCGAAATGGCCGTTGCCGATAAAGGGCGCGGGCGGGCGCAGCGCCGACAGCGGCGAGGGGTGGTTGGAGGTGAGCACCAGATGCCCGCGATCGGCGGGAATCAGCGCACGCTTGGTTTGCGCATGGTTGCCCCAGAGCATGAAGACCACCGGCCGCGCGCCTTCGGCCACATGGCGGATCACGGCGTCGGTCAGGCGCTCCCAGCCGCGGCCGGAATGGCTGGCGGCCTGGCCCTCCTCCACCGTCAGGCAGGTGTTGAGCAGCAGCACGCCGTTCGTGGCCCATTGCACCAGGCTGCCGCCGGGGTCGGGGAAGGGCGGGAAGGGCGTGCCCAGGTCGCGTCGCATTTCCTTGAAGATGTTTTGCAGCGAGGGCGGCAGGCGCACGCCGGGCGCGACCGAGAACGCCAGCCCCTCGGCCTGGCCGCGGCCGTGGTAGGGGTCTTGCCCCAGGATGAGCACGCGCACGGCCTCGGGCGGCGTGAGCGCCAGCGCGCGCAGCGGCTCGGGCGGAAACAGCACCGCCCCGGCCTGCAGCCGCTGGCGCAGAAAGTCCAGCAGCGAGCGACCTTCGGCGCTGGCAAAAAAGCCCGCCGTCAGGGCCTGCCAGCCCGGCGCCACGGGCCAGTCGTCCGGGTTGGCGCTGCGCAGCTGCGTGGCCGCTTCGGCATGCATGTTTTCAAGCATTAAATCAACCTATAACGCCCGTCAATAAAGCGCAAACAGCTATTGTAATTGTAGTGTTTCAACACCCTGATCGACACGGTCGCGCCCGGCAGACTTGGCGCGGTAGAGGTTGGCGTCGGCCAGCGCCAGCAGCGCCTCGGGGCTGTTGCGCTCGTCGGGCACCAGGCAGGCCACGCCAGCACTCAGCGTGACCACCGGCGCTACGGGCGAGGCACTGTGCGCGAGGCCCAGGCTGCGCACGGCCTGGCACAGCTCCTGCGCCTTGGCGCGGGCGTCCTGTGGCCCGCAGTCGGGCAGCAGGCAGACGAATTCCTCGCCGCCATAGCGCGCCGCCAGATCATGCGGGCGGCCCAGGCCGGCGCGCAGCACCGCCGCCACGGCCTTGATGCAGCCGTCGCCGCGCTGGTGGCCGTAAAAGTCGTTATAGGCCTTGAAATGGTCGATGTCGAACATCAGCAGCGCCAGTGGCTTGCCCTTGCGCAGGCAGTCGCGCCATTCACGCTGCAAGGCCTCGTCAAAGCGCCGGCGGTTGGCAATGCCGGTGACGCCATCGACAAAGGCCAGATGCCGCAGCAGGTCGCTGTGCGCCTTTTGCTCGGTCAGGTCGATGAAGCTGGCCATGAAGCGCCCGCCCATCGCTATGCCGCCAATGGCCATGATGCGCTGCGTGCCGTAGCGCGTGGTCACGCGGTACTCATGGCCGGGTAGGGTGCCGTCATGTGCGTCGGCATGGTCCATGGCTTCGTTCCAGAGCGCCAGCACGCGGGCGCGGTAGTCGGCGTCGGGGTAGACCTCCTGCCACCAGCGCTGCAGCGTCAGCGGCTCGCTCGCCGGATAGCCGAAGTACTCGGCAAAGCGCTGGTTGCGAAAGCTGAAATGCCCGGACTCATCGACGATGCACAGCCCGATGGGCATTTGCTCCATCAGGTGGCGCAGCAGCCGCTCCTTCTCCTGCAGCTCCATGGCCTGGCGCTTGGCCTCGGTGATGTCATGCACATAGCCATGCCAAAGCACGGCGCCGCTGCGCAGCCGCTGCGGCCGCGCCTGGCCGCTGAGCCAGCGCTCGCCACGGCCGGGCAGGGTCACGCGGTACTCGCCCTGCCAGACGCCCAGCGTGCGCGCCGACTCCTGCATGGCCGCCTCGCCCGCGACCCGATCCGCCGGGTGGATGCGCGCCAGGGCGGGCCCGGCGTCAGCGCGCAAGGACTCGGGCGGATGGCCGAAAACATCGGTCACGCCCGGACTGGCGTAGGGGAAATGGCTGCGGCCGTCGGGCTCCAGCTGGTACTGGTACAAGAGCCCGGGCAGGTTGTCCGCCAGGCGGCGCAGCATGTCCTCCTGCTGGCGCTGCAGGGCCTGCTGGCGCTCCAGCAGCTCCTGCGTGTGCCATAGCCGCCATTGCCGGCGCTGCAGAGCCGCCAGGCCGCCGGCCAGCGCTGCGCAAGACAGCAGATACACCAGCGCCAGAAAACGCGCCCGCTGGCGCCACTGCGCCCACATCGCCTGCGTGGCACGCCCCACGCCCACGACCAGCGGCTTGCCCATGTGCAGCCCGGGTGGTTGCAGGTTGCGCATGGCCACCAGGTAGTCCGCACCGCCGGGGCGCAGCGGGCCGCGCAGCAGGTTGTCGCTGCGCTGGCTCTGCAGATGCTGCATGAACAGGCTGCCAGGCATGGCCAGGTTGTCGCCAGCGCGCTCATTGGCGTCGCCCAGCGCCATCAGGCGCTGGCCGTCGCCATGCGTGAGCGAGGTGAACAGATCACTGGCGTAGCGCACCGACTGCAGCACCACATGCAGGTACTCGGGGTTCAGCGAGGCCGTCAGCAGGCCATCGAAGCTGCCGTCCGCAGCCGTCAGCGTACGCCCCAGCACCAGCACCCAGCCGCCCAGCGCGCCCTGGAAGGGCCGGCTCACCAGCAGCGTCTCGGGCGCCATGCCGGTGCGCGCCATCTGAAAGTAGTCACGCCGGCCAAAGTCCTGTCCCAGCGCCTCGTCATGGCTGGAGGCCAGTACCCGCCCCTGCCCATCGAGCACATTCAGGCTGCGCACACCCGGCAGGGCCGCAAAAAACAGCTGCAGGCGCTGGTTCAGCTCGGCCATGCCGCCGGGGCGCTGGCGCCAGCGCGGCACATCGGCCTGCAGGCTGGCCAGCACATGGTTGATGGCGCCCAGCTGCGGCACCAGGTTGTCGTGCAGCATGCGCGCCTGTTGCGCCAGGTGCTGGCGCTCGCGTGCCTCGGTCTGCTGGCGCTCATGCCATAGGCCCAGCGCCAGCATCGCGCCCACCAGCAGCGCGCCCAGACCCAGCCACCACCATTCGCGGCGGAAACGCTGCATATGTGACGGCGCGATGGGCTGCAAGAACACCTCGGCGTGGGCTGTGGGCGTGGCTATGGCCTGCCACGGAGACGATGCAGGCCATTGTAGGCAGCGGGCCGGCGCCGGCGTCATGCGCCGACATCAAAGTCAGTGCGCACCCAGCGCGCGGTTGCGCCCCTGCGCCTTGGCCTGGTAGAGCTGCATGTCGGCCTGCTGCAGCAGGGCCGCCGGGCTGCCCTCGCCGTCGGGCACCTGGCAGGCCACACCGACGCTGATGGTGACCACATCCGCCACCCGCGATTGCGCATGCGCCAGGCCCAGTGCCTGTACCGCATGGCACAGCTCCTGCCCCTTGTGCAGCGCGCCGGCGGCGTCGCACTCGGGCAGCAGACAGACGAATTCCTCGCCGCCGTAGCGCGCCACCAGGTCATGCGAACGCCCCAGCTGACCGCGCAGCGCAGTGGCCACGGCCTTGAGGCATTCGTCGCCCTGCTGGTGGCCGTACAGGTCGTTGTATTGCTTGAAGTAGTCAATGTCCAGCAGCAGCACGGCCAGCGGCTTGCCGCTGCGACGGCAGCGGCGCCATTCGGCTTCGAGCTGCTGGTCGAACTGGCGCCGGTTGGCGATGCCGGTCAGGCCATCCACATAGGCCAGCCGGTGCAGCAGCTCGCTTTGCGCCTGCTGCTCGGTGCGGTCCTGGAAGGTGGCCAGGAAATGCTCGCCAAACAGCAGGCCGCCGATGTCCATCACATGCTGCGCGCCATCGCGCGCCGTGACGCGGTAGGGCTGGGCCGCGATCACCCCCCCTTGCGCGCGCGCGCCGGCCATGGCCTGGCCCCAGGCATGCGCCGCCTGCTGGCGATAGTCGCCGTCCGGGTAGGCGAGCAAGGCCCATTCGTGCAGCGTCGGCACCTCGGCCTCTGTGTAGCCGAAATGCTCCAGAAAGCGCCGGTTGCGAAAGTAGATGCGGCGCTGCGCGTCCACCATGCACAGGCCCACCGGCATATCGTTCATCAGCTGCTGCAGCAGGCGCTCGGTCTCCTGCAGCTGCAGGGCCTGGCGCTTCATGTCGGTCACGTCGTGGATGTAGCCATGCCAGAGCACGGCGCCGCCGTCCAGGCGCTGCGGCCGCGCCTGGCCGCTGAGCCAGCGCTCGCCAATGCCGGGCAGGATGACGCGGTACTCGCTCTTCCAGTCGGCCAGCGTGCGCGCCGATTCCTGGATGTTGACCTGACCCTTTGGCAAGTCCTCGGGGTGGATGCGCGCGAATACGGGCGCCGCATCGGCCAGCAGCTGCTCGGGGGCAAAGCCATAGATATCGGTCACGCCGGGGCTGGCGTAGGGGAAGTGGCTGCGCCCGTCAGGCTCCAGCTGGTATTGGTACAGCATGCCGGGCAGGCTTTCCACCAGCCGGCGCAGCATCTCCTGCTGCCTGCGCTGCCCGGCCTCCAGCAACTGCGCCTGGTCGCGTGCTTCATTCTGCCTACGGTGCATGAGCCGCAGCGCCACGCCGGCCGCTGAAAAGGCGAGCAGGTAGACCAGTGCAAAGCGCCAGGCTTGGTCGCGCCAGCCGGCAAATACATCGTCCAGCGGCCGCCCGGCCGCCACCACCAGCGGTTTGTCCATCCGCAGGTTGGACGGTTGCACCTTATGCAAGGCCATCACATAGGGCGGGTAGCCAGGCTGGGGAAAGCCCTGCAGCACGCTGGCCGCCTGCCTGCTTTCGCGGTGGCGCGTGAACAGGGTGCCCGCCTGCGCCAGGTTCACGCCATCGGGCTCGTTGTCGGCCCCCAGGACCATGAAGCGCATGCCGTCACCATGGCTCAGGCTGACGCGCATGTCCGGCGCATAGCGCACGGATTGCAGCAGGGTCTGGAAATGCTCCACATCCAGCGCCGCCACCAGCAGGCCGCCAAAAGCGCCATCCGCCCCGGGCACGGTGCGTCCCAATACCAGCACCCAGCCGCCCAGCATGCCGAAGAAAGGCCGCCCCACGAGCAGCGCATCGGTCTGCCCGATCTGCTTGGCGGTCTGGAAATATTCACGCCCGCTCAGGTCGCGCCCGACCAAATCGGCGGCGCTGGAGGCCAGCACCCGGCCATCGGCATCGAGCAGGCTGAAGGTACGCACGGCAGGCATGGCATCGGCAAAATTGTGCATGCGCTCCATGAGGCGGGCATGGCCATCGGCCCCGTCCAGGCCCTTGCGCTGGTCGGCCTGGAGATGGCGCATGGCATTGTTGATGGCCTCCAGCTGCATCCCCAGGTTGTCATGCATCACCCCCGCCTGCTTGGCCAGCAGGACACGCTCGCGCGCCGCTACACGCTGGTGCTCAAGCCACAGGCCGGCGACCAGCAAACCCGCGGCGAGCAGCGCCACCCATGCCAGCCACCACCATTCACGGCGCTGGGGATCGGCGGGGGGGCGCAGCAGGCGCAGCACGCTCAGGCGAATAAACGCGCCAAGGCCAGGCCGGGGTCGCTCGCGCGCATGAAGGCCTCGCCCACCAGGAAGGCATGCACGCCGGCGTCGCGCATCAGGCGCACGTCGGCGGGCGCGAGGATGCCGGACTCGGTCACCAGCAGACGGTCGGCGGGCACCTGTTTTTGCAGCGCCAGCGTGGTCTGCAGGCTGACCTCGAAGCTGCGCAGGTCGCGGTTGTTGATGCCCACCAGCGGCGTCTTCAGCTTCAGGGCGCGCTGCAGCTCGGGGGCGTCATGCACCTCCACCAGCACGGCCATGTCCAGGCTGCGGGCAATGGCCTCCATCTCGGCCATCAGACCGTCGTCGAGGCAGGCGGCGATCAGGAGCACGCAGTCCGCTCCCATGGCGCGCGACTCGTAGATCTGGTAGGGATCGACCATGAAATCCTTGCGCAGCACCGGCAGCTGACAGCTGGCGCGCGCCTGCTTCAGGTAGTCGGGCTGGCCCTGGAAGAACTGGCGGTCGGTGAGCACCGACAGGCAGGCGGCACTGACCTTGCCGTCGCCCTCGGCATAGCTTTGCGCGATGTCGGCTGGGATGAAATCGGCGCGGATCACGCCCTTGCTCGGGCTGGCCTTCTTGATCTCGGCGATCACCGCGGCCTGGCCGGCCGTGATCTTGGCGCGCAGCGCGCCGACGAAGTCGCGCGTGAGCACGCGGCTCTCGGCGTCGCGGCGCATGTCGGCCAGGGGCATGCGCCGCTTGGCCGCGGCCACCTCTTCGAACTTCACATCGACGATTTTTTTCAGGATGTCGGACATGGCGGGTTTTCCAATGCAATGGTCAATGTTCGGGGGGCTTGCGCAGCACCCGGCGGATGACCTGGTGCATCACCAGGCCGACAACGATGAACAGCAGCGACACGCCGAGCACGATCCAGGTGCCGGCATCGTTCCAGATGGGGGCGTCCAGCAGGCTCATGGCGCAGCCTCAAGCCGCGAGCTTTTGCGTGTAGGCAACGAGCTCGTGCAGCTTGGCCAGGGCCGCGCCGCTGGCCAGCGCCTGCTGCGCGCGCTGCAGCCCCTCGGCCATGGTGGGTGCCACGTTCGCCGCATACAGCGCGGCGCCGGCGTTCAGGCAGACGATGTCGCGCGCCGGGCCTTCTTCGCCCTGCAGCACGGCGAGCAGCATGGCCTTGGACTGGTCGGGGTTCTCGACGCGCAGCGCGCGCGTGCCGGCCATGCGCAGGCCGAAGTCCTCGGGGTGGATCTCGTACTCGCGCACCACGCCGTCCTTGAGCTCGCCCACCAGGGTGCCGGCGCCCAGGCTGATCTCATCGAGCCCGTCGCGGCCATAGACCACCAGCGCATGCTGCGCGCCCAGGCGCTGCAGCGCGCGCACCTGTATGCCCACCAGGTCTTCGTGGAACACGCCCATCAGGATGTTGGGCGCGCTCGCCGGGTTGGTCAGCGGCCCCAGGATGTTGAAGATGGTGCGCACGCCCAGCTCCTTCCTCACCGGGGCCACGTTCTTCATGGCCGGGTGGTGGTTGGGCGCGAACATGAAGCCTATGCCCACGTCCTGGATGCACTGCGCGATCTGCGCCGGCGTGAGCTGTATGTTCACGCCCAGCGCCTCCATGGCATCAGCGCTGCCCGATGTGCTGCTGACGCTGCGCCCGCCATGCTTGCTGACCTTGGCGCCGGCGGCGGCGATGACGAAGGTGGCGCAGGTGGAGATGTTGAAGGTGCCGGCACCGTCGCCGCCCGTGCCCACGATGTCCACCAGGTGCGTGGTGTCGGCCACGCTGACCTTGCGCGAGAACTCGCGCATGACCTGCGCCGCGGCGGTGATCTCGCCAATGGTTTCCTTCTTCACGCGCAGGCCGGTGACGATGGCAGCGGTCATGACGGGCGAGAGCTCGCCGCTCATGATCATGCGCATCAGGTGCAGCATCTCGTCGTGAAAGATCTCGCGGTGCTCGATGGTGCGCTGCAGCGCCTCTTGCGGGGTGATGGACATGGAGTCTCCAGATGTCGTTGTCAAACGGCAGGCGCGTCGGTCAGCGCCAGACGCACGCCAAAGCCTATGAACAGCAGGCCGGCAACGCGGTCGAGCCAATGCATGCCGCGCTGCACCGCGCCGACACGGCGCACCAGCCAGGCCGCCGCCAGCGCCCACAGCCCATTGACCGGAATGGCGTTGACGGTGAACAGCACGCCCAGCAGCACAAAGGCCAGCGCCTTGTTGCCGGCGCCGGGGGCAATGAACTGCGGCACGAAGGCCAGGAAGAAGATGGCCACCTTGGGATTCAGCACATTCGTCCAGAAGCCGCCCAGGAATACCTCCTTGAGCGCGACCGGCACCGCTGCGTGACCGGCTGTCTCGCGCACCACGCCGGCCAGCGCACCGTCGCCGCGCGCGCGCAGCAGGCGCAGGCCCAGCCACAGCAGATAGGCCGCGCCCAGCCACTTGAGCAGCGTGAACGCCGTGCTGGACGCCGCCAGCAGCGCGCCCACGCCCACGGCGGCGGCACCCACATGCACCAGGCAGCCGGCGGCAATGCCCAGGCCCGCCACCAGGCCGGCGCGCAGCCCGTTCTGCAACGCACGCGTGACGATGTAGAGCACGTCGGGGCCCGGCGTCAGGTTGAGCAGCCAGCCGGCGGCGATGAACAGCAGCAGCTGCTGCGCGTCGATCAAGCGCGCTGCTCCAGGAAGTTCTTCAGCATGGCATGGCCATGCTCGGTCAGGATGCTCTCGGGGTGGAACTGCACGCCCTCTATGGGCAGCTCTTTGTGGCGCACGCCCATGATCTCGCCGTCCTCCGTCCAGGCGGTGACGGCCAGCACCTCGGGGCAGCTGGCGCGCTCTATCGCCAGCGAGTGGTAACGGTTCACGGTGAACTGCCGCGGCAGGCCGGCGAACACGCCTTGCTCGTCGGTAGTGATGACGCTGGTCTTGCCGTGCATCAGCTCCTGCGCACGAATGATCTTGCCGCCAAAGGCCGCGCCAATGCTCTGGTGGCCCAGGCACACGCCCAGGATGGACAGCCTGCCGGCAAAGTGCTGTATCGCGGCCACCGAGATGCCGGCCTCCAGCGGCGAGCAGGGGCCGGGCGAGATCACCAGCCGATCGGGCGCGCGCGCGGCAATGCCCTCCAGGGTGATCTCGTCGTTGCGAAACACCTCCACCTCGGCGCCCAGCTCGCCAAAGTACTGGACGATGTTGTAGGTGAAGCTGTCGTAGTTATCGACCATCAAGAGCTTCATGACTCATCTCCCGGTGCGCGCATGCGCGCGAACTCACGGTGTTCGTAGGCGATGTAGGCCTCCATCATGCTGCGGTAGATAGCCTCCATCACCTCGGGCTGGCCGCCCTCGGTCGCGGCGCGTGCGCGCACGCGGGCCACGATGGCCTCGATGCGGTCCTCGTCACGCACCTGGGTGTTGCACTGTTTGATGCGTGCCGCCTGCGTCATGTAGCCGCCACGCGTGACCAGCAGGGGCACGAGCACATCATCGAGCGCATCGATGAAGCGGCGCACATCCTCCATCGTGGTGCAGTGCTGAACGTGATCTATGGCGCGCGTCATTCCAAACCTTCCTCTACCAGTTCCGCCGCACGCAGCAGGGCGCGGGCCTTGTGTTCCGTTTCTTTCCATTCCAGCTCGGGCACCGAGTCCGCCACGACGCCGGCCGCCGCCTGCACATACAGCATGCCGTCCTTGACGATGCCCGTGCGGATGGCAATGGCCACGTCCATGTCGCCGGCGTAGCTCAAATACCCGCAGGCGCCGCCGTACAGGCCGCGCTTGGTGGGCTCCAGCCGGTCGATCAGCTCCATGGCATGCACCTTGGGCGCGCCGGTGAGCGTGCCTGCCGGGAACGTGGCCCTGAGCACGTCCATGCTGGTCATGCCCTCGTTCAGGATGCCTTCCACGTTGCTGACGATATGCATCACATGGCTGTAGCGCTCTATGCAGAAGGCCTCGGTCACCTTCACCGTGCCGGTCTTGGCGATGCGGCCGATGTCGTTGCGCGCCAGGTCGATGAGCATCACATGCTCGGCGCGCTCCTTCGGGTCGCCCATCAGCTCCAGCTCGGCCGCCTTGTCCTTCTCGGGCGTGGCGCCGCGCGGCCGCGTGCCGGCCAGCGGGCGTATCGTGACCTTGGTGCCCTCCTCCACGGCCTCCTGGCGCACCAGGATCTCCGGGCTGGCCCCCACCACCTGGAAATCGCCAAAGTGGTAGTAATACATGTAGGGGCTGGGGTTGAGCGAGCGCAGCGCGCGGTACAGCGACAGCGGGCTTTCGGTGTAGCGCTTCTGGATGCGCTGGCCCACCTGCACCTGCATGAAGTCGCCGGCGGCGATCAGCTCCTTGGCCTGCTCCACGGCCGCCAGGTAGTCCGCCTTGGCAAAGCTGCGCTCGGCCGGGTGGCTTTCGCTGGGCTTGACCTGCGGCGCGCTGACCGAGTATTTGAGCTGATCCTTCAACTCGCGCAAGCGCTTCTTGGCGCGCGCGTAGGCCTCAGGCTGGGCCGGGTCGGCGTAGACGATGAGGTAGAGCTTGCCCGAGAGGTTGTCGATGACCGCCAGCTCCTCGCACTGCAGCAGCAGGATGTCCGGGCAGCCCAGGCTGTCCGGCGGGCAGCTGCCCTCCAGCTTCTTCTCGATATAGCGCACCGCGTCGTAGCCAAAGTAGCCCGCCAGGCCACCGCAGAAACGCGGCAGGCCCGGGCGCAGCGCCACCTTGAAGCGCTTTTGGTAGGCGGCGATGAAGTCCAGCGGGTTGCCGCCGGCGCTCTCCACCACCTGACCGTCGGTCACCACCTCGGTGCGCGCCGCGGCGCCGAAGCCGCTGGCGCGCAACAACGTGCGCGCCGGCAGGCCGATGAAGCTGTAGCGCCCGAAGCGCTCGCCACCCACCACCGATTCAAGCAAAAAGCTGTGCCGACCATCGCCCTTGCCATGGGCGAGCTTCAGGTACAGCGACAGCGGGGTTTCCAGATCCGCGAAGGCCTCGGCCATCAGCGGGATGCGGTTGTAGCCCTCCAGGGCCAGGCTTTTGAATTCCAGTTCAGTGATCACGACAAGAGTTCCCAGCTCGTGCGGCGCGCTGCAGGGGTGCGGGCCGCGGGTTCATTCGGGAGACGATCCCCCATGCGTTGGGGATCACGGGCGCACGCGGGGCGGTGCCCAGGTGCTGTCAGGAGGCAAGCGACGCTGGCTTGCGCCAGGGCCAGGCTCCCCGGTCGCTGCGACCTGCAATAACGGTGCGGTGAATGAACATGGCGGCAAAGTGTAGCAAAGGCCCCGCCGCGGCCCGCCAAAGATCCAAAAAGGCCTGTAGCACCCGCAGCTTCTGCCGAAGTTGTCGATAGACAGCGCCAAGGCTTGTTGATACATTTACTTTCGTTTCACACTTGAATTAATAGGTATTCCATGCGACTGAACGACATCAAGGTAGGCCCGCGCCTGGCCCTGTCCTTTGGCCTGGTGCTGCTGATCACCGCAGTGATCGCCGCCGTGGGCGTGTGGCGCCTACAGGATCTGGCGGCCGCGACCCAGCGGCTGACCAGCACCGACAACGAGCGCCTGCGCGCCGCCGTGCAGTGGCGCCAGGGCATAGACCAGAACTGGATACGCACGCGCGCCGCCCTGCTCAATGCCGACAGCAGCCACCTGGCGCAATGGCAGGCGGAGATGGATGCCACCTCCAAGGGCGTGGACGTCTCGCGCAAGACGGTGGAGCGGCTGCTCGAGACCGACGAGGGCCGGCGCCAGATCGCCGACATCGACAAGGCGCGCGAGGCCTACCGCAAGCCGCGTGCCGACCTGTTCAAGCGCAAGGCCGCGGGCGAGGACGTGGGCCCGCTGGTGGACAGCCAGCTCAAGCCCCTGTCGGACGCCTACATTGCCACACTGCGCACCCTCGAAGAGCGCCAGCTGATGCTGTATGAGCGTACCCGTGACCAGGCCACTGCCGAGGCCGCCCAGGGGCGCATGATCCTCATCGCAGCCGCGGCACTGGCCCTGCTGCTGGGCGCCGGCCTGGCCTGGCTGCTCAGCCGATCCATCACCGCGCCGCTGCAGCTGGCCGCGCGCCGCGCCGGCCAGATTGCCGAGGGCGACCTGACCCAGCCCATAGCGGCCCAGGGCCGTGACGAGGCCGCGAACCTGCTGCATGCGCTGGGTGAGATGCAGGCCAGCCTGACCCGCGTGGTCGCCGGCGTGCGCGGCAATGCCGAGAGCGTGGCCACGGCCAGTGCCCAGATCGCCCAGGGCAACCATGACCTGTCGGCGCGCACCGAATCCCAGGCCAGCGCGCTGGAGCAAACGGCAGCCTCCATGGAGCAGCTGGGCGCCACCGTGCGCCAGAACGCCGACAACGCCGCCCAGGCCAACCAGCTGGCCATGAACGCCAGCACCGTCGCCGTACAGGGCGGCGCGGTGGTGGCCGAGGTGGTGGACACCATGCGCGGCATCAACGATGCCAGCCGCAAGATCGCCGACATCATCGGCGTCATCGACGGCATTGCCTTCCAGACCAACATCCTGGCACTGAACGCCGCGGTCGAGGCCGCGCGCGCGGGCGAGCAGGGCCGCGGCTTTGCCGTGGTGGCCGGCGAGGTGCGCTCGCTGGCGCAGCGCAGCGCAGAGGCTGCCAAGGAGATCAAACAACTGATCACCGACAGCGTGGGGCGGGTGGAACAGGGCACGCAGCTGGTGGACAAGGCCGGCAACACCATGACCGAGGTGGTGAACGCTATTCGCCGCGTCACCGACATCATGGGCGAGATCAGCGCCGCAAGCCGCGAGCAAAGCTCGGGCGTGGCCCAGGTCGGCGAGGCCATCACGCAGATGGATCAGGCCACGCAGCAAAACGCCGCGCTGGTGGAGGAAAGCTCGGCCGCCGCCAGCAGCCTGAACCAGCAGGCCGGCGACCTGGTGCAGGCCGTGGCCGTGTTCAAGCTGGCGGGCCATGCCGGCATCACCACGGGCAAAGCATCCGCTGCCAGCCAGGCCAGGCCGGCGCCGGCGCCACGCGTGGCGCCGCGCCCGGCTACCGCCCCCAAGCCCGTGGCACGCGCCGCCAGCAAGCCCGCCGCCGTTCTGAGCGCACCCAGCAAGGCCAGCCCCGCGGCCGTGGCGGCGGGGGGCGATGATGACTGGGATAGTTTTTAAGCCCAAGCCGGCAGCGCGCTGACAAGCCGCATGCACCGGGGCCCTGCACGCTCGTGCCGGGCCCTTTTGGTCTTCATGGCCTCAGCTCCCCGCACAGCGGGCGCAACCCGGTTCACCTGAGCCCGCACACCCACTTGGGCATAAGTTCGTGCAGCGCGTCCACGTAACAGTCGGCATCCACCGCGCGCACCGGCTGGCCGTGGTTGTAGCCGTAGGTGACCAGGGCCACCGGGCAGCCGGCGGCACGCGCGGCAGCCGCGTCGTTGCTGGAGTCGCCGACCATCAGCGTGCGCGCCGGCAGCGTGCCCAGGGCCGCGCAGGTCTTGAGGACGGGCAGCGGGTCGGGCTTCTTGCGCTCGAAGGCATCGCCGCCGAACACATGCTCGAAGAAACCGTCCAGGCCCTTGGCGCGCAAGAGCGGCAGGGCAAAGCTGGTGGGCTTGTTGGTCAGGCAGGCCAGGCGCAGCCCGGCGCCGCGCAGCGCCATCAGGCCCTGGCGCACGCCGGGGTAGACGCTGGAATGACGCCCGTTGATGGCCAGGTAATGCTGCTGGTAGCGCTCCCAGGCGTTGGGATAGAACGCTTCTATTTTTGAAGCATCTGGCGCTTGCCCTGCTTGCGTCAGCGCATGATTGAGCACAGAACGCAGCAAATGCTCGCTGCCCTTGCCCACCATCTGCGCGATGAACGCCGGCTCTATGGCGGGCAGCCCCAGGTCGTCCAGCATGGCGCCCAGCGCCTGGGCGAAGTCGCCCAGGGTGTCCACCATGGTGCCGTCCAGGTCGATGATGGCCGCGTCCAGGCCCTGCAGGACCGGCGCCGTCATGCCAGGGCCCGGCGCATGGCGTCTATGACGGCCTTGTAATCGGGCTTGCCGAAGATGGCGCTGCCGGCGACGAAGGTGTCGGCGCCGGCGTCGGCCACGCGGCGGATGTTGTCTGCCTTGATGCCGCCGTCCACCTCCAGGCGAATGTCCTTGCCAGAGGCTTCAATACGCCTGCGGGCCGCTTCCACCTTGCGCAACGTGCTATCAATAAATGACTGCCCGCCAAAACCGGGGTTGACGCTCATGAGCAGGATCAGGTCGATGTCCTCGATCACCCAGTCCAGCACATCCAGCGACATGGCCGGGTTGAAGGTCAGGCCGGCCTGGCAGCCCTGGGCCTTGATGGCCTGGATGCTGCGGTGCACATGCGCCGATGCGTCGGGGTGGAAGCTGATCAGGTCGGCGCCGGCCTGGGCAAAGGCCTCGGCCAGCGCGTCCACGGGCTGCACCATCAGGTGCACGTCGATCGGCACGGGCCGGCCGTCGGGCGTGACAGCATGGGGCTTGAGCGCCTGGCAGACCATGGGTCCGAAGGTCAGGTTGGGCACATAGTGGTTGTCCATCACGTCGAAGTGGATCCAGTCGGCGCCGGCGGCGACGACATTGCGCACTTCCTCACCCAGACGGGCAAAGTCGGCGGACAGGATGGAGGGGGCGATGCGGTAGGTGCGGCTCATGGCGCGCATTGTCGCAGCTGGCAAAGCTACCATTGCGCCATGCCCAAGTACCAATTCACCGTAGAGGTGCAACCCCAGTACCTGCCCGAGCAGTCCAGCCCCGACGAGGACGCGTACGGCTTTGCCTACACCATCACCATCAGCAACACCGGCGACACCGCCGCGCAGCTGATCGCGCGCCACTGGATCATCTGCGACGCCAACGGCCACCGGCAGGAGGTCAAGGGCCTGGGCGTGGTCGGCCAGCAGCCGCTGCTCAAGCCCGGCGAGGCCTTTGAATACACCAGCGGCTGCCGCCTGCGCACGGCCAGCGGCAGCATGCATGGCAGCTACCTGTGCGTGGCCGAGGACGGCGAGCAGTTCGACTGCCCCATCGCCCTGTTCCTGCTCGAGGCCGACTCCGGCGGCGACCCGGGCCGGCCGGCCACGCCACGGGTGCTGCATTGAGCCGCAAGCGCGCCGATCTGGCGCAACTGCTGGCCGCCCTGGACCCCGAGGCGGCCGCCGCACAGCGCCATCTGCAGCTCATCGCCCTGCTGGACTGGGTGCGCGGCGACAGCCAGGTGGTGCAGGCGGCCACCGACCGCGTGGCCCAGCTGGTGCAGGCCGCCGAGCAGTCGGCCGACACCCGCACGCGCCTGCAGGCCTGGTGGGCGGCGCTGACCGGGCAGCTGGACATCACCACGCTGCTGGCCGACTTCGGCTTTGCGCAGCGCAGCTCCATGGCCAGCGAGCTGGCCGAGCGCCTGCGCCACAAGCTGCTGCCCACCAGCCCCGACACGCTGGACGCGTCCGAGCTGTTCATGCTGGCCCTGCCGCATGAATTCGACGCGCGCTGGCTGGCGGCGCTGGACGCGGCGCTGCTCGAGCGCCTGCTGGCCGTGCTGATCCCCGCACCGGAGGACAGCAGCGCCGGCGCCAGCGCCTGGCAGCGCGACCTGCTGGACGCCATCAGCTACTGCGCCGGGCAGATCCTGGCCACCGGCTTTGCGCCCGAGCTGCGCCTGCGCATGAGCGAGGCCACGCGCCAGGCCCAGCCCTTCCATGTGCTGCTGCGCGACACCGAGAGCCTGCGCGTGGAGGTGTTGCACCCGCTGCGCACCGACGACCGGCTGCAGGAAGCGGTGCAGCGCCTGCGCGAGCACCTGGACGCCTGCCGCGCCGCTGCCGGCAGCGTGTATGCGCATTTCGAGGACGAGGGCATCTCGGTGGGCCTGGTGTTTCGCCTGCGCCAGCTGCGCGAGCGCATCCTGCGGGTGCGCGAGCTGCTGGAATGCCTGCTCGCGCCGCGCCCGGTGGTGGCCGCCACCAGGTTCATGGCGCGGCTGGTGAACGTGGGGCGCGAGCGGCGCAGCCTGCGCGCGCTGATCGCCGTCAACTCCTCGCTGCTGGCGGCCAAGGTGGCCGAGCGCAGCGCCGAGACGGGCGAACACTACATCACGCGCACCGGCGGCGAATACCTGGCCATGGTGCGCCAGGCCGCGGGCGGCGGCCTGGTGATGGCCGCCACCACGCTGGTCAAGTTCGGCCTGTACGCGCTGGCGCTGTCGGCCTTCTGGGGCGGCTTCATGGCCGGTGTCAACTACGCGATCAGCTTCGTGCTGATACAGCTGCTGCATTTCACCGTGGCCACCAAGCAGCCGGCGATGACGGCGCCGGCCATGGCCGCCAAGCTCAAGGAGCTGGACGACGACGCGGACGTGCAGGCCTTCGTGGACAAGGTCACGCAACTGGTGCGCTCGCAGGTGGCGGCGGTGCTGGGCAACGTGCTGCTGGTGTTTCCGGCGGCGCTGGCGCTGGCCTGGCTCATCGCCCAGGCGCTGGGCCGGCCCGCCATCGATGCCGGGCACGCCATGCAAACGCTGGATACGCTGCACCTGCTCGGGCCATCGCTGCTGTTTGCCGCCTTTACCGGCGTGCTGCTGTTTGCCTCCAGCATCTTTGCCGGCTGGGTGGAAAACTGGTTCGTGCTGCACCGCCTGGATTCGGCCATCCAGTACAACCCGCGCATCACCGGCGTGCTGGGCCGGCGCCGCGCCGCGCGCTGGGCGCATTTCCTGCGCGGCAACATCTCGGGCCTGGCGGCGAATGTCTCGCTGGGCTTCATGCTCGGGCTGACGCCGGCGTTTGCCGCCTTCTTCGGCCTGGGGCTGGAGGTGCGCCACGTCACGCTGACCACGGGCCAGATCGGCGTGGCCGCCGCCACGCTGGGCATGGACGCGGTGCACAGCCAGGCCTTCTGGTGGGCCGTGGCGCTGATACCGTTCAACGGCGCGCTCAACGTCATCGTGAGCTTTTACCTGGCGTTCCATCTGGCGCTGCGCGCGCACAACGTGGCGCGCGTGGACCGCAGGCGCATCTACCGCGCGCTGCGCGCACGCTGGCGCCATGCACCGCTGAGCTTCTTTGCCCCTACGCGCGGCAGCGTCTGATAAGGTGGAACCAGGCGCGCCGCATGGCGCGCAGCATGCAGACCGCCGAGCGGCTGCATCCGTTCCGGGCACACAAGGCGCTGGGAGTGCAGCCGACTCCCCCCTGCTCCGGCATCAGGCGGGCCACGCCCGCGCGAGACGGAAGGACAAGCATGAATGAACTGACAGACTTTTGGGCACAGTGGCTTCGCCCATCGGCCGGGCTGCCCACCGTGCAGTGGGCGCTCTTGCTGGCCGTGGCCACGGTGGCCGGCTATCTGGTGCAGCGCCACAGCGGCCTGCCCAAGGTGGTGGGCTACACGCTGGTGGGCACGATTGCCGGCCTGGCCGGCTTTGGCGGCGCGGTCTGGCCGCTGCAGGGCATAGGCCTGTTCCTGGTGGAGCTGGCCGTGGCCGTGGTGCTGTTCGAGGCCGGCGGGCGCATCCCGCTGCGCTGGTTCCGCCACAACCCCATGGTGCTGGTGCAAAGCGTGGCCGAGTCGGCCCTGACCTATGCCGCGGTGTATTGGGTCATGCTGTGGCTGGGCGTGCCCGCGCCTGCCGCCGCTCCGCTGGCCATGGTGGCGCTGGCGGCGTCGCCGGCGGTGCTCACGCGCGTGGTCAACGACACGCGCGCCGCCGGCCCGGTGACGGACCGCGCCGTGGTGCTGGCCACGCTGTCCTCGCTGTACGCGCTGGCCCTGGGCAGCGCCCAGGCCGGCCTGCTGCAGCGGCCGGCCAGCAGCCTGCTGGGCCAGATCTACCCGGTGCTGGTGGTGCTGGGCGTGTCGGTGGCGGTGGGTGCGCTGCTGTCGCTGGTGATGCGCCTGGCGCTGCGCGTGATGAGCCCGACGAGCGAAAACACCACTATCTTGCTGCTGGCGCTGATAGCCGCCAGCACCGCCGTCACCGCGCACATGGGCGGCTCGGCGCCGCTGGCGGCGCTGCTGGGCGGCATGCTGCTCAAGCAGCTGCACCCGCGCCCCTGGGCCTGGCCAAGGCAGATGGGCACGGCCACGTCGCTCTTGACCATGCTGATGTTCGTGCTCGTCTCCACCGTGGCCGCGCAGGGGCAGTGGAGCGCGCCGGTGGCCGGCAGCGTGCTGGCGCTGATCGTGGTGCGCCTGGTGGCCAAGGCGGTGGGCGTGGGCCTGGGCAATGTGGGCAGCGGCGCCAGCTGGCGCCAGGCACTGTGGGTGGGCTGCGCCATGACGCCGATGTCGGCCATCGCGCTGCTCGTGGCCTCGCAGTTCGTGCAGGCCAACGCCGACACCGGCGAGCTGATCGCGCGCATCGCCCTGCCGGCCATCCTGGTCATGGAGCTGCTGGGCGCGGTGATCGCCGCGTTCGCCATCTACCGCGCGGGCGAAAGCTCCAAGCCCTGGCTGACGCCCGGCGGCCGCAACCAACGTGGAGGATCCGGCCGTGAGTCTTGAAGCCTTTTCCCACTCCGAACCGCTGACCCTGGGCGTGGAGCTGGAGCTGCAACTCGTCAGCACCCACGACTACGACCTGGCGCCCTATGCCGAGGACATGCTGCGCCTGATGCACAAGACGCCGCTGCCCGGCAGCGTGGTGCCGGAGATGACCAACAGCATGATCGAGATCTCCACCGGCGTGTGCCACAGCAGCTCCGAGGTGCTGGGCCAGCTGACGCAGATCCGCGACGCGCTGGTGAAGAGCGCCGACAAGCTGAACATCGCCGTGGTCGGCGGCGGCACCCACCCCTTCCAGCAGTGGCACGAGCGGCGCATCTACGACAAGCCGCGTTTTCAGGAGCTCTCAACGCTCTACGGCTACCTGTCCAAGCAGTTCACCATCTTTGGCCAGCATGTGCACATAGGCTGCCCGGACGCGGACGCGGCCCTCTTGATGCTGCACCGCATGAGCCGCTACATCCCGCACTGCATCGCGCTGTCGGCGTCCAGCCCCTATGTGCAGGGGCAGGACACGGCGTTTGACTCGGCGCGCCTGAACTCGGTGTTTGCCTTTCCGCTGTCGGGGCGCGCGCCCTTTGTGCTGACCTGGGACGAGTTCGGCCAGTACTTCGAGAAGATGACGCACACCGGCGTGGTCAAGAGCATGAAGGACTTCTACTGGGACATCCGCCCCAAGCCCGAGTACGGCACGATTGAGATCCGCGTCTTCGACACCCCGCTGACGATCGAGCGCGCCGCCGCCCTGGCCGGTTTCGTACAGTCGCTGGCCGCCTGGTTCCTGGCCGAGCAGCCCTTCATGCCGACCGAGGACGATTACCTGGTCTACACCTACAACCGCTTCCAGGCCTGCCGCTTCGGGCTGGACGCGGTCTATGTCGATCCGGCCACCGGCAAGCATATGCCCCTGCGCGAGCACATTCTGCAGACCCTGGACCATATCGCGCGCCACGCCGGCGCCCATGGCGCATCGGGCGCGCTGCATGTGCTGCGCGGCGAAACGGCGGCCGGCCAGAACGACGCGCGCTGGCTGCGCGAACGCATGCGCGAGGAGCAGCTGCTGGCCGAGGTCTCGCGCCAGGCGGCGCTGCGTTTTCGGGGCCAGCATGGGTGAATTCGACCTGATCGCACGCTTTTTCACGCGCCCCGTGCGCCACGCCGCACTCGGCGTGGGCGACGACTGCGCGCTGCTCGCGCCCGCGCCCGGCATGCAGCTGGCGGTGTCCAGCGACATGCTGGTCGAGGGCCGGCATTTCTTTGCCGACGTCGATCCCGAGACCCTGGGCCACAAGGCCCTGGCGGTGAACCTGTCAGATCTGGCGGCCTGCGGCGCGCGGCCGCTGGCCTTCACGCTGGCCCTGGCGCTGCCGTGCGTCGATGAAGCCTGGCTGCAGGGTTTTGCCAACGGCCTGTTCGCCCTGGCCGACCAGCATGGCTGCGAGCTGGTCGGCGGCGACACCACGGCCGGGCCGCTCAACATCTGCGTCACCATCTTTGGCGAGGTGCCCGCGGGCCAGGCGCTGCTGCGCGGCGGCGCACGCGCGGGCGACGACATCTGGGTCAGCGGCCGCCCGGGCGAGGCGCGCCTGGCGCTGGATGCGCTGCGCGGCCAGATGGATCTGCCCGCCGCCACGCTGGCGCGCCTGCGCGCCAGGCTGGAGCGCCCCACGCCGCGCGTGGCGCTGGGGCTGGCGCTGCGCGGCCTGGCGAGCAGCGCCATCGATGTCAGCGACGGCCTGCTGGGCGACCTGGGCCATGTCCTCAAGTCCTCCCGCGTCGGGGCCGAGATCGACGTCCACATCACTACTGATTTGCTAGCTTCTGGCGCGCTACAGGAAAGTGCTAAAGGCATTTTTGATGCAGAAACCATGATGCCATGTGCACTCGCCGGTGGCGACGACTACGAGCTGGTCTTCACCGCCCCTGCCGCACGGCGCGCCGCCGTGCAGGCCGCATCCAGTGCCAGCGGTACGCAGGTCACACGCATAGGCCGCATCACGCCCGCGCCCGGCCTGCGCCTGCTCGATCGCACGGGCCAGCCATTGCCGGGGCGCTTCGCCTCGTTCGACCACTTTGCCTGAATGACCCACCCTCACCCCCCATTGCCCCCAACCCTGCTGGAGCGCGCACGCACGCCGGGCAGCCCGTCCGTGGATCTGCTCATGGTGTGCATGGGCAACATCTGCCGCAGCCCCACGGCCGAGGGCGTGCTGCGCGCCCTGGTGCAGCGCGCCGGCCTGCAAAGGCGCATCACGGTGGATTCGGCCGGCACCCATGGCTTTCATGTCGGCGTGGCGCCCGACAAGCGCTCCCAGCAGCATGCGGCGCGGCGCGGCTACGACCTCTCGCGCCTGCGCGCACGCCAGCTCACGGCGCGCGACTTCGAGCGCTTCGACCTGGTGCTGGTCATGGACGAGGCCAATGAGCAGGCCGCCCTGGCGCTGTGCCCGCCCGCCCATGCCGGGCGCGTGCACCGCCTCACGCAGTTCTGCCTGCGCCACCAAGCCAACGCCGTGCCCGATCCCTACTATGGCGGCGCCCAGGGCTTTGAGCAGGTGCTGGATCTGGTGGAGGACGCCTGCGCCGGCCTGCTCGCCGCGCTGCAGGCGCGTCAGCCCTGATGGCATGATGCGCCCCTCATGAATCCTGCCGCCGCCCCCCGCCGCCCCACGCCGGCCTTTCTGCTCGCCCACCCGGCCCACTGCATCGCGCTGGGCTTTGGCAGCGGCCTGTCGCCCAAGGCACCGGGCACGGTGGGCACGGCCTGGGGCTGGCTGGCGTTTCTGGTGCTTGAGCTGTGGCTCACACCCCTCGGCATGGGCCTGGTGATCGGCTTCTCGCTGTTGCTCGGCTGGTGGGCCTGCACCGTCACCGCGCGCCACATGGGCGCGGCCGATCCGGGCAGCATCGTCTGGGACGAGATCGTCGCCATCTGGATCGTGCTCTGGCTGGCCATGCCCATGGGCTTCTGGGGCCAGCTCGCGGCATTCGCGCTGTTTCGCTACTTCGACGCCGCCAAGCCCGGCCCCGTGGCCTGGGCAGATCGGCTGTTCAAGGGCTTTGGCTGGCGCGGCGGCTGGGGCATTCTGTTTGACGACCTGGTGGCCGCGGGCTGCACGCTGCTGGTGCTGGCGCTGTGGCGCCACCTTTTCGGGTGAGCCCCATGACACTATCAAAACATGAGCTTTCAGCACTTGATGACAAAGCGCTACAGGCCGATTTGACTCATATTTCCAGCAGCCTGCTGGCGCATGGCTGGATGCTGGCCACGGCCGAGAGCTGCACCGGCGGCCTGATCGCCGCCGCCTGCACCGACCTGGCGGGCTCCAGCCAATGGTTCGAGCGCGGCTTTGTGACCTACTCCAACGCCGCCAAGGTGCAATGCCTGGGCGTGCCCGCCGACCTCATCGAGCGCCATGGCGCGGTCAGCGAGGCCGTGGCCCGCGCCATGGCCCAGGGCGCCGTGGCGCACAGCGCGGCCCAGGTGGCCCTGGCCGTGACCGGCGTGGCCGGCCCTACGGGCGGCTCGGCCGACAAACCCGTGGGCACGGTGTGGTTTGGCTGGCAGGTACAGGGCGCCACGCACAGCGAGCTGCGCCGCTTTGCCGGTGACCGCGCCGCCGTGCGCGCGCAGACGGTGCGCCATGCGCTGGCGCGGCTGGCGCGGCTGCTGGGCTGAGAGCCTGAGCCGGGCTCACGCCCCGCAGCACTTCTTGTACTTCTTGCCGCTGCCGCAGGGGCAGGGGTCGTTGCGACCGGGTTGGGGGCCGTGGACTATGGCCTGCACACGCGGGCCCAGGCTGCGCCAGAGCTGGCGCAGGTCGTACACCGCCCAGATGGCCTCGCCGAAATCCTCCAGGCGCTGCTGGCTGGTGCTGGGCGGGCCGTCCTCGTCATACATGCAGATCGTCGGCTTGCCGGTGTCGTCCTCGGCCAGGGCGACGATGGCCTGCAGCGCATCGTCCAGCCACTGGGCAGCCTCCTTGTCGCGCGGCGCCTGCCATTCGTCGTCCCAGTTCTCCACGGCGAACATGAAGCCCAGGGCCCAGATCTGGCCGAAGGACGGTATCGGCTGACCCTCCATCTCGGCGCGCTCGTCCTCGGGCAGGCTGGCGATGGCGCCACGCATGTCCAGCACCTCGGGCTGGAAGGCGTCATCGGCATCCAGCGACTCGGCCTGGGCGTCCAGCTGGGCCGCCACTTCGGCGCTGCGCAACTGGCACCAATGCACAAAGCGCTGCTGCTGCGCCAGATCCTTGAACGGAGGCATGAGCGGCAGTGCACCCGCCGCATCCAGCCCCAGCTCCAGGCCATCGCCCACCAGCATGGGCAGCCATTCGGCGACCGAAATCGCACGGCGCGTGCAGACCAGCGCAGTCAGGAAGCCGTCGCAGAACTCCCACTGCGGCACCTCGTCCTCGCGCGTGCGCAGGTCTTCGAGGATCAGGTCGAGTTCGTCGAGCGCGTCGGGCCCGAGGGCCGGATCGGGGGCGGCCCGGTTGTTTTCGATGGTGGTCATGGCGGTATTCCGGTGCAAAGCAGCGAGGGGGATAGGATGCGCCAGTGTAGCGCCTCGCCTGCCGTGGAACTATTGTTTTCATAGCTTGTTCGCATTGCAATGCGCGGCCTACGGGTCATAAAGCAGCACAAAACAAAACGCCCCATGCCGGTCAGGCAGTGGGGCGTGAACATGGTGATGCGGGCCCGCAGGCCGCGCGCATCACTGATAGGCGACGGGCAGGCGTGCCTGGCGGGCTTCTTGGATGAACTCGATGATCGAGAGGATGGTTGCGCGCATGATTATTCCTGTTTGAGATGCCCATCCAGTGCATGGTGGCACGCATCTCAAGCGCCTCCCAGCACCGGGTTAACCCCTAAGTGTTAACCCTATGGCATTAGTATAAACCACATCCCTTGTTTTATGGATGGCGCGGCATACCCACCTGCTTGTGCAGGCGTTCACAGATCAGCCGATACAGGACGATGCGCCCTCAAAAACAATAGCTTTCGTCACCTGCACATCCAGGGTCAGCAGCCGTTTTCGCATACAGAGAACGGCCTTGTCCTTGGACACCAGAATCGCGCCATGTCCGACCGCCAGGTCGATGAACTTCTGGTCATCCAAGTCCTTGCATGTGTAAGGGGCATGAACCGGCGCCGGCACCAGCGTGCTGCCGGCGTCGAAGGCCGCCAGCAGATCCGGTGCAGACACGGCGTAGTACTGCATGCGTGCTTGCAGGTGTGCGTATTGCAGCACGCGCTCCAGCTCATCGCGCATGGACTGGGTGGCCAGCCAGTGCAGGCGCCGCGCCTGCAGCAGGCCGCGCAGCGGGGCCACGGCCGGGTCGGCAAAGATGAACAGATCCAGCACGATGTTGGTGTCCAGCACCACGGCTCGCGCGCCCTCGCCGGCCTGGGCCCGTGCCGGCAGGCGCAGCTCAGGATGCATCGGGCGCCCCCGCATCGGCCGGCGGCTGGGCACGCGCGCGCGCCGATCCAGCCACCAGGTCAAAGCGCAGCAACCGGCATTCGATGGGGCCGTTCCACATGGGCACGCGGCGCGATTCCTTCAGGCGCATCTTGCCCGGCAGCTTGAGGTCGGGCGTGAGCATCCAGGCCTGCCAGCCGGCGTAGTGGCGCTTCCAGTGCGCAGCCAGCTGGGCGAAGAAGTCCACACCGTCGTCTGTCTGCGCCGTCTCGCGCCCGGCGCGCTGCACCTGGCCCATGCGCTCGCGTGCGTTGCGGCCCGCGCTGCCGGCGGCGGCGATGCGCTCGCCATAGGGCGGATTCAGCAGCATCACACCCGGCTGCTCACAGGGCGGCAGGCGCTGCAGCGCGTCGCCACCGCGCAACTGCACGCTTGCTGCCACGCCGGCACGCTCGGCATTGCGTTGGGCAAAATCCACCATGCGGTGCGACACATCACTGCCAAAAATGGGCGTAACGCTCTTAGTTACTACGCTGACAGCTTCATTTTTTATAGCGATCCAGACATGTTGCTGGTAGGGCAGCAGCTTCTCGAAGGCAAAGCGGCGCTGGCTGCCGGGTGCGATGCGGCAGGCCATCTGCGCTGCCTCTATCAGCACCGTGCCGCTGCCGCAGCAGGGGTCATACAGCGGCAGGGGCTGCTCGCCCAGCGGATCCCAGCCGGTGGCGGCGATCATGGCGGCGGCCAGGGTTTCCTTCAACGGCGCGTCACCCTTGTCCACGCGCCAGCCGCGCTTGAAGAGTGGCTCGCCCGAGGTGTCGATATACACCGTGGCCAGCTCGCGCGTCAGGTGCAGGTGGATGCGCACGTCGGGCCACTGCGTCTCGACATTCGGGCGGCTGCCGGCCTTGGCGCGAAAGCGGTCGGCGACGGCGTCCTTCACGCGCAGCGCGGCGAAGTTCAGGCTCTTGAGCGGGCTGTGCTGGGCCGTGACCTCGACCTTGAAGCTCTGGCGCGGGGTGAACCAGATCTCCCAGGCCACATCCGCTGCCAGGGCGTAGATGTCGTCCTCGCCGCGGTAGGGCCGCTCGCCCAGTTGCACCAGTACGCGTTGGGCCAGGCGGCTGTGCAGGTTGAGAAGCAGCGCATCGCGCCAGCTGGAGCGCACCAGCACGCCGCCACGGCCGACGAGCAGATCCTGGCCCGTCAGCCCGGTGAGCGCGTGCACCTCATCGGCCAGAAAGCCCTCGACGCCGGCGGCGCAGGGCAGGAATAGTTGCAGGGTATTCATAAAGCCCGCCAAGCATACGCGCTGCGCGGTAGTGGTTTACCCGAGGCTACTGAAATCACAAAATACAACCGTTAACATTTAAAACGAATTCAACACATACGCTGGAGACCCCATGTTTCAGACCCTGCGCGCTCGCCTGATCGGCATGAGCATTGCCGTCGCCACCCTGTCCCTGCTGGGGCTGTCGCTGGTGGTGTACGTGGTGGTACGCGCCAACATGCTGCAGGCGCTGGACGAGCGCGTGGGCGGCCTGACGCGGCAGTACGCCGCCGAGCTGACGCAGTGGATTGGCGACAAGCAACAGCTCACCAGCTCCATCGAGGTGGCAGTGCGCGAGGACAACCCCCTGCCCTTTTTGCAGGCCGCCGAAAAGGCCGGGCTGGATCTGGCCTACTTCGTGATGGCCGACAAGCGCCATGCCTTCACCAAGCCGCGCCCCGCTGGCTATGACGGCACGGCACGCGGCTGGTACAAGCAGGCCGTGGCCGCCGGCGGCCCCGCCATCACACCCGTATACCCCGATTCGGCGACCGGCAACCTCACGGTCAGCCTGGTGCGGCCGGTACTCGAAGGCGGCCGGGCGGTCGCCGTGGTGGGCTCGGACATCGAGCTGTCCACGGTGGTGAAAAAGGTCACCGGCATACGCGCCACGGAGAAGAGCTTTGCCTTCCTGCTCGACAGTGCCACGGGCAACATCCTGGCGCACGCCAACAGCGCACTGACGCTCAAGCCGGTGGCCGACCTGGCGGCGGGGCTGGACAACGCCTTGTTCACGCGCCTGGCCGGCCAGCGCGGGCATGAGGTGGTGAACATCGATGGCCGGCCGCAACTGGTCTACGCCGCCAGGGTCGATGGCACGCCCTGGATGCTGGCCGTGGTGGCCGACGAGGCCGACGCCCTGTCCGCCCTGACCCGGCTGGGCCAGACCGCCATGCTCAGCACCATCGTCTTTGTGCTGCTGGCCAGCGTGGTGATGGCGGCCGTGGTGGGGCGCATGCTGCGCCGCCTGACACTGGTGCGCGACGCGCTGCAGGGCATTGCCTCGGGCGAGGGCGACCTGACAAGACGCCTGGATGCGCAGGGCCGCGATGAGCTGGCGCAGATCGCCCAGGGCTTCAACCAGTTTGCCGACAAGATCGCCGCCGTGCTGCTGCGCATCCGCCAATCCGCCGAATCGGTGCGCCTGGCCACCAGCGAGATCGCCAGCGGCAACCAGGATCTGTCCTCGCGCACCGAGGGCCAGGCCAGTTCGCTGGAGGAAACCGCGGCCGCCATGGAAGAGCTCACGGCCACGGTGCAGCAGAATGCCGCCAACGCCAGGCAGGCCAATCAGCTGGCGCAGGAGGCCTCGCAGGTCACGGCGCAGGGCGGCGCTGCCGTGCAGCAGGTGGTGCAGACCATGGACGGCATACACCACGCCTCGCGCAAGATCGAGGACATCATCAGTGTCATCGACGGCATTGCCTTCCAGACCAACATCCTGGCACTGAACGCAGCGGTCGAGGCCGCCCGCGCCGGCGAACAGGGCCGCGGCTTTGCCGTGGTGGCCACCGAGGTGCGCCAGCTGGCGCAACGCAGCGCCACGGCCGCCAAGGAGATCAAGGCCCTGATCGACGACTCGGTGAGCCAGGTGAACGCCGGCAGTCGCCTGGTGCAGGACGCGGGCCAGACCATGGAAAAGGTGGAGCACAGCATTCGCCGCGTCAGCGCCATCGTGGCCGAGATCAGCAACGCCAGCCAGGAACAAAGCACGGGCATTGCCGAGATCGGCGACGCCGTCTCACAAATGGATCAGGCCACGCAGCAGAACGCCGCCCTGGTGGAGCAGGCCAGCGCCGCCGCCCAGTCGCTGCAGCAGCAGGCCCATGAACTGGCCGAAGTGGTGGCGGCCTTCAGGCTCCCGCAGGGGACGGCCGCGCAAAAGTTGCTGGCCTGACGCTGAAATTTGTCAGATTTCTTTACATCACTCGCGGGGCAATCGAGACCAAGTCATAAAAATCAACAGCTTGGGGTGCTGGCACATGATATGCATGGGTGTTTCACGTCTTACAACTGACGGGAGATGCCACCATGCAAATGACCACTGTTGTGACCGCCCTTGCGGGGGCATTGTTGGCGGGTGCCGTTGGCAACGCCCAGGCGGATGTGGTTGATTTTCAGGACGTGCCTTCGGGCAGCTCCCCCTGTTATGTCGATTTCACCGCCACCTCACTGCAAAGCCGGGGCTATACCTTCACCGGCAACCCCGCAGACCCCTATTTGTATGTCTGCGAATCAGGGGTTGTGCAAAACAATCCATCGGCAGCCCTGGTCAACGCGAATCTCCGATCCGTCGTGACCATGACCAATAGCAGCGGGGCTGCGTTTTCCCTGGAGTCATTTTTTGCGGGTGGCAGAACGGAAGATTTTGACCCGTCGCTGCCCGTGAGCTTGTACAGCGTCGCCACCAGCATCGACATCCTTGGGCACCTCATGGGCGGCGGCACGGTGTTTACCAGTATCACGTTGGACAGCCAGGCCCCCTATGACTGGACGCAGTTCTTCCTGCCGTCATCGTTCACCAACCTGAGTTCGGTGGTGTTCACTGCACAAGGCAACGGTGAGACGCCGGAATTCGTGATCGACGATATCGTGGTCACGTTGCCCCACCAGTCCATTCCCGAGCCGGCATCCCTCGCCTTGCTCGGCGCCGCGCTGGCTGGTATTGGCCTGTTGGGGCGAAAGAAAACCTGACGCGCGTCAGCGTGTCGCCACGGCCTCCAGGGCCTTGCGCACGACATCCGGAATGGGCGCCGGCTTGCGTGCCACGCGGTCGATGAGGACCACGCCGGTCTTGCCGCGAGCCACCTCTCGGCCCGAGGAGACCTCTGTCATGCAGAACACCAGGTCACAGCCGTAGCGGTTGAAGTCCCTCGGCGTCATCTGCACGCGCAGCGTCTCGCCGTGAAAGGCCTCGGACTTGTATTGCGCCAGCATGTCGCCGACCACGATGGCCAGGCCCGCCACATCACCCTCGGTGTAGCCGAGCGACTGGAAGAAGCGCATGCGCGCCTCGGACACCAGGCTCAGCAGCTGGGCGTTGTCCAGATGGCCGCCGTAGTTGACGTGGCTGATATAGACCTGCAACTCGGTGGTGAAGCCGAAGCGTTCGGGCAGGTCGAAGAGGATGCGGGCCATGGGAATCTATGCCTTGTGTCTATAGCGCCTTGCGCAGATTGGCCGGCGCGATCTTCAGCGCCTCGCGGTACTTGGCCACGGTGCGACGCGCGCACTCTATGCCCTGCTCCTTGAGCATCTCCGCGATCTGGTTGTCCGACAACGGTTTCTTCACATCCTCGGCGGCGACGAACTGCTTGATCAGCGCGCGCACCGCGGTGCTCGACGCGTTGCCGCCGGTCTCGGTGCCCAGGCCGGAGCCAAAGAAGTACTTCAACTCGAACGTACCCTGCGGCGTGGCCATGTACTTGGCACTGGTCACGCGGCTGATGGTGGACTCGTGCAGGCCCAGCTCGTCGGCGATCTCGCGCAGCACCAGCGGCCGCATGGCCAGCTCGCCATGCACGAAAAAGCTCTTTTGCCGCTCGACGATGGCGCGCGATACACGCAAGATAGTGTCAAATCGCTGCTGTATGTTCTTGATGAACCAGCGTGCCTCCTGCAGCCGGGACTGCAGCGCCTGGTGCCCGTCGCCGCCGCGCGCACCACGCAGGGCGCTGGCATAGATCTCGTGCACGCGCAGGCGCGGCATGACGTCGGGGTTGAGCTGCACGCTGAAGTCCTGCTGCGCGCCGCGTCCGGTTTTTTTCACGATGACATCGGGCGCGATGACGTTGCGCTCCACGTCGGCAAAGCGCCGGCCCGGGCGCGGCTCCAGGCGCGCGATCAGCGCCATGGCGGCACGCGTGTCGTCGTCGCTGCTGCCTGTGGCCTGGGCCAGGCGGCGCAGGTCGCGCCGCGCCAGCAGATCCAGCGGCTGGCTGCAGATGGCGAGCGCGGTCTGAATCACCGCCGGGTCGCCCTCTTCGTCGCGGTTCATGGCGTGCAGCTGTAGCGTCAGGCATTCGGCCAGGTCGCGCGCGCCCACGCCGGTCGGCTCCAGGTTTTGCAGCAGGCGCAGGGCCACAGTGAAGCGGTGCACCAGCTCTTCGAGCTGCTCGGGGTCGTCGGCCCCCGCCAGGCTGGCCGCCAGGGATTCCAGCGGCTCGTCCAGGTAGCCATCGTCGTTCAGCGACTCGATGAGAAAGCGCAGCGCCGCCATGTCGACATCGGACAGGCGCAGTGACAATGCCTGGCGATGCAGGAAATCGGTCAGGGATTCGTGGCTGCGCGCCAGCTCGCTGACCTCGGTGTCGTCACCGTCATGCGCGCCGCTGGCGGGCGCGATTCCGTCGCTGCCCCATTCGCCGTCTTCCACCGCCGCATCCATGCTGCCGTCACCGTCCCAGTCACTGGGCTCGGCAACCGCTGAGGTTTCGGCATCATTTTCGGCTCCAGCGCCCTCTGCATCAGCGCTAGCAGCTTCTGAATATGTAGCATTGTCAATCGGTTGCTGCGCTTCATGGATCTCAGGCTCATGCGTCCCATCGTCGGACGCCAGCTCCAGAAACGGGTTGTCATCGAGCATCTGCTCGACTTCCTGCGCCAGCTCCAGGGTGGACAGCTGCAGCAGGCGAATCGATTGCTGCAACTGCGGCGTAAGCGCCAGATGCTGCGAAACGCGCAGTGACAGGCCGGGCTTCATGGCCGCCCTCCTTGCATCTGGATGCTGCGCCTGCTCACCACGCTCACATGCGGAAATGCTCACCCAGGTACACCCGGCGCACTTCCGCGTTGTCCACAATGTCCGACGGCGTGCCCTGGGCGAGTACATGGCCGTCGCTGATGATGAAGGCGTGGTCGCAGATGCCCAGCGTCTCGCGCACGTTGTGGTCGGTGATCAAGACGCCAATGCCGCGCTCTTTCAGGAAGCCGATGATGCGCTGGATCTCGATCACGGCAATGGGATCGATGCCGGCAAAGGGCTCGTCCAGCAGGATGAAGCGCGGCTGCGTGGCCAGCGCCCGGGCGATTTCCACGCGCCGGCGCTCGCCGCCGGACAGGGCCAGCGCCGGCGACTGGCGCAAATGCTCCACGCGCAGTTCCTGCAGCAGGCCGGTGAGCTGTGCCTCGATCTCGGCGCGCGAGAGCGGGCGCCCGGCGGCGTCGGTCTGCAGCTCCAGCACCGCGCGCACGTTGTCTTCCACGTTGAGCTTGCGAAAGATCGAGGCCTCTTGCGGCAGGTAGGACAGGCCCAGGCGCGAACGCCGGTGGATCGGCATGTTGGCCACCGACTGGCCGTCGATGCGGATGTCGCCGCCATCGCTGCGCACCAGGCCCACGATCATGTAGAACGAGGTGGTCTTGCCCGCGCCATTGGGGCCCAGCAGGCCCACCACCTCGCCCTTTTGCACTACCAGGGACACATCCTTGACCACCTTGCGGCTACCGTAGGACTTTTGCAGGTGCAAGGCCTCCAGCCGGCTCGCACCCGCAGGGGAGCTGGGCCCCACGCCCACGGCGCGCTCGTCGCTCACGGCCTGGCTCACTTGGCGCCGCCCAGGCTGGGGGCGGTGCGCAGCGCGGGCGGTTCCCCGCGCACCGGCGCCGCCGCGCCCGATGCCGGCTCCTTGGGCGCCAGCACGGCACGCACGCGCCCGCCCGGCGTGCCCGCCGGGGTGCCGGCCGGAGCCGTCTTTTGCCCATCCACCGTGAACACGTCGGTAAGGTTGTTGTAGACGATGATCGCGCCCTCCAGCTCATCGGTGAGCTGGGCCTCGCGGTAGCGGCGCAGCTCGGCACGGCGCATCAGCTTGACGATGTCGGTACGGCCGTCGTACTCGATGACCTCGCCCTCGCCCTCGACGAACTCATCCGGCGCCCCCGCCAGCGTGTCGCGCTTCTGGCGGAAGAAGGCGCGCTTGCCTGGCTCGGCCGTGACCACGCCATGCTGGAAACCGTCTGGATCCTGGCGCACCTCCAGCTGCGCGCCACGCAGCACGATGGTGCCCTTGGTCATCACCACACGGCCGGTGAACACGCTGGTCTGCTTGAGCTCATCGTGGCGCAGCGCATCGGCCTCGATGTTCATCGGCTTGTTGCGGTCGGCCTTTTCGGCATGGGCCGCGGGCAGCAAGGCCAGCGCCAGGGCGCCAAGCGAAAGAAGGATGGTCAGTCGGTTTCTCATAAGGCACGATTCTTGCGGTCATTGTACTGATCACCGTGGCCATCCTGGAGAGCGGCCGCGCAGGGGCGAAAAAAAGCGCGCCCAGGGCGCGCTCTTGTGTGTTGCCACGGCTCGCTTCAGCCCTTGCCCACCTGCGCGGCCAGTTGCTCCACGATGCGCAGCACGTTCTCCATGCTGCCGGCCATGGTGCCGTCCACATAGTAGCGCCCGGCCACGCCCATCGAGGGTACACCCTCCACGTCATAGGCCTGCTGCAGCTGCGTGGCCTTGCGTATCTGGTTGGCGACGCCGAAGGAGTTGTACATCTCCTTGAACTTCGGCAAGTCCAGGCCCTGCCCCTTGGCCCAGGCAAACACCTGCTCGTCCTCCTGCAGGGGCTTGCGCTCCACATGGATGTAGCGGAAAGCCTGGGCGTGCAGCGGCTCGAGCTTGCCCATGCCCTCGAGCGTGTAGTACAGCTTCTGCATGGGCACGGTCTTGGCGTTGAAGTTGACCGGCACACGGTGCAGCACGATGTCCTTGGGCGCCGTCTTGGCCCAGGCGTTGAGCGTGGGCTCGAAGGTATTGCAATGCGGGCAGAAATAGCCAAAGAACTCGACCACCTCGACCTTGCCGGCGGGCGCCTCGACGGGAGCGGGCTTGGCCAGTTTGCGGTAGTCCTTGCCCTCGCGCGGCTGGGCCCAGGCGGGCAGGGTCACGGCGCCAGCGGCCACTGCGGCTGCGGAAAGAGAAAACTCACGGCGTTTCATGGGGTTTGAACACTCCTATGTCGGTACGCCGGCTTGGAAGCCGGCGCGGGGATAAAAGTTCAACGCTGCACGCGCACCAGGGCCGACTCGACGCCGGCACCGTCCAGCTTGTCCTTCAGCGACTCGGCATCGTCACGCTTGGAGAACGGGCCTATGCGCACCCGGAACACCACGCGGCCATTGGTTTCACGCTCGCTCACGCGCGCCTCCCAACCCAGCATGGCCAGCTTGGCACGCTGCGCGTCGGCATCCTGCTGGGTGCGAAAGGCACCGGCCTGGACAAAATATTCAAACGGATCCACGCCGGCCGCGGGCGCGGCCTTGGACTTGGCGCGGGCCAGATCGCCCAGCGGGTCGGCCGACGGCGGCAATGCCTCAGGGTTGCCGGGCGCGGCGCGCGGCGCAGGCGCCGCGGCCGTGGGCGCCTCCGGTGTGGCTGCGGGCGCCGCTTCCGGCGCCAGCGTCACCGGTCGCGCCGGGTTCTTGCCGTACAGCGGCGCGTTGGGATCCCAGTCCTTGTTGCGCTTGGCCTCGGCCGCATCCTGATCGGGCGCACGCGTGCCGTTCTTGTTCAGGAATGGCACCGGCACCTTCGTAACGTACACGGCCACGGCCAGCGCGCCCCCCAACCCGACAATCACCCCGAGGATGAATCCCACGACGGTGCCGCCGCGTTGCTGCTTTTTCATATGCATCGTGACCTACATTCTGGCCGGCGCGGACACGCCCAGCACCGCCAGCCCATTGTGCAATACCTGAGCGGTGGCGGCGACGAGTGCCAGGCGGGCCAGCTTCACGGCCTCGTCATCGACCAGGATGCGCTCGGCGTCGTAATAGCTGTGGTAAGCGGCTGCCAGCTCGCGCAGGTAAAAGCTCACGTCATGCGGCGCGTTGCCGCTGGCGGCGGCGCTCAGCATCTCGGGGTACTTGGCCAGCAGCAGCATCAGCGCCTGGGCCTGTTCGCCCTGCAGGGGCGAAAGATCCACACCCTGCAATGCCGCCACATCAAAGTCTTCACGCCAGCCACGCAGCACCGAGCAGATGCGCGCATGCGCGTACTGCACGTAATACACCGGGTTGTCATTGTTCTGGGCCACGGCCAGATCGACGTCGAAGGTGTATTCGGTGTCGGGCTTGCGGCTCAAGAGGAAGAAACGCACCGCGTCCTTGCTGGTCCACTCGATCAGGTCGCGCAGCGTGACGTAGGAGCCGGCGCGCTTGCTGATCTTGACCTCCTCGCCGCCACGCACCACGCGCACCATGGTGTGCAGCACATAGTCGGGGTAGCCCTGGGGAATGCCGACATCGGCCGCCTGCAGGCCGGCGCGCACGCGGGCGATGGTGCCGTGGTGGTCCGTGCCCTGGATGTTCACCACCTTGTGAAAGCCGCGCTGCCATTTCTGGATGTGGTAGGCCACGTCCGGCACAAAGTAGGTGTAGCCGCCGTCGCTCTTCTTCATGACGCGGTCTTTGTCGTCGCCGTAGTCGGTGCTCTTGAGCCACAGCGCGCCGTCCTGCTCGTAGGTATGGCCGTTGGCGACCAGGCGCGCCACCGTGGCCTCCACATGGCCGTTGCTGTACAGGCTGGACTCGAGGTAGTACTCGTCGAACTTCAGGTTGAACGCCTGCAGATCCTTGTCCTGCTCGTTGCGCAGATAGGCCACGGCGAACTGGCGCACGTTGTCGTAGTCCTGTACGTCGCCATTGGCCGTGAAGCTGCGGTCGTCGGCCTGTACCGTGCTCCTGGCCAGAAAGGCCTGGGCAATGTCCTGGATGTAGTCGCCGTTATAGGCGGCCTCGGGCCAGCCGGCATCACCGGGCTTGAGCCCTTGTGCGCGCAACTGTGTGCTCCTGGTCAGGGTGTCGATCTGCACGCCGGCGTCGTTGTAATAGAACTCGCGGTGCACAGCCCAGCCCTGGGTGGCGTAGAGGTTGCAGATCGCGTCGCCCAGGGCCGCCTGGCGGCCATGGCCCACATGCAGCGGCCCCGTCGGGTTGGCGGAGACGAACTCGACCAGGATTTTTTCACCGCGTTGGGCCTGATAGCCGAACCGGGCACCCTGCGTGAGCACCTCATGCACCACCTGCTGCCTGGCAGCCGGCTTCAAGCGAATGTTCAAGAAGCCGGGGCCGGCGATCTCGATGGCGTCCACCCACTGCTGAAACGCGGGGGTCGCCAGCAAAGCGGTTTGCAATTGTTCACCCAGCGCACGCGGATTGGCCTTGAGCGGCTTGGCCAGCTGCATGGCGGCCGTGCAGGCCAGGTCGCCATGGGCGGCGAGCTTGGGGTTTTCAAAGGCGGCCCGGACGCCCGCGCCTGGCGAGAGTTTTTCCAGCTCGCCGGCCAGCGCCGCGAGCAATTCCTGTTTGACAGAGAGCATGGGGGCGGATTCTACGGGTCGCCCCGTCATCGCGGCGCACCATCCGGGCGTTATGCTGGGTGCCCCGCATGGCACAGCGCGTCCGGCGGGCCCATCACTATCCACCATTGGAGGAGCGTTACATGAAGAAGCTGCTTTCCCTGCTGGCCGCCGCCGGTCTTGCCCTTTCGTTCGCCGCCCAGGCAGCCGATGCCCCAGCCGCAGGCGCCGCTGCCCCTGCCAAGGCTCCCACGGCCCAGCAAAGCAAGATGAAGACATGCAATGCCGACGCCGGCGCCAAGAACCTCAAGGGCGACGAGCGCAAGGCCTTCATGAAGGACTGCCTGTCCGCCGACAAGCAGGCCAAGCAGCAGGACAAGATGAAGTCCTGCAACGCCGACGCCAAGACCAAGAACCTCAAGGGTGACGAGCGCAAGGCCTTCATGAAGGAATGCCTGAGCAACAAGCCTGCCTGAACCGCACTGCCGACACCCGCCACCCCGTGCGCCGCTTGCCGGCCCACGGGTTTTTGCTTATCGCGTGCCAACACCCCGCGCCAGGAACACCGCCAACAGAGGCACCAACACCATCAGGTGCGCGGCCCACATGACCAGGCGGCGCGTACCGCGCAGATCGGACTCGGCCGGCAGGCTGCCCTGCGTGTCCAGCGTCTGGCGCCAGCGCAGGTAACGCCGCCGCGCCAGCAGGGCCAGGCCCAGCATCATCACCAGCAGCGTGATCTTGGCGTGCAACAGCGGCTGACCCCAGTACCAGGCACTGCCCTTGACGCCCCAGGCGATGCGCGCCAGCCCGGTGGCCAGCACCAGCGCGCCGGACACCAGGGTCAACAGATTCACCCAGACCAGGCGCCGCACGACGGCAGGATTGATCCAGTCCTGGCGGCACAGCGCGGTCTCGCTGGTCATAAAGGTGGCCAGCATCAAGAACGCCATGATGTGGGCGTAGGCCAGCAAGGCTTCGGTGATCACAAACTTCCTTTCATCAATGCGTCAAAGGCTGCCGGCTGGCCGGCCCCAGAATTCGGTCTGCGCGTAATGGTGCTTGAGGTATTCGATCCACAGCCGCACCCGCAGAGGCAGGTGCTTGCGCTGGGGAAAGACCACGTAGATGCCATTGGGCGGGGCGGCGAAATCCTCCAGCACCGCCACCAGACGGCCGGCGGCGATCTCGGCCTCAACCTCCCAGGTGCTGCGCCAGGCTATGCCCCAGCCGCCCAGGCACCAGTCGTGCAGCACTTGTCCATCCGAACAGTCGAGCGGCCCGCCGGGCTTCAGGTGCACAACCTCGGTGGCGCCGCCGCCACCTTCCACCGGCACACGAAACGCCCAGCCACGGGTCTGCGAGGCATCGCTGGACAGGGTCAGGCAGTCGTGCTGGGCCAGCTCACCCGGGTGCATGGGCGTGCCGTGGCGCTGCAGATACCGCGGTGTGGCGACGCACAGGCGTCGATTGTCGGCCATGCGCACGCTGACCAGGGACGAATCCGGCAGATCGCCCACGCGCACGGCGCAGTCGTAACCCTCACCGGCCAGATCCACCACACGGTCACTCAAATTGAGGGAAATCGTCACCTCGGGATGCAGGTCATGAAACCGTGGCACCAACGGTGCGACATGGCGCCGGCCAAAACCAGCCGGCGCCGTGATGCGCAAATGCCCCGTGGCCCTGACCCCACCCGCCGAGACGCTGGCCTCGGCATTGGCTACATCGGCCAGCACGCGCTGGCAGTCCTCCAAAAAGGCGCTGCCTTCGTGCGTCAGGCTGATGCGCCGCGTGGTACGCACCAGGAGCTTGACACCCAGATGCTCTTCCAGCGCATCCAGGCGCCGCCCCATGATGGCGGGCGCCACGCCCTCGGCCCTGGCAGCAGCTGTCAGGCTGCCCTTGGTAGCCACGGAGACGAAAGACTCGAATGCCTTGAGTTTGTCCATGTATCGGGCTCCAATCAGGCTTACGCGAAGGACTGATAAGCGCAGAATACTATAATTTTAGTAGCATTCATACAAGACGAAAAACCCGCGTATGCGCGGTCTATTTTTACAAAAAAGTCATTGGTTAAGAGATATTCACGCAGTTTATTAATGCAAATATTTCCAATACAGTGCTGTGCAAGGCTCGGGGCTACAAGCACCGAACGTCGTCAATCATTGTCAGGGGATTCTCATGACCGCACGTACCCAAGTCCATGGCCTGCAGGTAGCCAATGAGCTGCACAGCTTCATCAACCAGCAGGTGTTGCCCGGCACAGGGGTCGATCCCGCCGCTTTTTGGCAGGGTTTCGACGCCATCGTCGCCGATCTGGCGCCAAAAAACGCCGCCTTGCTGGCCGAGCGCGATCGCCTGCAAAAAGAGCTGGACACCTGGCACAAGGCCAATCCAGGCCCCATCTCGGACATGGCGGCATACCGCGCTTTTCTCTCGCGCATTGGCTATCTGGTCGAGCCACCCCAGGGAGCCAAGGCCAGCACGGCCAACGTGGACGCCGAGCTAGCCATCCAGGCCGGCCCCCAGCTGGTGGTGCCCATCCTGAATGCGCGCTACGCACTCAATGCCGCAAATGCGCGCTGGGGTTCGCTGTATGACGCCCTGTACGGCACGGACGTCATCGACGAAGAGGGCGGCGCCGAGAAGGGCAAGGGCTACAACCCGGTTCGTGGTGCCAAAGTCATCGAATTTGCGCGCAACTTCCTCGATCAGGCTGCCCCTCTGGGCGCTGGCTCGCACCGTGATGCCATCGCCTATACGGTCGCAGACGGTAAGCTGGCTGTCACGCTCAAGGGTGGCACAGCCACCGGCCTGAAGGACGCAGCGCAGTTTGTCGGCTACCAGGGCGACGCCGGTGCGCCTGCATCCGTGCTGCTGGTGAACAACGGCCTGCATATCGATATTCAGATCGACAAGAATACCGCCATCGGCAAGAGCGATGCCGCCGGCGTGGCCGACATCGTGCTGGAATCGGCGCTGTCCACCATCCTGGACCTGGAAGACTCGGTGGCTGCCGTGGATGCTGACGACAAGGTGCTGGGTTACAGCAACTGGCTGGGCATCCTGAAAGGAACGCTGACGGAAACCTTCGACAAGGGCGGCAAGCAGCTGACCCGCGGCCTGAACCCCGACCGCGAATATCTGGCCGGCGACGGCAAGAGCGTGAAGCTACATGGCCGCTCGCTGCTTTTTGTGCGCAACGTCGGCCATTTGATGACAAATCCTTCCATTCTTTGGGGCAAGGAAGGGCGCGAGATTCCCGAGGGCATCATGGACGCCGTCGTCACCACGGCCATTGCCCTCCATGATTTGAAGGGGCTTGCCACGGCAGGCATCAAGAACTCGCGCACCGGCAGCGTCTACATCGTCAAGCCCAAAATGCACGGTCCCGCTGAAGTGGGCTTCGCCAACGAATTGTTCGGCCGCGTCGAGCAACTGCTGGGCCTGGCCGAGAACACCGTCAAACTGGGGATCATGGATGAGGAGCGACGAACGTCGGTCAACCTGAAGGCCTGCATCGCCGCCGCTCCGGCGCGCGTGGCCTTCATCAATACCGGCTTCCTGGATCGCACGGGCGACGAAATGCACACCGCCATGCAGGCCGGCCCCATGATCCGCAAGGGCGACATGAAGACCAGCGCCTGGATCCAGGCCTACGAAAAAAGCAATGTGCTCGTCGGCCTGGGCATGGGGCTGCGCGGCAAGGCGCAGATCGGCAAGGGTATGTGGGCCATGCCCGATCTGATGAAGGCCATGCTGGAGCAAAAAATTGCCCACCCGAAAGCCGGAGCCAACACCGCCTGGGTCCCGAGCCCCACCGGCGCCACCTTGCACGCCCTGCATTACCACCAGGTCAAGGTGTCGGACATCCAAATCCAGCTGGAAAAGACCGATGCCGATGCCGAACGCGACAACCTGCTCACCGGCCTGCTGACCGTGCCTGTCTCCAGCAACCCGAATTGGAGTACGGAAGAAAAGCAGCAGGAGCTGGACAACAACATCCAGGGCATCCTGGGTTACGTGGTGCGCTGGGTGGATCAGGGCGTGGGCTGCTCCAAGGTGCCAGACATCAACGACATCGGCCTGATGGAAGACCGCGCCACGCTGCGCATCAGCAGCCAGCATGTGGCCAACTGGCTGCTGCACGGCATCGTCAGCGAAGGCCAGGTGCGTGCCACCTTGGAGCGCATGGCCGCCAAGGTGGATCAACAAAACAGCGGGGATCCGTTGTACCAGCGCATGCATGGTCGCTTTGACCAGTCCATGGCCTACCAGGCTGCGTGCGAGCTGGTGTTCAAGGGTGTGGAGCAACCCAGCGGCTACACCGAACCGCTGCTGCACGCCTGGCGCCTCAAGGTCAAGGCCGCTGCCTGATGCTTCATTTAATATAGCTGTCTGCGCTTGATACATAAGTGCAACCAGCGTATTTTGACAACAGCGGCACCCAAGGGTGCCGTTGTGCTTTTACACTGCGGTCATGCCTGAATCCAACAGTGACTGCCCCCTGTGCGGCCAGTCCAACCAATGCGCCATGGTCGCCGGCCTACCCGCGACACGATGCTGGTGCATGACGCAACCGGTGGCGCCTGCCGCATTGCAGCAACTACCGCCAGAGCGTCGCGGCCTCGCCTGCATCTGCCCCGAATGCGCACGCCCGCTACCGCCCATGCAGCAATCGCTGCCGATATGATCAAGGCCCTTTTTTGGAGAACAACCATGCCCACGTATCACATCGAGATGCTGGAAGGCCGCACCGTCGAGCAAAAACGTCTGTTAGCTGAGGAAATCACCCGTGTCTCGGTCGAAATCCTGGGCGGATCGCCCGATTCAGTGGACATATTGATCACCGACGTGAAGCGCGAAAACTGGGCCACGGGCGGCAAGCTCTGGCTCGATCGGCAATAAGCTAGCGCCACCCATGTGCCAGCTGCTCGGCATGAATGCCAACACTCCAACCGACGTGACCTTCAGCTTCACGGGGTTTGCACAGCGTGCTGGCGGGACAGCAGACCATACCGACGGCTGGGGCATCGCCTTCTTCGAGGGCCGCGGTCTGCGCCACTTCGTCGATCATGAGCGGGCCATAGACTCACCGGTGGCTGAGTTGATCCGGCGCTACCCCATCAAGAGCCGCAACGTCATCGCCCATATCCGCAAGGCGACCCAGGGCGTGGTCAGCCTGGAAAACTGTCACCCCTTTGTGCGCGAACTATGGGGCCGCTACTGGGTATTCGCCCACAACGGCGACCTGAAGGACTTCAGACCCCGCCTGCACACCCACTTTCACCCTGTGGGTAGCACCGACAGCGAGCATGTGTTTTGCTGGCTGATGCAGGAGTTGTCCAAATCCCACGCCGGCATGCCGCGCATAGAAGAGCTCACGCTCACGCTACGCGAACTGGCCGCCCGCATTGCGCCACACGGAACTTTCAACTTCCTGCTCTCCAACGGGCAGGCCTTGTGGGCGCATGCCTCGACGAGTCTGTACTACATCGAGCGCCGCCATCCATTCTCGCAAGCCCAGCTATGTGACGAAGACATGCGGGTGGATTTTTCTGCTCTCACCACGCCCAAGGACAAGGTCGCCGTGGTCGTCACCGCCCCACTGACCACCAACGAGGAATGGACGGCCTTCCAGTCGGGCGAAATGCGTGTGTTTGTGGATGGTGAATGCTTGGTTGAATGAAACCCGCGCAATAAAACCCCTGCTTGCGATTTCTATGGCCCCCAAAGCAAAACGCCCTCCCACTATGTAAGTGGGAGGGCGGTTTGGGCTGTAATAGCCTGACGATGACCTACTTTCACACGGGGATCCGCACTATCATCGGCGCGAAGTCGTTTCACTGTCCTGTTCGGGATGGGAAGGAGTGGGACCGACTTGCTATGGTCATCAGGCATAACTGGGTGCTGTGCAGGTTGTTGGTCTGCACGGCGAATTCATAGAGTTTGGAATCAGGTGTGTATTTGATTGCGTACTTGGCATAACAGTCTTTGCTCGTGTTGGAGCAATCAAAGTTATAGGGTCAAGCCGCACGGGCAATTAGTACTGGTTAGCTTAATGCATTGCTGCACTTCCACACCCAGCCTATCAACGTCGTGGTCTACAACGACCCTTCAGGGGGCTCAAGGCCCCGGCAGATCTCATCTTGAAACGAGTTTCCCGCTTAGATGCTTTCAGCGGTTATCTCTTCCACACTTAGCTACTCGGCAATGCCACTGGCGTGACAACCGATACACCAGAGGTGTGTCCACTCCATCCTCTCGTACTAGGAGCAGGCTTCCTCAAATCTGCAGCGCCCACGGAAGATAGGGACAAAACTGTCTCACGACGTTTTAAACCCAGCTCACGTACCTCTTTAAATGGCGAACAGCCATACCCTTGGGACCGACTACAGCCCCAGGATGAGATGAGCCGACATCGAGGTGCCAAACACCGCCGTCGATATGAACTCTTGGGCGGTATCAGCCTGTTATCCCCAGAGTACCTTTTATCCGTTGAGCGATGGCCCTTCCATACAGAACCACCGGATCACTATGTCCTGCTTTCGCATCTGCTCGACTTGTCAGTCTCGCAGTTAAGCACGCTTATGCCATTGCACTATCGTCACGATGTCCGACCGTAACTAGCGTACCTTCGAACTCCTCCGTTACGCTTTGGGAGGAGACCGCCCCAGT